>DASZLP010000027.1:0-80719 GCA_035552355.1 Bryobacteraceae bacterium | reverse complement strand
CGCGCAGAAAGCGAGTCAACTCGATTTCGCGATTCGGTTGGATATCGATGCGGATGGAATCGAGATAAGGAAGCTGCTTTCCCGCCGCGTCGCGTTTCCAGTAATGCGGGTTGCGCGCCAGGCGAACGTAGTCGCCCGCCTTGTATTCGGCGACGAAGAACGGCCCAGCCGATGCCGGAAGAGCAGTGGGCGCGGCGGGCAGGATCGAGAGCGAATCGAAGAGACGATCGATATCGGGCTTCGGCTGCGGATAGCGGATGGCGACTTCGAGCGGCGAGACCACCCGCACTTCCGGGTCACCCTGTTCGGAACGGAAGGTGTCGCCGACGGGCGCGGCGTTTTTGGGGTCAAGCGCTGCCGTGAAAGTGCGGGCAACATCCGCCGCAGTTAGCGGGGAGCCGTCGGAGAACTTCAGGCCTGCGCGAAGCCGGAACGTGATGGTGCGCCCCCTGTCGGAAAGCTTCCAGGATTCGGCGAGTTCGGGCTCCGGCTTGTCCGTCACACGGTTGACGCGCACGAGTACGCCCCCGGTCAGGTAGCGGATCAACTCCGATCGCTGGTCGGAGACCTTGAGCGCGTCGAACGTGCGCGGATCGCCGGTGAGAGAAAAGCGGAGTTCGGCGGCGGGGGCGAGCGCGGCGGAAATGACCAGCAGAAAAGCCACAGGCTGAAGCCTGTGCCACCATCTTCGGCTCACGACAGTTGCCCCGGCGCAGCGCGCGGTTGCAGTGCTTCGAGCGCAATCATCACCAGCATCAACAGCCCCAGCGGCGCGAGAACCCACAGATTGGCGCGCACGCGGTCCGGATGCTGCAGCTCCGCGAGGAGATTTCCCCACGACGGCAGCGGCTCGGCGACGCCCAGACCGAGCAGCCCCAGACTGGCTTCGGAAAGTATGTAAGCCGGGATCAATATGCGAAACTGCGCCACGGCGAGGGCGCGCAAATGCGGCCAGGCGTGCACGCGGGCGATGCGCCACCGCGACATTCCGGCGGCCCGGGCCTGCATCAGCCAGCCCGACTGCTTCATCTGCCGGACGGATGCTGTAAAAACACGCGCCGGCCACGCCCATCCCGCGACTCCCATCAGCCCAAAGGTTATCAAAATGGACTGAATCGCACGCGTGTTGAGCGGCAGAACAGCCCGCAGGATGATGAACAGAAAGATCCATGGCAGCGAGAGGCTGAGAGTGGTGAGGGCGCCAAGGCCGCGGTCCGCCCAGCGCGAGCGGGTAGCCGTGATGGCTGAAAAGAGAAGCGCGATCAGTATAGAGACGAGAGCCGCCGCCGGCGCCAGCAGGACCGAAACGCGGGTGGCGTAGACAAGCCGCGAGAAGCGGTCGCGCCCGAGATCGTCCGTGCCCATGGGAAACTGGCTGCTCGCCGCGGCGTTGGGCGTTTCACGGAACTGGCGGCTGTAGTCGTAGGGCGCGATCGCGGGGGCGAGCAGACCGGCCAGCGCCACGATAACGAGCACGGCGATCGCCGCCGCCTTCATGTGCTGTCTCCGATGGCGATTTCGCCGGCGGTGTGCACAAGCGTCACGAGGAACGTAACGGCGAGAGCCAGCGCGCAGAGCAAAGGCATGTCGCGCGCGGTGGCCGCCTGGATGGTGAGGGCTCCGATGCCGGGCACTCCGCACAAAGCCTCGATGGGGATGGCGAGGCCGAACGCCAGCACGGCGGCGATGCCGAGGAGCGCAGCGAGTTTCGATGCGGCGGCGCCGAGAACATATCGCGTGGCAATTCCGAGCGCCCCGACACCACGAGTACGCGCAGCCAGCAGCGCCGGCGAGGCGTAGCAATCCTCGAAGATGGCCCGCAGCGTTCCGAATAATCTGGGAAGCAGGCCGAGGCTTAAAGCCAGGCCGAGGGGCGCCTGATAGAAGAAAAACGCGAGGCCCAGCACCGCGGGCGGGATTGCCAACAGTAATCCACTCACGGAAACCGAGAGGGCTGCGCCGCGAGTCCAGACCGCCAGCCAGGCAAGAAACGCCGCGAGCAGACAGCCCCCCGCGACTCCCCAGAGGACGAGCCGCGCGGTCACAGGCGCTCTCTGGCGCAGCAGCGTGGCGACGGGTTGCCCAAGACTCTGCGAAACGCCGAAATCTCCACGAGACGCCCCGGCGAGGTATCGGACGTAAAAACGCGGCAGGGAATTTTCGCGATTCCGCTTCGCGTGCAGAGCCGCGAGGGTCTGGGGGCTGAGGGCGGTGTTGAGATCCTCGGGAATGGAATCGAAGCCAGGACTATAGCGAACCAGGGCCGCGGCGATAAATCCTCCGGCGAGCACCACCGCGACGAGAGTTGTGAGGTTCAGCGCCAGCCGGTTCAACAGCGGCATGGCGAGCTATGAAGCGGCGACGGTGGCGTGCGGGTTTTCGATGGGAATCACCTGCGCGGCTTTCTTGCGCATGCGCTTGCTCTTGTACATGCGGCGATCCGCCTCGGCCAGCAGATCCTCGGCGTCTCCGCCGTCGTCGGGATAGAGCGCCACCCCGACGCTCATCGAGAGAACGCTCGGCTCGGGAGTGGAGTCGCCGGCACGCTTGGCAATCGTGCGCATCCGGTCGATTTTCATCTCCAGATCCTCGCCGATCTCTCCCGGAATCAGCAGGACAAATTCGTCGCCGCCCATGCGCGCCAGGTAATCCGTCGGACTGCAGCTTTCCCGCAAACCGTTCGCGATGAGCCGCAGGACTTTGTTGCCGGTCAGGTGCCCGAAGCGGTCGTTGACAAGCTTGAATCCATCCAGATCGCAGACGACCACAGCGAGAGATGAGCCCGTGCGGCGCGCGCGCGCCAGCTCGTTATCGAGCGACAGGAAAAGGGAACGCGCATTGGGCAGATTCGTCAGATAATCCGTCGTGATCGAAGTCTCGAGCAGGCGGTGCGTCAGCGCGGTCTCGACCGCGAGCGCCACCTTCGGGCTGATGGCCAGCAGGATCCGCAGGTTTTCTTTGCTGAAGCCGTCGCGCTCGCCGCGGTAGAGAGCCATGACTCCGAGCGGGCCGTTGACACCATTCAAAGGCACCGCCAGCGCCGACCGCAGCGTGCTGTATTTCGTCGGATCGTTCAGGTAACCCGCCTCGACCGATGGGTTTCCGTTCAGCAGCGGCTTGTTGTTCTCGGCAACCCAGCCGGAAAGTCCCTGCCCCAGTGGGATTTCAAGCGAAGTGAACAGCCGCAGATTCTCGCCGCTCACGTACTCGGGGATCAACTTGTCTTCGCGGCGAATGTAGACGGCGATCGTCTCATAGGGGATAAGCCGCTTCATGCGCACGCCGACGAACGCGAGAGCTTCCTGCAGGCTGAGCGAGTTCCCGAGATCCTGTGTCAGTTCGTAAAGCATCTGCGCTTCCTGCGTAGCGGCGGCGATGGAAGACAGAGGGTCGATCGAATTGCCGGCGGCCGAATCGTTGACGCCGCCGGCGGGAATTGGGGCCAGGATTTCCTCGGCGGATTCGGCGAAGCCCGTGGCCGGCGCCAGACCGCGTTCGACTTTGACATCCATCGAAAGCTTGATCTTTTCCTTCTCGGCTCCGGTCGCGATCGCCATTTTTTCGAGCTCGATGTAGCGCCGCCGCATGATGTCGACGATGACAGGATCGAAACTCTTGCCCGATTCGGAATTGACGATCTCCATGGCCTGATCGAGCGGCAGCGCGCGGCGGTACTGCCGGTCAGAGGCCAGCGCGTCAAGGCAATCCACGACCGAGAGGATACGGGCGCCGATCGGAATCTCCTCACCCGCCAGGCCGAACGGATACCCTGAGCCGTCCCACTTTTCGTGGTGGGCCCGCACGATCGGCACTACCGGATACGGGAACTTGACCTCTTCCAGAATCTCGGCGCCGACCAGGGGGTGAATCTTCATCTTTTCGAATTCTTCCGGCGTCAGCCGGCCCGGCTTTGAAATGATGTGCTCGGGAACGGCCAGCTTGCCGATATCGTGCAGCAGAGCGGCGGCCTGAAGCGCGTCGAGTTCCCTGTGGCTGAGCCCGATCTCGCGGCCAATCTCAACCGCGTAGACGCGCACCCGCTGCAGGTGGTCGGCAGTCGTGGCGTCCTTGGCCTCAATGGCGAGCGCCAGAGCCTCGATCGTTCGCAGGTGCAGGCCGGCGATCTCCTCGACGTGCAGCTTATCGTTCTCCAGCCGCTCGAGGTACATCTTGTAAGTCCGGTAGATGAAATAGGCGAGCGGAAAGAGCACGAGCGCGGCGTGCCACGAAACCTGCCGCGTGAGGATAATGATGAGCCACCCGAGCGAAGCCGCGGCAAGGTGGTAAGGCAGAATCCAGAAATAAGTTTGATACCAGGTGCGGTAGATCGACTTCCGCTCTGTCAGCGCGATGACTCCAGCGACCAGAACGGTGTTTACGACAAAGTAAACGCAGGCGGCGAGGCCAAGCAGAACGGGGTGCAGTTCCCCGAGCATCGCCTTCAGCGGCCCATGGAAAACCGTGTGGGCCGCCATGATGGCCATACCGACCGAGCAAGCGCTGAAGGCAATGCGAATGGCCTTGGGACGCGAGCGCGGCCGCCACAGACACTGCACGATCGTGCCGGCCACGCCCAAAACGATGGCTTCCGGAAGACTGAACTGAACGATGCCGACGAGGATAAACAGGAAGTTCACCGACAGCGTGGCAAGCACCATCGGCAACCTGATCTTCAGCCCGGAAGTCAGGACCGTGACCAGGAAATAGCACCAGAACTGCAGCGGGTGCGCCGAACTGAAGTGCGCGATCTGTACAGCGAGACCCAGGATTCCCGAGGCCAGAATCAGCGCGATGTATACCCTGGCACGAAGCGGCATGCGAACAAGTCAAACTGCGGTGCACGCGGCATTCCTAAGCCGAATCGCAGCGCCTAAATAACTGAAAACAGAATGCTTCGATGATTAATCCAACGTTATCGACGTGACATTCAGGCACAATCATAGCGCACGCTGTCACTCCGCGCCATTGCCATTTTGGCACATGGGAAATATCTCGCAAACGGCGAAGGCTTATCCTACTCTCCGAGGTTATCATTGACAAATCAATAAGTTGCCGCAAGATGGAGTTAACCATCGGCCACATGGAGGAGATTTGCGCAAAAAGTGACGAACTGACGCCACCGGTTAACATTAGTTCTATGGATCACACTGTCCTCATCCGCGCGGAACGGCGTCAGGCTCCGGAGCCGCACTACGAGGAATTCCTCGGGATGACGACCGTGATCGCCTCGCCCGCAATGCGGCGGCTCATCGCGATCACCAGCCGTATCGGCCGGACCAGCTCGCCAGTTCTGATCACTGGCGAAAGCGGCACGGGCAAAGAGCTGATCGCAAGGGCGGTGCATCACTATTCGGCGCGTGCCGGAAAACCGTTCATCGATGTAAATTGCGCGGCCCTTCCCGAACACCTGATGGAGAGCGAGCTTTTTGGCTACGAAAAGGGCGCGTTCAGCGGCGCCGAGACGATGAAGCCGGGGCTGTTCGAGGCGGCCCACGCCGGCACCCTGTTCCTCGACGAAATCGGCGAGCTCGACAGCCGCATGCAGGCCAAGCTGCTGCGCGTGCTGGATGGCCAGGCTTACTTCCGTCTGGGCGGGTCGCGCAAAGTCATGGTGGATGTCCGGATCGTCGCCGCGACCAACCTGAGTCTTGACGAGGCGGTCGCCACCGGCAAATTCCGGCGCGATTTGTTTCATCGCCTGGATTCGTTCCATCTGCACCTGCCGCCGTTGCGCGAGCGCGTGGAGGATATTGCTCCGCTCGCGAAGTGGTTCCTCCGCGAGTCGCCGCTGACGTTGAGCGACGACGCGCTGCGCATGCTTGAAGAGTATTCGTGGCCCGGTAATATTCGAGAGCTCCGCAATTCGCTCAACAAGGCGATCATGTTCGCATCCGGTTCGCAGTTGGAACCGGGGGATCTCCCGCTGCCAGTGATTCTTGGCGTTCGGGAATCGCCGGAGGACGAGTATTCTCTCGACGGGCTCGAAGAACAGACGATCCGCAAAGTCCTCGCACAGACAGGCGGCCATCAGCAAAAAGCGGCCGATCTGCTGGGAATCTCGCGCCGGACCCTGATCCGCAAGTTGAAAATGTACCGCTCGCCGGAGCATTTCGGTAACAAGCAATCCCGGCATCAGGCCGAGAAGAGAATCGTCGCTTGAGCCGGCCTTGCGCCGTCGCGGATATTCCGCTCGAGGCGCAGGAGGAGGAGGAGCCGCGCAGCGCGCAACGCCTTCTCTCGCCGCCGGTGTGGCTGCCCGACCCTCCCCGCACCCTGGACGAAGTCGATGTTCCCGAGAGCCTGATTCTCGATCTGGCCATACGCCACGTCAGCGTGCGCGGCACTTGTTCCATCGAGAAGCTGTCGCAGGTGATGAAGCTGCCGCTCGAGCTGACCGAAGGCATATTCCGGCGCCTCAACGAACAACAGTATTTCGAAGTGCGGCGAATGGCCGGCGACGACTACATTTTCTCGCTCAGTCCAGGTGGGAAAAGGATGGCGGCCGAACGGGCTCAGTCGTCGCGCTATACCGGACCCGCTCCCGTTTCGCTCAAGTCGTGGACGGCCGCCGTCCGCACCCAAATCGCGCGCGTCGAGGTGACGCGGGAAAGACTGCGGCGCGCTTTTTCCGACATCGTTGTCGGCGAGAGTCTGCTCGATGCCCTCGGACCAGCGCTGATTTCACAGAACGCGATTTTCCTCCATGGCCCCAGCGGCACAGGGAAGACGACGGTTGCCGAGCGTCTGATGCGCGTGTTCGACGACGCGATCACGGTTCCATGGGCCGTGGAAGTGGACGGCCAGGTCATTCTGGTGGCCGATCCCGCGATCCATCAGAGAGTGACGCCGGGCGATCTCGAAGGCAGCGACAGCCTGAGTCCGGCCGAGCTCCATAAACTCGATATCGATCCGCGGTGGGTGATCTGCCGGCGGCCCTTTGTCGCAGTCGGTGGAGAACTCGTCACGAGCATGCTGGATTTGCAAAAGGACGACCTCAGCGGCGCCTTCACCGCGCCCCTGCAGATGAAGGCAAACAACGGCATGCTGCTGATCGACGATTTCGGGCGCCAGATGATCTCACCCCGCGACCTGCTGAATCGCTGGATCGTGCCGCTCGACCGCCGCGTCGATTTCCTGTCGCTCGGCAGCGGCGCCAAGTTCGATATCCCGTTCGAGCTGCAGGTCGTGTTTTCGACTAACCTCGCCCCCCACGAGCTCGCGGATGAGGCGTTCCTGCGGCGCATTCCGAACAAGATTCTGCTCGACGCCGCCACGCCCGCGCAGTTCGACGAGATTTTCCGGATGAACGCCGCGGCCCTCGGGATGCGATATGCCCCCGGCATCGAACCGCTGCTGCGCGAGATGTGCCTGAAACACAGCCCGGACCTGCGGCCGTGCTATCCGCGCGATATTTGTAACGCTATTCGCGCGATCGCAATATACGAGCGGCGCAGGATCGAAATAACGGCGCCTGATGTCGAGCGCGCCGTCGCGGGTTATTTCATATAGGCAGTCCATGGCGGCACGGCTGGAAGAGCGCCACGACGTTGACTTCCAGGTATCCTTTGCTGAGCACGGCCCTCATGGCGTCGTTCAGCGTGTGTCCGGCCGTTGCACGGTCTTTCCTCTTCCGGTGCGAAGCTCGAAACCAAAGATCCGATGCAGGCGCGCACCAGCGTGCTGGTCGAATCGCGGGCAGTTCGGGCGCATGGGCATGGCATCGATCCGTTATTGTTCGCGGATCCGGATGACGTGCGAGGTGTGATTGCAGTTCAGCACGGCCTTTATCTTCGGCAGGCCGGTGCGGAAGACGATCCTCGCGAGTGTGCTCCGTCGGGCGGCCGCCGGCTGACATGTTCATTCACAGCCTTCGGTATTTGCGCAGCAGCTCATAAAGCACCACGGCACCGGCCGATGCGACATTCAGGGAGTGCTTGCGCCCCAGCATCGGGATCCGGATGTGAGTGTCCGCCGCAGCCGAGAGTTCGGGTGTGAGCCCATCGGTTTCGTGGCCGAACACAACGCACACCGGAAACCGTGGACGCCACTCGAAGAGATCGATCGAATGCGCGCTGGTCTCGATGGCCGCGATTTCGTAGTTCGATTTCCTGAGCTCGGCAATCGGCCCCAACGGCTCGCGAACATGCCGCCAGCGGACCGTGTCTTCCGCGCCAAGCGCGGTCTTGGTGATCATGTTCTGCGGCGGATAACCAGTGATCCCTGTGAGCCACAACATTTCCAGCGCTACCGCGTCGGACGTCCGGAAAAACGCCCCGACGTTGTAGAGGCTGCGGACATTCTCGAGGAGCACGCACACCGGCAGTGGCCGGACGCAGTCCCATCCGGACGCGGCGAGAGTCGCGCGATACGGAATACGGTCATTCGCCTCTTCATGGCTCGACAACTTCGATCACTCCATTTCCCGGGGCCGTATCCGGGGGCGCGCGTCAAGCACCGCCGGCCCCAGCTAGAATAGTAATTTGCTGATGCTGTCCATTGTCGTTCCCATCCACAATGAGGAACGCTCGATTCTGCCGCTATACGACCGCCTGACGTCGATACTCTTCAAGATCGGGCAGCCTTACGAGATTCTTTTCATCGACGACGCCTCGACTGACCGCTCCTATGAGCTGCTGGCCAACCTGGTCCAGACCGATCCACATCTCAAAGTCGTGCGGCTGCGGCGAAATTTCGGACAAACGGCCGCGCTCGCGGCAGGCTTTCACGAGGCGCGCGGACGCATCGTCATCGCCATGGACGGCGATCTGCAGCATGCGCCCGAGGACATCCCGGCGCTGCTCGCGAAGATCGACGAAGGCTACGACATCGCCAGCGGCTGGCGGAAAGAACGGGTGGATAATCCGATCACCCGCAGGATTCCGTCGCGTGTCGCCAACTGGATGATGTCGAAGGCTTCAGGCATCGACCTGCGGGATTTCGGCACAACCTTCAAGGCATATCGGGCGGACGTTCTGAAAGACGTGCACCTGTATGGCGAGCTGCACCGGTTCATTCCGGCGCTGGCGAGCTTTTACGGCGCGCGCGTCGTGGAAGTGCCGATTCAGAATACGCCGCGGATCGCCGGTACCTCGCATTACGGCCTGGGCCGGACCTTCCGCGTGCTCTTCGACATTTTGACGATCCGGTTCCTGCTGAAATACTTCACGCGGCCGATGCACTTCTTCGGCTCGATCGGTCTGATCGGCACGGTCTCGGGAGGGGCGATGCTGGCTTATTGCCTCGTCGTCAAGGTCTTTTGGCAGCTCGACATCATTTACGAGCATGGTCCGCTGATGATCGCCGGCGCGCTGCTGCTGCTCGCCGGACTGATGATGTTTTCCACCGGGCTTATCGGCGAACTGGTCATCCGGACGTACTTCGAGACGCAGAACCGGCGCATCTATGCGGTCCGCGAGATTCTCACCCAGAAACGCCGTGAGAAGGTCGACGAGCGGCGCTGAGCGCTGACGGCTTGCCAGGACCAGTGCTAATACGACTGGGTCAGAAAATCGTGAAGGATCTGTGGCGCGGACCCCTCGAAGAACAAGCGCCGGCAACAATGCCGGCGCGGCAGGCGAGAGCGCCCGCGCCACACGTTTGATTTTCATTACCTCTCATGGCCCGAAGGACCATTCAGGCTTGCTGACGCGCGCGGCTCGGAAAGACCAGGTACCAGGCCTACGCCGCCGCGGGTTCGACGAATTCCGTCGCCCGCTGCCAGCGGTCTTCAAACAGGTGCTTCATCGCTTCACCGAGGCCTGCGTGATCGAAAACGAGCGACGTCCAGGTCGGCTTGCTGATTACCGGATCCAGCAGCGCGATGAGGCCGCTGCGCCCATCAAATAATGCCAGCTTCAGGGGCAGCGATGAAGCCTGGCGAATCTCCACGCCCGCCGACGCGTATTCGGAAAGGCGCTGCCGGTGATGCTCGTCCAAAGTGCCGGCTTCGATCAGCAAACGGCAATTGATGCCATTTCCACGCGCCTGTTTGACCAGCATTTCATCGAGCGGATCGACCGCATACGGCGGCCGTGAAAACTCCAGATACTCCGCCCGGACCTCGCCGAGCATGCGCCGGTACTCCGATGCCGTTTGGGTGGGCTCCGAGACGATGCGCAGAAAATCGAGCGTGCCGCGCCCACCCTGGCCTTCCGAGTAGAGACCGCTCAGGTCTTCCATCAGGTTCTTTGCCGAGCGCGCCTGGTTGGTCAATTCCTGCTCGGCGAGCTGGCGCTTGCGCGATAGATACGCCGGGATCGCGAGGTTTGGTTCGACAGCCGAAAAGAGCTTGGTTCGGTCCTGCACGACGCGCGCAAATCCCTTTTCGACCAGGCTGTCGAGCACCTCGTAGATCTTCTGCCGGGGAACGTGGGCGCGGGGCGCCAGTTCGAGCGCTTTAAAGCGGGAGTGTCCCAGCAGCACGAGATACGACCGCGCCTCGTAGGCATTAAGCCCCAATTGCTGCAGCGCCCTCCAAAAGCGCTGGTATTCGACCTCCGCGATATCCGGTTTCATGATCGGCCGTTTTTTAATGTTCGAGCCATTTCAACTCTATACGAACTACGGGACGGTTGCAGAGCGAAAATGGCCTTCTATAAATACACCTGTTTCCATCGCAAAGATTGACTTAAAGTACTAGAACTCCTAAGATGTGAGGAAGAGTACTCAGATCAGGTGGACAGACAGTTATGGCGATTCAGACAGGAGTGACGGGCACGGTAAATGGCGTCCATACACAGGGGCCCATCCGGGTTCTAATCATCGACAATCAAAACCTCCTGCGCGACGGGATCGCCAACCTGCTCAACTCGCAAAGCGATATTGAAGTCGTCGCCTGTTCGGATACCGTCGTTGCGGCGATCGAGGCCATCCGCAAATTGCATCCGGATGTGGTGCTGCTGGGGTGGCCTGCCAGCTCGGCCAATGCCAACAAGATCTTCGCGGCGATTCAGGACGCCAAACCGCGCGTGATCATGCTGGTCGACGAGGAGTCGAAAGAGGATTTCGTCGATGCAGTTCGCCAGGGGTGCTGCGGCATCGTCCCGCGGCAGACCTCGACGGAACTTTTGATCAAGTGCATCCGGAAAGTCCACATCGGAGAATTCTGGCTGGACCGCACGACGACCGCCGAAGTGATACGGCGCCTGGCGAAAAAGGGCACGGGCACGGCGAATACGGGAGCGCGTCTCGGGCTGCGTGAGCAGGGCGGCGCCTTGAGCACTCGGGAGCGCGAGATCGTTGTTCTGGTGGCACAGGGCTTCAAGAACAAGGAAATGGCCGAACGGATGTTCATCAGCGAACAAACCGTCAAGAACCACCTGCACAATATCTTTGACAAGCTCGGTGTTTCCGACCGGCTGGAACTCGCGCTGTACGCCATCCACCACAACCTGCACGACCCGGAATAGATGTGGCGCGGCCACTCGTGCCTGCCGCGCCGGCGCTTGTGTTTACTCCCGTGGCGCGATTCCGAGCGCGCGCATTTTCCGATAGAGGTTACTGCGTTCCAGACCCAGCAGCTCCGCCGTGCGGCTGACGTTGCCGTGCGATTCTTCGAGCTTCTTCAGGATGTAATCGCGCTCGGCGGCCTCCCGCACGTCCTGCAGGCTTCCGTAGCGGTCCGCTGACCTCTCCGATTGGGTCTTCTTCGCCTGATGCAGCGGGATATGGCGCGCATCGATGCGGCTCTGCGGATTCAGAATCACGATGCGCTCGATCAGATTACGCAACTCGCGCACGTTGCCTGGCCAGTGATACGCCCTGAGGGTCTCGACGGCCTGGGGAGTCAACTCCTTCGGCTTGCGTCCGTAGGCGCGCGCGAATTCTTCGAGGAAATAAGCGGCGAGTGCGGAAATATCCTCCTTGCGCTCGCGCAGCGGAGGCACGTGGAACGGGATTACGTTCAGCCGGTAGAACAGATCCTCCCGAAAATTGCCGCGCTCAATTTCGATTTCGAGATTCTTGTTGGTGGCCGCGACGACGCGCACATCCACCTGGATCGATTCCGATGCGCCGACGGGCTCGAATCGCTGATCTTCGAGGACCCGCAGCACTTTCGACTGCGTGCTCAGGCTCATGTCGCCCACCTCGTCGAGGAAGAGCGTGCCTCCGTCAGCCTTCTGGAACTTGCCGACCTTGCGCTCATGGGCCAGCGTGAAGCTGCCCTTCATGTGGCCGAAGAGCTCGCTTTCGATCGAGCCTTCGGATATGGCGGCGCAATTCACCTCCACGAAGGGATTGGCTGCACGGGCACTCATCGCGTGCAGCGCGTGCGCCGCCAACTCCTTACCCGTGCCGCTTTCGCCGTAAATCAGGACGCGCCCATTCGTGCCCGCCATGAGAGCCAGTTGCTGCCTGAGAGCCTTCATTGGGACGCTGTCCCCGACGATATGCGGAGCGCCGCTCGATTCCCGGAACTGATCGTTCTCCAGACGCAGACGGCGGTGGTCGAGGGCGTGCCGGGCGACGAGGAGCACCCGATCGATCGAAAGAGGCTTTTCGAGAAAATCGTAGGCCCCGAGCTTGGTGGCTTTCACGGCCGTTTCAATGGTTCCGTGCCCGGAGATGACCACCACGACAGGCCTGTCCGCGTGTGGGATCGCTTGGATGCGGCTGAGCGTTTCGAGTCCGTCGATGCCGGGGAGCCAGATGTCGAGGATGACGAGCTCGAATACGGAGCGCGCGAGCAAATCGAGGCACGCCTCGCCGGTTTCGACGGTTTCGACGTGGTAGCCTTCGTCGTCCAGAATCCCGCTCAGGGACTGGCGGATGCCGGGCTCGTCGTCGACAACGAGGATGCGGGGAGTTTTCATCTCTTAGTGTGAATCTCGCACACGTGAGACGCCGGCGTTCTTCGACCTGTTCAGACGAACGCGGCGTTGCCGACGGCAACCGGCCCCGCGGGCCTTTCGGCGGGCACGACCGGGACTTCCAGAATGAACCATGCGCCACAGGGAACGTTATCCTCAACCCGAATATGGGCGTTGTGCTCGGTGAGAATGTGGCTTACGATCGCGAGACCCAGACCGGTGCCGCGTCCCTTCGTCGAGAAGTATGGGAGGAAGAGCTTTTCCTTCTGCTCGGCGGTGATGCCGCATCCGGTATCGCCGAAGATCATCTCCACCACTTCGCTGTTGTCGTCGCCGCCCGCGCGCGTCTGAACCGTCAGAACCTTCGTGGCGGAATCCTGCATGGCCTCCGCCGCATTGTCGATGAGGTTCACGACGACGCGCTTGAATTGCTCCGGATCGACCGAAACCTGCGACAGGCCGGGCGCGAGATCCGCGTTGATCTCGATGCCTTCGAGCCGGCCGGCGAAAACGGCGAGACCGTTCGCAACAATGTCGTTCAGATCGCAGGTCACCGGCTGCGCGGCCGGCAGGCGCGAGAACTGGGAGAACTCGTCGACGAGCCGCTTGACCGACGCGGTTTCCTCGAGGATCGTCTCGGCGCATTCGCGCACCACTTTGTCCATCTTGTCCTGCGAGGGCGCTGGCTTTTCCGGTGGGTGGCTGGGCGGCAAGCCGGTCAACTGCCGGTTCATCTGCCGCAGAATGCGCTCCGCCGACAGAGTGATCGGCGTCAGCGGATTCCTGATTTCATGCGCTACCCGGCGCGCCACTTCGCTCCAGGCCGCCGTTCTCTGCGCGCGCATGAGATCGCTCGTGTCTTCGATGACGATAACGAAACCGGCGCCGCGGCGGCCCGCGATCGCGGAGACGGTAACGGCAAGGTGCAGCGTCTTGCGCGGCATCTTGATTTCCAGTTGCTGGGTGGCGAGAGCCGTGCGGCGGGCGCGGTTCATCAGATAGCGAATCTCCGCGGCGTCTTCACGGGAAAACAGGTCTTCCAGACGAACGGCGCTGCGCGGCTGCGAATCCGGAAAAATCTCGGTGAGCGCTTTGTTGACCAGCAGAATAGCGCCACCGGAATCGACGGAGATGACGCCGCTCGGAATGCTTTCGAGGATGGCTTCGGTGAAGCGCCGCCGGGCCTCAATCTCGGCGCGATTGGCTTCGAGATCGCCGGTCATGCGGTTGAATCCGTTGACGAGCTGCGCCATCTCGTCGACCGCGGTTACCTTGACGCGATGGCCCAGATTACCCCTGCTGACCTCATCGACGGCGCCGAGGACGGCGGCTACCGGGACGCTGATCTGGCGAGCCAGATAGTCGGCCAGCCATGTGGCGGCGAAAAGGATAAAAGCCGCGAATGTCGCGAGCAGATAAATGTAATTCCGCCGCACAGCCTTTTGCTGAAATCGCAGTTCGTTGAAGGCGCGGTGGTAATCCTCAATCGCCTTTTTCTGCTGTGCGACGTCCACGAGCATCGGGACGGCAAGCTGCACCCATCCCGTATTGACGGCCGTCTTCGATGCGGCAGACGACGAGGCCACGACGGGGGCGCGGACGGTCACCGCTGCCTGGTCCGGGCCGGGAAACTGCCCATAACGCGCCATCGGCCGCTCGTTTCCGGAAAGCACAATGCTGGCTGCCAGCACGGCGTGCGAGCGGCAAAACTGTTCGAGCCAGGCGGGAGAAAAACCGGACTGCACCGGATCATTGCCGCCGAGCAAGAGCTGCGTTTCCGGAATCGAAGCCAGCAGCTCGGCTTCGGCATTTGCCTGATCGCGCGTCTGCCGGTCGAGCCCCCGGGCGATGCGGTCGAGCTCAACCCGTTCGTGCTCGGCCGGATAATTGAACCACTTCCCGATGCTGTTGTTCAGCACTTCGACGCTGAACAGCACCATGAAGAATACCGGCATGATGCTGAGCAGAAGGGCGCCGACGACGAGCTTGGTCTTGATACGCGACCCGAGGCGATCGCCGGCGCGTTCGATCCAGAGCTTCCACAGCAGCCGGACGATCATGAATCCGAGCCAGACGAAGATCAGGAAGATCAGGATCGACAGCCCGTAAAAAAGGAACGTCTGATCGGTGTCTTCGGGAGCCAGACTTCCAAAGCTGCCGGAGAAAGAACCCTGCCAAACGATCAGCGTCACGGAGACGATGAAGAGGATCGCGCCGAGTGCGTAGAGAAGGCGCCGTGGCATGTGAAAGGCTTGGTTTCAGTATACGGGAACAAAAAGGGTCGTCTGAAAAGCTGCGTGGCGTAGACGGCGCCGCGTGCCACCCGCGCGAAGCGCAATACCGCGAGCTGTAGCCGTCATGTAATCACCTTCTGCTATAGTGATAACAGATGATACGTACTCAAATCCAGCTTACTGCGGAACAGGCTGCGACTCTCCGGGCCATGTCGGCGGACCGCCACCTGCCGATTGCCGAATTGATTCGAATGAGTATTGACTCGTTCCTGCGCCGGGAGGCGGGAGCCAGCCGGAAAGACAAACGGGCCAGAGCCAGGAGTGCCGCAGGCCGGTTTGCGTCTTCTGCCGCGGATGCCAGCGTCGAACACGATAAGTACCTGGCGGATGCGTTTCGCTCGTGATATTCGTCGATACATCCGCAATCTACGCCGTACTCGACCGGAGCGACGCGAACCATGAAGCAGCGAGAACCTGCTGGCTCCATCTGCTGGAATCCAACGACCATCTCTTCACGACGAACTACGTTTTAGTGGAGAGTTGCGCTCTGGCGCAGAGCCGATTGGGACTGGATGCCGTTCGTACCATTCAGGACGATCTCCTGCCCGTTCTGGAGATTGCCTGGGTCGATGACGCAACCCACTCGCTGGCTATGGCGGCCCTGCTGGCCGCGCAACGCAGAAAACTCAGCCTGGTGGATTGCGTCAGCTTCGCGGTTTTGCGCCAGAGAGGCGTACGAACAGCATTCGCTTTCGATCGACACTTTATCGAAGAGCGATTCGTATTCCCGGGCGAATAAACCGTTACATTACTTCCGGTCCGGCAGCGCAAAGACGTAAAGCGCGGCGCCGTTCGACGGATAATGCACATCCGGCTCCAGCACAGTCGGAACCATGCGCGGACTCCCGCCGCCCAACCCCGTCGTCACCGCCACATACTGCTTGCCGCCCATGCTGAACGTCAGCGGGAAGCCCTGCACGGACGTGCCCAGCCGCGTCTCCCAGAGCGTCTTGCCAGTCTTCACATCAACGGCGCGGAACACACGGTTCATATCGCCGACGAACGCGATGCCGGTCGCGGTCGAAAGAATCGCTGTCATGAACGGCGCCTCTTGGCGCACGGCCCACAGTTCCTTAAGCGTGCGGACGTCGTAGGCGGCCAGTTTGCCCTCTTTACCGTCCGATCCCGGCGACTGGTAGAAGCGCCGCGTCGCTCCGCCCGCGCTGCCGCCGCCTTCCTTGAGGTCGATCTTCTGCGCTTTCATCTCCTGGCAGCTTTCGCGGACCGGAATGATCAACTCATTCGTCAGCGCGTTGTAGCTCATCGCATGCCAGTTGTGTCCGCCTTCGGAAGTCGGGCAGCTCTGGATCCACTCGCCTACCTGCTGTTCGACGATATCGTTGCGATAATGCGGCTCGCCGGTCACCGGATCGTACGAGTCATAGATGTTCTGAAACACCGTCTCTTTGTGGCCGAGATATTTGCCCGTCTTGCGGTCGTTCTTCCACAGCACTCCCGCTTTGCCGGCGCTGAAGACGAGCTTCTGCGCGCCGTCGTCGACCAGCACCCGCTCGAAGACTTCGTCGAGGTCGAGCGATTCGCCCGGCGCGTGGTTGTAATACCAGGCGAGCTTGCCGGTATCGACGTCGATCGCGACCGTCGAGTTCGCATAGGCCGTCGCGCCGTTGCCCGACTGCCGGCTGATGCGCATCCATGGCTTCGACTGCGCCACGCCCCAGTAAGTGAGATTGAGGTCGGGATCGTAGCTGCCCGTGATCCACGTATCGCCGCCCGCGCGGAAAAGATTCGGCAGCTTGCCCCACGTGTCGCCGCCCGGCTGGCCGTCTTTCGCGATCGTGTAGAACTTCCACAACTGCTTCCCGGTGTCGGCGTCGTATGCGCTGATGAAGCACTTCTCTTCGCGGTATTGATCGCAGAGAGATCCGCCGAGTCCCTGAATGAGTTTCCCTTTTACGATCAGCGGACCGCTGCTGGTTGAATAGCTTCCATTGGTCCGGTCGCCGATCACCGTGTCCCACACGTTCTTGCCCGTGCGCGCATCGAGCGCCCAGATATGCGCGTCGCTGGTGGTCACGTAGACTTTGTCGTTATAGAGCGCGATGCCGCGCTGCGAGCTGCCGTTGGCCTGTGTGCCGAGGCGGTTTTCCCAGATCAGATCTCCCGTCTTCGCGTTCAGCGCCTGCAGGATATTGCCCGCCGTCATCATGAACATGGTTCCCGAATGCACGAGTGGAGCCGGCTGGTTGGTGCCGTCGCCCACCGCCCAGACCCAGCGGAGTTGCAGATCCTTAACGTTGGCCGGAGTCACCTGGTTCAGCGTGCTGTAGTTGTGCGCGCTGTAATCGTGGCGCAGCATCAGCCACTCGTTGGGATCCGGATTCTTCAGCATCGCGTCGGTGACCGGAACATAGCCCTTCACTTCGCCTTGTACGGTGAGCCCGCGCGGTGTTGCCGGGACTGGCGCCTCGGCGCGTCCACCCAGCGGACCGCCCGCGGCGCCGCCACGCCCGCCCGCTGCGGCGCGTCCGCCGGCACGCCCACCAGCGGGCGCGGCCTGCGCCAGAAGCGGCTGGCCGGTTGCAATCGTGCCGATGCCGACACGCGCGCTCGCCGTGAGCGCCTGCTGCCCCGGACGAGCGCCATTCTGCTGCAGGATGAACGCGGCGATGTTGAGATAGTTCGCCTCACCGAGACCACCGGGATTGCCGGGAGGCATCGCGCCCTGCATGAACCCGAGCAGATCGGCCGTGGTGCGGTTGCCCCAGCTCCCCATGAAGAGGCCGCCCTGAAGCGCGGATGCATCGTTGCGTCCGCCGAGGTCGGCGCCGTGGCATCCGGCGCAGTTGGCCTGGTAAGCCGTGCGTCCGGCGTCCGCTTGCGTGGCAGTGAAGGGCGCGGTCGCAGTGGCCGGCTGCTGCGCTGTGAGAACGCCGGTCAGCAGGGCCGCTCCGGCAATACCGATCGCGATCAGAATTTTGGTTTGTGACATGTATACAGACCTCCTACTTCAAAAGCCAGCCCCAGAGGACACCGTCCGGGGACTTTTCGCTGTGAATCTCCACGTAGAGTCCGCCATGCTGCAGATTCGTGAGTTGCGGGGGCGTGAGGTCGACCGATCCGGTGATGGTCCCGTCTGTCGCCTTCGAAATCGTGAGCTCGCTGATCAAGGCGCCCCGGACGCCCGCCGCCACGCCGCTGTGCAGTTCCGCAGTCGTCACCGGACTGAGGAAGCCCTCGAATGATCCCGTCAGCGAAAGCTTCGAGCCTTCCAGCGTGGCTGTCACCGATCCGGTGCCCGCGAGTTGGGCGCGCGTGCGCGCATCCGCCGGAACCGGCGACAGCCGCGCTTTATAAGTCTGTTTCGTCTGCGCGGCCAGTGACAGGCCGATCACCGCAATCGCGGCAAGGCGTATGAACGTCATTTAGTTTGGAACCTCGTGCCCTACAGATTCTACATGGAAAGGATTGGGCAATACACTCACGCGATGTGCGCGCCCGTCGTCAGCACATACACCACGTACAGCGACTGGCTGGCAGCCATGAACAGCCGGTTCCGCTTCGTGCCCCCGAAGCAGATGTTCGCGCAATTCTCCGGCAGGCGGATGATCCCGATCGGCTCCCCGCTCGGCGCCAGAATTTGCACGCCGGGACGCGCGCCCGCCCAAACATTCCCGTCGACATCGCAGCGGATGCCGTCGGCCGCGGCCGGCGCGCCGCTGCCTGGCACGCTCAACTGCGCGAAGCGTTTTCCGTTGCGGATCGTCTTGCCATCCGTATCCCAGACGCGGATCTCGCGCCCGGGGCCAGTGTCGGCGATGTAGACCTTTTTGTAGTCCGGCGAGAAGCAGATTCCGTTGGGACCATTCATGTCGTCCAGCAGCTTCGTCATCTGCCCCGACTTCGGATCTACCCTGTATGCCGCTTCCTTCAGTTCCTTGTCCGCGCGGAACCCCTCGTAGTTCCCATTGATTCCGTAGGGCGGATCGGTGAACCAGATGCTGCCGTCGGGATGCACCACAATGTCGTTCGGCGAGTTCAGCCGCTTGCCTTCGAATTTGTCGGCGATTGTAGTGACGGTGCCGTCCTTTTCATAACGGGCCACCCTCCGTCCGCCGTGCTCGCACGAAAGCTGGCGGCCTTCGAAATCGAATGTGTTGCCGTTGCTGTAGCCTGAAGGGTTGCGGAACGTGGTCACGCGGCCGTCCTCTTCGATCCACCGCATCTGGACATTATTCGGAATGTCGCTCCAAACCATGTAGCGACCCACCCCGTTCCACGCGGGACCTTCCGACCAAAGCGTCCCGGTATACAGACGTTTGATCGTGGTATTCCCGATGATGTACTTGCGGAATCGGTTATCGAGCGCAATGACGTCCGGGTCGGGATATTGGACGGGCTGCTGCCCCGACCAGTCCCTCGCTGTCGGATTCGGACTGATGGCAGGTTGCGGAGCCTGCGCGAGCGCCGGGATCGCGGCCGCGGCGCCCAGGGCGGTTTTAAGGAAACAGCGGCGGTCGGTCGTCATACCATCGAACACTCTACACCAATGAGCGGGTGGCGAGGGCGCGAAAAAGCCATCGGCGAAAAGCCATCAAATGGATGCGACTCTGCACCGAGGGCCCTGCTTTCATACCGCCGGCTTCGTGACGGCGTAGAGCACGTGTTCGATCACATTGCCGTTCAGGTTCGTTTCCCGCTTGCCCACAAGAGCGCCGCCGATTTTTTCGACGGCGCGGCGCGAGCGCTTGTTGTCCGGTCCGATTTGAAATACAACTTTGTCGACAAACCGGAACGCGTGACCGAGCATCAGGCGCTTCATCTCGCCGTTGTATTTGCCGCCCCAGTGTGAGCGCGCGAGGAATGTCCAGCCGATCTCGATTTCACTCTTCGCCGGATCGTAATTGCAGTAGCGGGTGCAGCCGATGATTTCGGCAGTGCCCTTGTCGACTACCGCGAAAGCTCCTCCGGACTCGATCGCGCTTTCGAAATATTGGCGAAAGACCTCTTCCTTGTAACGGTCGTGCGCGGGGTGTTGCTCCCAGATCAGCGGGTCCGAAGCCGCGGCAAAGACGCGCGCCCAGTCCTCGCGGCGGAGCGGGCGCAACTCCACGAGTTCGCCCGCCAAATGCGGCTGTAATGTGAATGTCCCCACCTGTTTATTGTTTCCACCATAACCTGGCACGGCGAGGACTTACCCTGAGGATGAAAGGACTTTTGAATATGCAATCACGTTTCAACGCCCGGGCCGCGTCGGAGCCCGCTTATCAGGCGATGCTCGGCCTCGAGATGTTCATCCGGAAATCGTCGAAGCTGGAAGCGCCGCTCATCGAACTGGTGAAGATGCGCGCATCGCAGATCAACGGGTGCGCTTTCTGTCTCGACATGCATTCCAAAGACGCCCGCGCCGCCGGCGAGACCGAACAGCGGCTGTACACATTGAACGCCTGGCGCGAGACTCCCTTCTTCTCGGATCGCGAACGGGCGGCGCTCGCCTGGACTGAAGCCGTCACGCTGGTCGCCGTGGATCATGTGCCGGACGCCGTGTATGAGGAAGCCCGCGCCCAGTTCTCCGAGGAAGAGCTCGTGAACCTGACACTCGCCATCGTCACAATTAACGGGTGGAACCGGATGTCGATTGCCTTCCGCGCCGTGCCAGGCGAATATCGTCCGGCCGGGCAACACGCGCAGCGAGGACGGTAATGCGCCGCGTCCCGTTCGTGATCTGTTTCGCGGTGAGCGTGATGCTGGCGCAGGATACCAAAGTCACTCCGCTAGTCACGAAGGATCTGGCCGGGATTCCAGGCAAAGAAGGCTCGATGGTCACGGTCGAGTACGCGCCGGGTGCGTCGTCGGCCATCCACCGGCATAACGCCAATACGTTTGTGTACGTGCTCGAAGGCTCGGTCGTGATGCAGGTGAAGGGCGGGAAGGAAGTCACGCTCGGGCCGGGGCAGACCTTCTATGAATCCCCGGACGACATTCACAGCGTGTCGAAAAACGCGAGCGCGACAAAGCCCGCGAAGTTCCTCGTGTTCTTCGTCAAGGAGAAAGGCGCGCCCGCGACGGTGCCGGCAAAGTAGCTGAACGTTAATCGAAGAACGCGAGATCAGTCATCTCCGCTCGTGAAGTTCGTCGCGATGGAATTTCCAGCCTTGGGAGTTCTCCTGCGCCAGCCGCGATAGCCGCTCGAATTCCGCGGCGTCCGCGGCGGAATCCCTCCGGCCCGCCGACTGCTCCAGGCACTCACGAATCAGTTGGTCAAGGCTCGTGCCAATCGCTTCCGCGGGCAGGCGAGCTTGTCAGACAACTTCCTCGTGCCGTTTTTCGCGGCCTCCCGGGTATATACTGAGTCGCATTTCAAGGAAAGAAATCATGAAACTCCTCGCTCTCGCCGCCCTCACCCTCGCTGCCCTCCACGCCCAGGACATCACCATCACCAATGTCCGCATCATCGGCCCCGACGCCGCCGTTATTGAGCGCGGCTCGATCGTCGTCCGCGCCGGCAAAATCGTTTCCGCAGCCGCCGGCGCCCCTTCCGCCAGCAGCGGGAAAACCATCGACGCCAAAGGCATGACCGCCATGCCCGGCTTCATCGATGCGCATAAGCACATCAACACCGGCCCGAAGGAGAAGGAGCAAATGCAGAACCTTCTTGAAGCCGGTTACACCACAGTCCTGTCGGGCGGTGGACCCGCCGAAGGCAACATCACACTCCGCGATCACATCGACAAAGGCCTCATCAACGGACCCCGCATTATTCCCTCCGGATCGCTCCGTCTCGCCAATAACACGCCCGAGCAGGCGCGCGCCGAAATCCGCCGCATGGCCTCGCTCGGCGTCAAATTCACCGGCGAGATTGCGCTCACGCCCAAGCCCGGTCCGAGCGAAAAAGAAATCGAAATCCTCAAGGCCGTCGTGGATGAAGGAAAGAAGGCGGGCGTCTTCATTCAGGTGCACGCCGTGAGTTCGCCCGCGATGATGGCGGCGGTGGACGCGGGCGTAAAACTTCTGGTGCATATTCCCAACAAAGACTGGGTGAGCCAGGAGGACGCGCGCAAGGTGGCGGCTGCGGGCGTGCGCGCGCTCGGGACTGTTAGCTTCGGCTCGCCGGTGTTTGGCGTGTTCGCGAACGACAACACCCCACGCTTCCGGGACGGTAAGCCGTGGCCGGGCGGTATCGTGGACGGCGTCCGGCTGGGCGAAGAAGCGGGTTACATGCCGGTGAACGCGCGCACTCTGTGGGACGCGGCCGTAGTCCTTGGCTACTGCACCGATACATCGTATGAAGCGAAGGCGGGACTCGATCACGAGCTGAAGATGCTCAACATCATGTTCTCGATGAAGGATCTCGTGAAGATGCTGGGCCCAAACACTGCGTCATACATCCAGATGGGCGACCAACTAGGCACGCTCGAGCCCGGCAAACTGGCGGATATCGTCCTCCTTGATGGTGATCCGCTCGAAGGCTATTGGAACTGGCTAAAGGCGAAGGTAGTGCTAAAAGGCGGGGTAATGGTAGTGGACAAGCGCTGATTGGGCGCCCTGGCCCAACTTTCCTGTAAACAAAACGCGGTATCCTTTCGTCAAAAGGTCGTACCGAAACGCGTTTCGGTTGCAGGAGGTACCGGTGAAACTCCATGCGCTCTTCGCCGCCATATGCGCCACGGCCCTCGCCACAAGCGCCGGCGCGGCCGACAAGTTTGAAACCAAACTGTCATCCGACCTCGCCATCCGGCAGGCCATTAATCGCCTGACCTTCGGCGCGCGGCCCGGTGATTTCGAGCACGTCCGCGCCATCGGCCTGCAGAAGTGGATCGAGGCGCAGCTCCATCCGGAAACCATCCCCGAAAACCCGGTCATCAACGAAAAACTGAAGCCGCTCGAAAGCGTCCGGATGTCGAGCGCCGAAATTCTGAAAAAATATTTCCCGCAATTCCCGCCGGGATTTGTGCGTCCCGCTCTGTTTACTGAACTGCTGCCGCCCGAGCAGATGCGCAAGGTTCTGAACGGTACGGCCGAAGAGCGGCGCGCCGCCATCATGGGTCTGGATGAGGAAAAGCGGATGAAAGTGCTCGCGACGGTTCCGGAAAACGTCGTCGAAGGTCTGCCCGATATCAAAAAAGAACGTGAAGAAGCGCGCATGAAACAGCAGGAAAGCCAGCAAATGGAGATGCGCAAGCTGCGTCCGCCGCTCAACGAGTTGCTCACTGATCCAAAGCAGCGGGCGATTGCGCTGAGCGGCAAGCCTGAGGAACGCGCCGCGCTCTTTGCCTCATTGCCTCAGGACAAGCTCGAAAAGCTCGCCGGCGTTCTCCCACCGGCTGCCCTGGCCGACCGGCCCGATCTACGCCGCGCCGCAACGATCTCCCGCACGCCTCGCCAGGTCGTTCTCGAAGATCTCCGCGAAGCCCGTCTCTATCGTGCGATTTACTCCAATAGCCAGTTGGAAGAAGTGCTCACCGATTTCTGGTTTAACCACTTCAATGTGGATCAGGCCAAGGGCCAGGCTCTCGCCATGCTCCCGAGCTACGAGCGCGACGCCATTCGTCCGCACGTGCTGGGCAAGTTCCGCGATCTGCTGCTGGCGACCGCGCGGCATCCGGCAATGCTGACCTATCTCGACAACTGGGAGTCGATGGGGCCGGATGTATTCGACGTTGGACCGTTCGCCCCGCCGCGCTTCTCGAATGGTCCGCCGGCCTTTTTCCGCCAGGCGCATGGATTGAACGAGAACTACGGACGCGAGCTGATGGAGCTCCACACGCTCGGCGTCGAGGGCGGCTACACCCAAAAGGACGTGATCGAAGTTGCCCGCTGTTTCACCGGATGGACCGTGCGTTCGCCCAACGAGAAGCCCGAGTTCGTCTTCGCCTCGTTCATGCACGACAACGGTCGGAAGACCGTACTGGGCCACACGATTCCCGCGGGCGGCGGCGAGCGCGATGGCCTCGCGGTAATCGACATCCTTGCGCGTCATCCCTCGACGGCGCGTTTCATCTCGACCAAGCTCGCGCGCCGCTTCGTTTCGGATGACCCTCCGCCGGCGCTGATCGAACGGATGGTCCGCACTTTCGCGAAGACGGACGGCGACCTGCGCGCCGTCCTCGAGACCATGTTCACGTCGAAAGAGTTCTCGTCGGAAGGCGCGTGGCAGTCCGGCGTCAAATCGCCGTTGCATATGGTGGTAAGCGCGGTGCGCGCTTTGGATGCGAATGTCACCGACACCTATACGCTCGCCGACCGGATCGGTCAGATGGGTGAGCCGCTCTATGCGAAGGAGCCGCCGAGCGGATACAAAGACACGGCCGAGACCTGGCTCAGCACCGCCAACGTAATGGCGCGCATCGATTTCGCCAACGCGCTGGCAAATAATCATATTCCTGGCGTGAAAATCGACACTGCGAAGCTTGCGGGCAAGGATGACAAGGCCATCGCCCGCAATCTGCTCAACCGCGATCCATCGCCCGAGACGATCGACGCCATCGAGGCGCAACCCGGGCGGACGTCCACCACACTCGCCACGCTGGCGATCAGCTCACCGGAATTCCAAAGGAGATAGCACATGGTGACCAGGCGAATTTTCCTGCGCGATTCGGCAATCGTAATGGCGGGCGCGGGCTCGGCGCCATTCTGGCTGGGACGCGCCGCAGCCGAAGCCCCCGGCAAGCGCAAAATCCTCGTCGCGATCTTCCAGCGCGGTGCGGCCGACGGATTGAACATCGTCGTCCCCCACGGTGAGAAGCGCTACTACGAGCTGCGGCCGTCGCTCGGCATCCAGGCGAACGCCGTTATCGACCTCGATGGGCGCTTCGGGCTGAATCCCGCGATGCAGCCATTCAAAAAGCTGTGGGACGACAAAATGCTCGCCATCGTTGAAGCCACCGGCTCGCCCGATCCGAGCCGGTCGCACTTCGATGCGCAGGATTATATGGAGTCCGGCACGCCCGGCCTGAAGCGCGATGGCTGGCTCAATCGCGCGCTGCCGGATCTCCATGGCGAGCCGTCGCCACTGCAGGCGATCGCGACCAGCGCGACGCTGCCGCGCACTCTGCAGGGAGATCGCCCCGCCATCGCGGTGAACGACATCCAGCAGTTCCGCGCGAATAACGACACCCGGGATGCGATTGCGCGCATGTACACGAATTCGCGCGATGCTCAGCTTGCGAGCGCGGGCCGCAATGCTTTCGCCGCCATGAGCATTCTCGAATCGATGAACAAGAGCCCTTACACACCGTCGGGCGGCGCCCCGTATCCACAGGGCGGCGAGCTCGGGCGGCATCTGCAGCAGATCGCGCGACTGATTAAGGCCGATGCCGGTGTCGAAGCCGCCTTTGCCGAAGTCGGCGGCTGGGACCATCATCAGAACGAGCGCGGGCAGCTCGACAACGGTCTGCGGCAGCTGTCGAATGCTCTCTCCGCGTTCGTCACGGACATGGGCGACCGCATGGAAGACATAGTTCTCGTGACCATGTCGGAGTTCGGGCGCACCGCCGCGGAAAACGGCAACAATGGCACCGACCACGGTCACGGCAATGTGATGTTCGTACTCGGCGGTCCGGTGGCCGGCGGCAAGGTTTACGGCCAGTGGCCGGGCCTCGAGAAAGAACAGCTCTACGAAGGCCGCGACCTCGCCGTCACGACGGACTTCCGGACCGTGCTCGGCGAGATCGTCTCGCGCCACCTCGGCGCCGCGAACCTGGCACAGGTGTTCCCCGGGTACCAGCGGGCCGAACCGCTTGGCCTGATGAGAGCGTAACCCGCCACAGATCCTGGCTTAACAAGCGCCGGCACGATTGGGGAGCCGGCACCCCTGAAGGGGGTGACCGGGCAATCGTGCCGGCGCTTGTTTCTCGTTGATGCTTCCGAAATCCGGTAACCTTTTCCTGGATCGTCAGTTTTCCAGATTGTAAGGATGACAACGGTGGCGGATCAGGGCGGCGACCACGAGCGCATGACAGCGGTCGCCGGGGGCGACTTGTCCAGCATGGGGGAGATCTATCAAAACCGGCATCGCCCGCTCTTTCGTTTCTTTTACCGGATGACGAACCGGCAGGCGCTCGCGGAAGACCTTGTCCACGAGGTGTTCCTGCGGATGATCCGTTACCGCCACACTTATCAAAAGGAAGGCGACGCCCGGAATGAGGGTGCCTTTGAGGCATGGATGTACCGGATCGCCCGCAACACGCTCGTCGACCATGCCCGCAAGCATCGGCACGAGACAGCGCCGGGAGAAGGAGAACTCGAAGAGATCGTGAGCGCCAGACCCAATCCGTTCGAGACGGCCGCCAAACGCCAGGACCTCGCGCTGCTCTACCGGGCCATGCGCGACCTGCCCGAGGACAAACGCGAGCTCCTCGTCCTTGCGCGATTTCATGGTCTGAACTACGAGCAGATCGGCGAGATTCTCGGATGCGCGCCGGGCACCGTTAAAGGCCGCGTCTTTCGTGCCATGAAGGAACTGGGATCGATTTATTCGGATTTGTGCAAGGAGAAAGCATCGTGACCTGTGCACGTGTGAAAGAACTCATGCCGGCCGTATGGTCCGGCGAACTATCGGAAGCGGACCGCGCGGAAGCGCCGGCCTTCCGGCAGCATCTCGAAACCTGCGTCGAGTGCAGCGCCGAAATGGCCTCGCTCGGCGGATTGTGGGAACGGATGGCCGATATCCCGGTTCCCGAACCCAGCCAGGCGCTGCACGCGCGCTGGCATTCGACGCTGGCGGGGCTCGAAGCAGCCGCCGAAGTTCAGAAGCCGCGGCGCCGGGCGTGGTCGCTGGCGGATTTCTGGCCGCGCAATCCCGTCTGGCAAGTGGCCATTGCGGTCGCCTGTCTCGTAGTCGGCGTGGTCGTGGGGACGAACCTGCCGCGCCAGAATCAGGAAATCGCGAAACTGCACGAGGAAATCACCAACACCCGCGAGATGGTCGCGCTGTCGCTGCTGCAGCAGGAATCGGCCACGGAACGGTTGCGCGGCGTCAGCTACACGGGCAGCCTGCAGCGGATGGAACCGCAGGTGGTCTCGGCGCTGACCGACGCCGTGGAGCACGATGCCAGCGTAAACGTCAGGCTGGCGGCCATCGACGCGCTGAGCAAGGCATCGAATAGTCCGGCGGTCCTGCAGTCGCTCGCGCAATCGCTGCCCAAACAGGATTCGCCGATGGTGCAGGCGGCCTTGATCGATTACCTCGTGGACGCGCGCGATCGCCGGGCAGTCAGCACTCTTCGGCAGCTTGCGGCGCAACCCGATATCAATCCCGCGGTGCTGGAGCGGACTCACTTCGCGCTGCAACAACTGAGCAACCAGGAGCATCCGAAATGATGTTTTACGAAAAAGCCGCCATCGCAATCGCCGCCTTCGCGTTTGCCGCCACACTGGCGACCGGCGCGCGCAACTGGAACAAAGAAGAGCGTGAGCCCATTCGCCACACGTTCACGAACGACAAAACCCTCGATGTGGATAACGTCGATGGAACGATCGAGGTGATCGGCGACAACGGCAACACGATCCGCGTCGAAGGCGAGGAGATCGTCCGCGGCGTCGATCAGCGGGCTGTCGATCGCGCGAAACGCGAAGTGACGCTCGACATCAACGAGCGGGATGGCGCCGCGCAACTCTACGTCAACGGCCCATTCCGGAGTAACAACGGCCACTCGAGCGATAATCACGGATTTCACGAGCATTACGACGCGCACGAGTACGAGACGACGTTCAACTTCACGATCCGCGTGCCGCGCGATACCGCGCTCGAGCTGCGCAACGTAAACGGCGAGATTAAGACTCAGGACACGCGCGGCAGGTTCAACGTGCACGGCGTGAACGGAGGAGTCACCATGACGAGCGTCTCCGGTTATGGCATGCTCAACACCGTCAACGGGCGCACTTCAATCGCTTTTCGCGAAAGCCCAAAGCAGGCCAGCGATTTCAAGACGGTCAACGGCGCGATCGAGGCGTCGTTTCCGCCCAATCTCGCGGCCGACCTGCGGCTGAAGACTTTGAATGGCCAGGCTTACACGGATTTCGACGCCACGGCACTGCTGCCAAAGGCTTCGGAAGCCCAGGACAATTCACGGGGCCGACGCGTCTACAGGGTCAACCACACCAGCAGTGTCCGGATCGGCGCCGGCGGACCCGAGCTCAGCTTTGAAACCGTCAACGGCGACATCCGGATTAAGAAAGAGGCACGTTAGTGCCGACCAGGAAAAGAGGCACGCCGGTGCCGACCAGGAAAAGAGACCAGGTAAAATGATTCGCATTTCGTTCCTCACGTTTTTTTTCGTTATGGCCGCGGCCGCGCAGGCGCCACCCGCGCCCCCAGCCCCGCCGGCATCCGGCGGATCGGTCGACCGGGTCACAGTTCCGCTTTCGACGCCGGGACAGCCGGCGACGGTGAAAGTGCACCTTGTCTCCGGCAGCATCACCGTCACGACCGGAACCAACAACCAGGTTGTCGTCGAGTCGGCCTCGCACGAGTCTGAGCGCGAGCGAGGGCGGCGCGACCGCGACATCCCGCCCGGCATGCACCGCATCGACGGCGGCGCCCGCGGCCTCAACGTCGAGGAAGACCATAACGTCGTCAGCATCATCCCGGATTTTGGAGGCGCCAACAATACCAGCCTTGCGATCCAGGTCCCGGTGAACACGTCTCTGGAACTCAAGACGGTGAACGGCGGACACATCGACGTCACCGGCGTGAACGGCGACCTCAACGTGGAAAACACCAATGGCAGCATCACGCTGAAGAATGTCTCGGGCGCGGTCGCGGCCAGCACACTGAACGGAAGTCTGACCGTCGGCCTCGACCACGTGACCCCGGACAAGCCGATGTCTTTCAGCTCTCTCAACGGACGCGTCGATGTCACCCTCCCCGGCGACACCAAAGCGAAGCTGCGCCTCAAAACCACCAGAGGCGCCGTCTACAGCGACTTCGACGTGAAGATGGAGCCCGATACTTCGCGACCTGTCATCGAAGACGGACGCGGCCAGGGTGGAAAATACCGCATCCGCATGGACCGCGGCGTCTACGGCTCGATCAACGGGGGAGGTCCGGAATACTCGTTCCAGACGATGAACGGCAGCATCCTGATCCATAAGAAGTAAGCTTGCCGTGACCACAAGTGCCCGCAAGAGTGCGGGCACGGCAGGCAGAAGTGCCCGCGCCACAGGGCACGTCCGCATGAACAAAAAATAATTGCGGCGCCCTCTTGTAAGTTGCGGCAGCGATCCTATACTCAAATCACTCGCTGTCTCGCGCCTGCATGCTGCCTTCAACCGCGGAGTTTTACTGCTTTGTAGTCCTTGTTTTTCTCGCGTTCTGGCTGCTCCGCCGCTTCCGCCTCGCCTGTCTGCTTCTCATCTGCGCGGCCAATCTGTTCTTCTACGCCAAGTGGGGATTGATCTACCTCATCCTCATCCCCGCCGCGGCGACAAGTCCGATCGCCCGCCGCCTGCTGCTCGCCATTAGTCTCGCGATCAATATCGGCTTAATCCTTTCGGGACGCACTGGTGGACTCGTCCTTTCCCTCAGCGTTTCTTTCTATGCTTTCCAGACGCTGATTTACACGATCGACATCTACCGCGATGACACGAAACCTGAACGAGAGCATCTACCCGGACTATGTTGAGAAGCAGTATCCGGACGAGCTGCGCAAAGTGATCGCCCGTGTACGCGCCGCGCTGCCGAACGCGTCCATCCTGCTGATGGGACCGATGGATCACGGCGAGACGACGACGCCCGCACTCGAAAAGCTGATCGACGCGCAGAAACAGGTCGCGGAAGAAACCGGCTGTGCATTCTTCAACACCTTCCACGCGATCGGAGGCGCGGGGACGATGGACCGCTGTTATCACGCGCAACCCCGCCTCGTCAGCGCGAACTTCATGCACCCGCTCCCGGCAGGGGCGGCGAAAGTCGGCGCACTGTTTGAAGAAGCGCTGACGGGGAATTACCAGTGAGGCATTACGTGGCATGCCTGCTCGCCCTCACCGTCGCAGCGGCCGCTCCCACGTCCAACAAAAAGAAAACGCGCAGGACGCCCGGCCCCGCGCCCATCTCGGCCGCCGCCCGCAAAGCTGCGCGCGACGAGGTCGAATCCAAAATCGCCGCGGCCGCCGGTATCCGGATCGAAAACGCCTCGGCGCTCGCGCCGTTCTTCGCATCGCTCGCCGAAGGTGACCCTATCCACATCCTCGACTATGGCGACTCCCACACCGCGTCCGACGATTGGGCCAACGCCATGCGCGCCGCCCTCCAGTCTAAATACGGCGATGGCGGACCCGGGTTCATCCAGGCCGGCCGCCCTTATCGCGGATACCGCCGCTTCGATGCTACCGGCGCCAATTCCGCCGGATGGAAGACCGAAGGCACGATGGCTATCCGGGGCGACGCCAACCAGGGGCTCAGCGGCATGAGCATCTCCACCCAGGCTGCTGGGCAGACCGTCACCCTCACCGCATCCGGCTCCGCGCTGGAAATTTTTTACCTCGAACAGCCCCGCGGTGGACAGGTCGAGCTCACCATCGACGGCCAAAACGCCGGCGCGTTTACCACCGACGGCGACCTCGGTCCCGGCCATTCCGAATACTCGCTCATGCCCGGATCGCACGAACTCAAGCTCCGCACGCTGAACTTCGCGCCGGTTCGCCTCTTCGGATTCGCGCTCGATAACGACAAAGGCATCACCGTCGAAACGCTCGGCATCAATGGCGCGCAGGCCAACGTGTTGCTCGGCTGGAACGAGCGCATCTGGGCGGATGGGTTCAACGCGCGCAATCCCTCGCTCGTGCTGCTCGCCTATGGCACCAACGAAGCCAACAGCCGCCTGTGGACGCCCGAGCAATACAGCGCCGACCTCACCGCCATCGTCGAGCGCATCCGCCGCGCCAACCCGGCCGTTCCGATCCTGATGATCGGACCACCCGACTGCGGCCGCCTCAAGCCGCTTCTGCATCTCTCCGAAGTTATCGACATTCAACGCGAGATGGCGCGCAAACTCAACGTCGCATTCTGGGACTGGCGTCTCCACATGGGTGGACCCGGTATGGCTGGACCCGGTGTGGGTGGACCCGGCATCGTCAAGCGCTGGGTCGTCGCCGGACTCGCGCAGTCCGACTACATTCACCTCACCGGCGAAGGCTACCGCCTGCTGGGCAAAATGGTCGTCGACGCAATCTTCTATGAGAAAACAGGACAGGATAACGGAAATCGTTAAGCGCGTTTCGGAAAAGCCGGTGGCGCCGCGTTCCGAGGAGTCGCTGTTCGACTCCGGTTATCTCGATTCCTTCGCTCTGACTGATATGGTGACGGAGTTGGAGCAGGAGTTCGGCCTGACGATTCCCGACGCGGACCTCAATCCGCGACGCTTCGACGCGGTCGCACGCATCGAGCACTACCTGAACACCAAAGCCAATTAACCGCCGAAATCCCCATTGCCTGGGACGCGCCAACATCCCCGCCATCGACCCTCCTCTCGCAAGCACACTCGCGGCGCCAACAGACAAGAATGTCGGCATTCTCTTCGGTGATGGGGCGGGCGCATGCCTGATCTTGCCGGAATCGACCGGGCTCGAAATCGTCGACTCCGTCCTCCACTCCGACGGCGCCAATACCGATGCTTTGCGCCTCGAACTTTCCGGACCGGTCCGGATGAACGGCATGGCTGTGATCCGCCACGCCACGCGGCGTCTTCCGAAGGTCATTAACAGGCTACTGAAAAGTCGAATCGCAGGCCGAAGGCCTACTCCACATGTATTAAGTAGCTGATTTTTCGTTGTGGAGTAGGCGTTTTCGCCTGCGCTTTTGTCGCAGAAAGACTTTTTCAGCACGCTGTTCAGGAAATGCTGGAGCGGAGACAGGTACGCGTTTCGGATGTCGCCACTTTCGTGACGCACCAGGCGAATCAGAACCTGATCGACCGCGTCGCGCGCGCCACCGAAGCACCGCCTGAGCGCTTCTATCGGAACATCCGCCGCTACGGGAATACGTCTTCGGCCTCGATGCTGATCGCCGCTTCGGAGTGGCGGGATCAGGCGAGCCTCGCGGCGGGCGATACAGTCTGCTTCGCCGCTTTCGGGGCCAGATTCCACTGGGGCGCATGCTGGCCAAATGGGTGCGCGGCGAATAGCCGAAGGTCGGGTTCGAATCCCGCACTCTGCGCTTTTCAACTGATTCAACGTTTCCCGAGAAATTCCGAGCCGGAATTGATTGCCCAGATAAAATACAGTGTGCGCCATTTTTGCCTTGGACTTATTTCTGCTTTTCTCTGCGCCGCCAATATTACGCCGCAACTGGTCGTGAATACCGTCGCCGGCGGTAAAATCGAGTCGGGTATTCCCGCGTCCGAAGCGGTGATCGGAACAATTGGCGGTATCGCACGTGATCCTGCAGGCAACATCGTGTTTTCCGAGAACTCGCGTTACGTCATCCGCCGCATTCGAAGCGACGGCACAATAGAAACGATAGTCGGCACCGGGTCATCGGGTTATGCGGGAGACGGTGGCTCCGCTTCGAAGGCGGTATTCACGGCGCCAGTCAGCCTGCAATACGACTCCGCTGGTAATTTGTTCGTTGTTGACGGGCCCAGAATCAGGCGGATCGATAAAGCAGGAGTGATTACCACGGTCCTTGGGACGGGAATATATGGCAGTCTCGGCGCCGACGGGCCTCCAACTTCGGCGCAGGTCGGCAGGATAAGTTCCATTGCCATTGACGCGAATGACAACCTGTACTTCGCGGGATTTGTTCCACCGAATAACGCAAACCGCATCAGACGGCTTACCACGTCCGGCCATGTGGAGCTGGTCGCGGTCCGCGATCTCTCTTGTACCTACTGTGGGTCAACCGGCGACGGAGGACCCGCCTCACAGGCGACTTTAAGCGGGCTCGGGCAGAATCTGGCCTTTGATCGTTCGGGAAATCTCTATCTTTCGGACGAGAATTACATCCGCCGGATCTCACCCGACGGAACAATCGACCGGTTCTCGGCTTACGGACCCAGCGTTTCCACCTGGGGCGACATGATCTCCGGCCTGACGTTCGATACTGCGGGATCCCTTTACATTGCTGCCTCAAGTCCTTTCGCGGGTTCTCCCGCCTATATAGTGAGGATCGCGTCAGACGGTAGTGTTACAACGCTTGCCGGTGGTGGCAAGGGCCAGGATGGCCCGGCCTTGGAGTCCTTTCTGAATTCGATCTCCAGCCCTTACGCGGATTCCAGCGGCAATGTGTTCTTCACCGATCATAATCGGCTGCGAAAGCTCACGCCGGATGCAACGATCGAGACCGTTGCAGGCGGCGCGCCAATATCCGCGCCGGACGGAACGTCCGCCACCGACGCCTGGCTTGCCAATCCCTCCGCGATTGCGCTCAACAAAGCGGGTCAGGTCTATATTTTCGAACAGGCGACATGCCTGCTTCGGAGAATCGAGAACGATGGGCGGCTTTCGACAATAGCCGGCACGGGAAGATGCGGAACTTCCAATCCTTCCGGTCCCGCGCTCTCCAGCGATCTGCCGCCGACGAATCAGCTCGCCATCGACAGCACAGACCGCGTGTATGGCGCGGCCGATTTCCAGGTTTATTCCGTGTCAGGTAGTGGTCAGGTGGCCACGATATCCGGTAACGCTGCGATAACTCTGCCCTCGATCGTTGTCGATTCGAAGGACAACCTGTTCCTGACGGCATTTCTTGCCAACGGGATCAGCCGCCGGAGCCCGGATGGTTCGTCGCAACCGCTTGGCTTCTTTGCACAACAGCCTCTCGTAAGACTTGGAATCGACGACGCCGACAATCTCTACGGAGTGGGTGCAGCCTCAAACGGAATAGGCAACATCTACGAAGTTCTCCCGGCGGGTTACGGCGAGGCTATTGGAACAACACCCCGTTCAACCCTTCAGTACAATCCTTCTTTCTCGATCACAGCCCAGGCAAAGGGCTACGCATGGTTTACCGACGGACTGTTCATGAACCTCTATGCGCCTGGGTTTCATGAGACTTTTGGCCAGATACAGGGATTCTCGGGCGATGGCGGCCCGGCGGCGGCAGCTTATTACTCGAACCCGAGTTCGCTGAGCTTTGCCGCTAACGGCGATCTCTATCTTCTCGACTCCGGAAATAATCGCGTGAGGCGCATCAGTGGCTCTCCTCCTTCGCCGCGCCCGTCCATCAACGCCGGTGGAATAGTCAACTCCGCAAGTTTCGCCGCCGGGGCGGTTGCTCCGGGGGAACTGGTCGCGATCTTCGGTTCCAATTTCGGTTACTCCGCTCTTCAGGTGGCCGCACCCCAAAACAACACCTTTCCCGGCGTCCTTAGCCATACTCGGGTGTTCTTCAATGGCACTCCAGGGGCAATTACCGCGGGCGCCGCGAACCAAATCAACGTGTTCGTCCCATATGCCGTGACGGGTGCTTCCGTCAGCGTCGTGGTTGATGTCGACGGCACACAATCGCTGCCGGTTTCGGTTCCGCTCGCGCCATCGGCAATCGGCTTGTACTCCGCAAACGGAACCGGTAGCGGCCAGGGAGCAATCGTGAATCAGGATGGTTCTATCAACGGCAGTGCGAATCCGGCCGTACCGGGTTCCGTTGTCTCGCTCTACGGAACTGGTGAAGGGTCTATCTCCCCTTCTCTTCCCGATGGAGCGCTGGTGCTGTCCACGCCTCTATCGAAACCGTTGGCGGCGCCAATAACGGCCGCGATCGGTTCTTCATCGGCCACGGTCTTATATGCGGGATCGGCGCCGACTTTATCAGCGGGTGTTTTCCAGGTGAACATCATGATTCCGCCCGGCACGCCGTCAGGAGACGTATCGATCACTGTTTCCCTGGGAGAGAATATGAGCGCCTCGCATATTACAGTGGCGGTGCTTTAGGTTCGCGATCTTCGGACTTCCGGCGCGCGGCTACTCGAGGGCCATCGTCACACCGCTCCGGCTCGTGTACTGGCCGCCGACAGTCACCACCACCGCCTGGCTCCCCGTTAAACCCACCGGAACCGTGGCGTTGACCTGATACAAACCCACCAACCCCTGCGTCAGTCCGCTGTACATTACCGCTGCCGTCAGCCCGCCGATCGTCACCGATACGGGCATCACTGTCGTATTCGTCTGGTTCGCCGCCGCTCCGCTCGCAAACGCGGGGCTCGTCGGGCCCAGCCCCGTCGCATAGATCACAACCGTCTCACCCGCCACCGCGGGATTCGTCGCGGTGACCAGCGTTCCATCCGCATGCGCGATCACGCCGTCCCCCGCTCCCGAAGCATTCACGGTGAAGATTCCCGGCGCGGCCGCGGCCACGGTGAATGCCTGGGACATCGTTGTTCCTCCGGTGGAAACTGTGGCTGTCGCCGCCCCCGCCGGACAATCCACTGGAATCTCCGCATTGATCTGCCCTGCATACACACCATACAGAGGAAGCGTTTTGCCGCATGCCGTCACCGACGTATTGCCCGGACCCAGTTGCGCCGGCAGCGGGATCGCCGCCGCATTCGCGCTGGCCGCCGACAGGTTCTGGCCGAAGATCGACACGATTTGTCCCGGCGAAACCTGATTGTTCGGCGCCGGCATGAATGACGCGGCGCTGACGATTCCCCCGGCGTCGATCGACGGTGGACCTGCGGTCACGCTCCCGCCAACCTGAAATCCGTCCACCCATATCCATGCGCCGCCTGAGGCCGTGTCGTGCGTGCCGGTGCCGAGAATGCTCAACGTGTGTGTGCCGGCCGCCAGACCGCTCATGCTCCAGATCGCGGTCTGCGCTTTCGGCGGTGTCGCGTAAGTATCGACCATAGCCTGCTGGTTGCCGTCGACCGACACCTGCGCGATTCCGGAATACTCGTCGCGGTACCCGATCCAGGCGACGGACGTGCCGTTAAAGGTAAGATCCACCCGCGCATTCGCATCCACCGCGGAATTGATGCTGCCGTTCGAATATGTCGCGCCGGCGTTCTGAAACCAGTGGCCCGCATAGTTCGCCGAAACGGTCGTCTGATCCACGGAGCCTGCCGCCGCCGGGACCGGTCCCGCCACAAGGGATCCGTTCTCGACATCGAACGCATCCACCCATATCCACGATTGATCCGTATCGCCATCGTGCCCGTGAATGATCTCGATCGTCATATGATGCAGGCCCGGCGGGAGTCCGCTGACCGAGTAGAGTTTCTGCTGGTAGAGCGTCGCGCCGGTTGAATTGGATGTATCGACCTGCGATGGCACGCCGTCGAGCGTAACGTAGCAAATTCCGGTGAAGCCATCCGACTCGCCGATCCAGGAAATGCCTGTGCCGTTGAACAGCACGATCACCTGCGATCCCTTCAGGTTCGCCAGCGTGGCCGAGCCGCCGCTCTCGAGCGAATTGGTATTGGGATACCACGTCCCTGTGTAGGTGATCTTCGGATCGTTCTGCTCAAAGCGAGTCGCCTGGCCGTAAACGAGTCCGGCAAGGACCGTCCCCGCGCCAGCGATAAAAAGAGCCCGGAAACACATGACAATCGCCGGGCAATCAAAGGCCCAGTGTGTTCTCCTTCCCGCCTGGGGCGAGCGGTGCTACGATGGTCCACCAATCCGATGAGTAAATTTCGCGCCTGCCTCTCCCTGCCTGCTTTGTTGTTATTGATCGGCGCCGCCCGCGCGCAGGTCACTGTACATTACGTCAATGTCGGCCAGGCGGCCGCGGCGCTGATCGAGTTCGATTCGGGCCTCGTGATGATCGATGCCGGCGGCGAAGATACCAGCGATCACCCCAGCGGGCAGGTCTACCGCCAGCATCTTATCGACTACATCAACAGCGTGTTTGCGCGCCACCCAGCCTGGAACAAGACCATCGAGGGACTGATCGTCAGCCATCCCCACATCGATCACACCATGCTGATCATGGACGTGATGAATAACTTCACCGTGCACACGCTGGTCGACAACGGGGCGCAGTGCGGCAGCGGCTTCGACGATCTGAAGAAGGCCCGCGACTTCGCGGCGGCGCATCATCTTACGTACATGGCCGTGAGAGACACAAGCATTCATGCCGGCGGATTCCCCGTCCATCTGCTCGGCAACCCCGGCGCCGACGGGCCGCAAATCCTGCTGTTGTCAGGGGGCAGAGGTTGCCTGAACCCGAATAACGACTCGATCGCCGTTCGCATCACCACGAACGAAGGAACCATTCTCTTCGCGGGCGATTCCGAAGACGAAGATACGGGAACAGCGTGTCAATCCGCGCTCGCCAAATGCGTTGCGGAGATGTCGATGCTGGTAAGCAAGTATGGCGGCTCCGGCCTCCTGAAGGCGGACGTGTACCTCGAAGCGCATCACGGCTCAAAGAACGGATTCACGAAGGAATTCCTGTCGGCCGTCTCGCCGGCTGTCAGCGTGATTTCCGCCGGCGACCCTCTTCGGGCCAAACCGGGTCAGTTCCATGCCTATGAATATGGGCATCCCAACGCCGCCGCGGTTGACGAAATGGTGCGGGACACGTCGGGAACGCGGCCTTCCTTCCAGGCTATGGTTTTTTCCGGAGGAAACACCGCCAGCTCGAAAAAGGCCTCGCCGCCGCAGTCGAAGACGATTACAAAGGCCATCTACTGCACCTGCTGGGATGGCGACGTGCAGGTATCGTTCGCAGCCGGCTCGCATGTTCCGGTGGTCATGACCGACGGGTTTCGGCCTGCCGTTCCGGCTGGCGATCGGCCAAAGTAAGACCTTGACAGGCAGCGTGAATGCCTCTCTCCTATGCATAGGAATAAGAGGCATCGGATACATGAACTTCAAGGGAACACTCCCCACGCTCATCCTCGAAGCGCTGGCCCACCGGCCGAATCACGGCTATTTGATCGCCCAGCGGATCAAAGAGCGCTCCGAAGGCGTATTGGATTTTAAGGAAGGCACCCTCTATCCCGCGCTGCACAAGCTCGAAAACGAGGGGCTGGTGGAGTCTTATGAAGAGCGGGAGAACGGCCGCACACGCCGCTGCTACCGCATTACGAAGTCCGGGACCGCCCTGGCGCGGGACCGCGGCGAGTGGCGCGAATTGTCGCGCGCGGTATCCGCAATCCTGGGAGAGGCATAGCAGATGACCGAACTGGATCAATGGTTAGAGACCGCGACACGACGGCTGTCCGCGGAGTCGGCTGCGCAGGTGCGCGCGGAGATTGGGGAGCACTTCGAAGCGTCCCGGGAAGCAGCCATCGCCGGCGGCACGAGCAGCGCTGAGGCCGGCGCGCAGTGGCCTCGCCAGCTTTATCTCTAAAGGCGACCTTCCTTCCGAGCCGCTTTTTTCGAACGGCGCGGTAACCGGGACTTATTTTTCGGCTGCAGTTTGCCTTTCGGCCGATGGCGATGCGGCGCCGGCCCGGAAGCTTCCACCTGCACGCCCATCGAATGTGCCATCGTGCCCGCTACGCCTCCGATGGCCTTCGCCGCTGCAACAATGAGGCCTTCGTCCTTTTCGGGAACTTTCTTCGGCTTTGCATTATCCATGAAAACGATATAAGCAATCCAGTTTCCTCAATAACCGCCGTTATCAAATGGATGCAGACGGCACGTTTTGAAGTTGAGCACAGACGAGCCGACTGTGCGGTGACGGCAGACGGGCGAAAACGCACTTCCCTGCTTGTGCTTTGGCTAGTGCCGTGCCCGGTGTCGCACCGTGACGCGAGCGTTTTACTCATTCCTGGTCATAGCGGGCCTGCAAACCATTGCTTATTGTCAGGTTGACGCCAAAGCGCTGGTCCGCCAGTCGATTCAGAACTACCAGCGCGATTGGCGCGAAGCCCGCACGTCTCTCGTCTATACACAGACCGACACGACAATGGCGGACGACACGAAGGATACGGAAGTGTCGGAAATTATTCCCCTGTGCGGCACGCCTTACGAGCGTCTGATCCGCAAGGATGGCAATGCCCTTACCGACGCGGAGCAGCGCAAAGAGGATCGTAAGTTCCGGCGTGCCGAGCGCCAGCGGAAAAACGAGACGCCTTCTGAGCGCGAAGCGCGCATTCGCAAATACGAAAGCGAGCGCGCGTTCGTGAACGATATCCCGGAGGCTTACAATTTCAAGCTCGTTGGTGAAGAGACCGTCGCGGGACGTTCGGCCTGGGTAGTCACGATGACGCCGCGCCCCGGTTTCGTGCCCACAACGCCGCACGCCTCCATGCTCGCGCACATTGAGGGCAGGCTGTGGATCGACAAGCAGGATGTGCAGTGGGCAAAGGCCGAAGCGCATGTAATCGATACCATCGGGATCGGCTGGATTCTCGCGCGCGTCGAGCCGGGCACGCGCTTCAGCGTGGAGCAGACACGCATTGAGAGCGGGCTTTGGATGCCCCGCCGCATCACAATCAACGGCGCGGCGCACGTGATGCTGGTGCACTCCAAATCGCTCAACGAGGAATTAACATATTCCGGCTATCATCGTGACGCGAGCGTCTCGGCTTCGTCGCAACAAAACCGGCAGCCCGCTCCGCCGAAAGCCGTCACGGAAAAAGCGTTTCCGTCGAAATCCTTCCGTTAGTAAATGGTTTCAGAAGTTCTCGTTAGCGCTCCCTCGCAAACCGACACCCCCGAAGGGGATGACCGGGTCGCGGCTCGGTAAGTATTTCTGAGATGGGATGAGAAGGCCGGTCTCCCGGCGGGATAGCGTTAAGCGTCCCAATGGGTAACGCACTCGAGGTGCAAAAAGGAGACCAGCATGAAGAAGAATAACAAGAACTCAAAAAGTCCGACGCGGAGCACGAAAATCCGCAGAGCAGATTGGTTGACGATTGGAATGGACTTGGGGGGACAAGACCAGCCGGTATTGCGTGTTAAACGAAGCTGGCGAGGTGCTGAGTGAAAGTTGTGCCGACAACGAAGAGTTGTGCCGACGACGAAGAGACGAAGAAAGATATGGCGCAGCGGTTGCCACCATGGCGGGTTGCCGGGTCGCCATCGAAGTCGGAACGCACTCGCCGTGGGTCAGCCGGGAACTGACCAGGTTTGGTCACGAAGCGATCGTGGCCAACGCGCGGCAGGTAAAGCTGATCAGCCAGTCCAGCAGGAAGAACGACAAACCGGATGCGCAGATGCTGGCGCGGCTTGCCCGAATGGACCCGTGGTTGTTGCGGCTTGGCCGGCATCGCAGTGAGGAGCGCAGAAAGATCTGCTGACGATTCGTGTGCACTGGTGGAGGCACGCACCGGGCTGGTGAACACGGCGCGGGTCTGGCCAAAGCGACGGGGGAACGGCTTGGCTCCTGCGATACCGACCAGATGAACGCGGAGAAACTGGAGAGCTTGCCGGCGAGTCGCAGAAAGCGCTGCGGCCACTGCCGGAGCAGGTGGAATCATTGACGGAAAAGATCAAGGAATGGGACGGCAAAATCGAGCAGATCGCACGGGACCGGCTCCCCCGCAAAATATCAGCGGGGTGGGTTGACACAACCGGCCTTCTCATGGAGGCCGCGCGCGTCAGCACGCGGTAACAATACGCCGATTTATGCAACGTGGTACCAGGCAGCCGAGTTATGAACAGAGCGACTGCAGGCGATAGGAGTTGACGAATGGGATATCCGGGTTAAACGTAAGGGATGCCCTTACCCGCTATCCCTATACTCGCCCAAAGCAGGATCGACAAACCCGCGGCCACCTTGCTCCGGAACGGATTTGAGCGGGCCGCATCCGGCTGGGTCCAGCGGCGCTGCAGCGTGAAATGCCAGGCAATCGCTGCGACCAGCAGAATCATCTTGATCGGAAACGAATAGCTCTCATAGCATTTCATCGGCTCCGACATCGCCATCGGAATGCCCGAGAGGATCAGCACCACGATGCTGACCACGATCCACGGCTCCAACTGCATGGTCATCTCGGCGCGTTGATTTCCCACGCCGAAGGCGCGAAGGTTGACGATCAGGACCGATCCCAGCAGGATCGCCAGCGCAAGCAGATGAAACGTCTCGATGACCGGGAACGCCCAGACGGTGTCGCGAACCGTCGTGCCGAGCCATGTGGTTCCGGCCCATGTAAAGAACGGCAGGAACGATTCGCTAAGCATAGGCGAGCCCGCGGCCCATGGCTATGACGCCGATCCACACAACCAGAGAACATGCGCCGGCAACGCGGGCGCGCCAGGGAAGGCGGGGGTCTTTCTCCCACGAGGCCGCATGGCCGAAGACGCTCTTGTGAAAGATCAAAGCGTTTAATCCGGCAATGGCGATCAGGATGATCTTCACGCGAAAGAACGGGCTCTTATAGCACTTGACCGCCTCGGCTGAGAACAGGATGGCGCCGCTCATCACCATCAGGATGAACCCGACCCACACCCACGGCAGAAACTGACCGGTCACCGAGGACACGGTCCGCCGGCGCATCGCCAGACCGAGCAGGCGAAGGTCGACCAGCGCAGCGGGCCAGATCATCACGCTGATAGCAAGCGAATGAATGCCCTCGATCACCGGGAATTGCCAGGAAGACTCTTTCACGCCGCTGGCCCAGGGCAGGGCCTGGAGCCATTCGCAGAACCCCAGTACCGTCACTGCTTCTTCTCGAAGTACCTGCTGTAGTCAACTTTGTTTTCGCAGACAAATTCATCGACGCGGTCGAGGTCGGGGCGCGAAGGGAGAAGCCTCGTGGGCAGCGTCCAGGGCTTTTCAAAGACGTTGGGATCGTCGACGGTCACATCGTATTGGAGTCCGGTGTCGACCTTCTTATAGCGCTCGACGACGTGAAAGGCCTCGGTGTGCATATAGCCGCTGACTTCAGTTCTGTCGTTGAAGCCGATGCTGTCGACTACCAGCGTGTCGCCGTCCCAGCGTCCGATGGCATCGCCCATCCATGTCGGATCGGGATCGGCGGGATGCGGCCGCCCGTCGGTCCAGATGTAGCGGAACGTGTTGGGATATTCGAAAATCTGCAGAACGAACTTCGGGGTCTGGAGGATCTGGAAGGGATAGGGCGTCACGAAAGTTTGCGGGATGCCGAGCGGCACGCAGTCAGTGCCCAGTGTCGTATTCCCGCGCACGTCGCCCGCGCCGCCGCGCACGATGCGAAACTTTTCAGCGCCGGGTTTGAGGGTGGGCGGGGTCAGACCCCGCACGCCGGCGAAATTGTAGACGCCGGTAAGATCGGGTTTGCGGTCCGCGCTCGACTGGCTCTGCGCCGCGGCTCCGGTCACCTGAATCGTTACCGATTGTGTCAGAGAAGAGTTGTTCGGTCCGGCCACAGTCAATGTGTATGTGGTGGTGGAACTCGGATTGACGACGCGCGTTCCCCGCGCCGCCACGCGCCCTGGAGCCGGCGTGATGGTCACGGAATTGGGATTCTCAGTCGCCCAGGTCAGAGTCACCGGCTGACCGGCCGCGACGGAATCAGGCGCGCCCTTAAAGCTGACGATGCGCGCAGGCGGTTGAACTCGCGCGGGGCGTGCCGGCGGAGCGGCGGGTGTCTGGCAGAGAGCTGACACCGCCGGCAGAATCAAGAGAACGCATGTCCGGGTGTGCACGGGTTTCTAGGACCTGGCTTCTTACGACCTGGGCTTACGACTTGGGCTTACGACTTGATCATTCGCCCGTCGGGCAGTTTGATCAGCGAGGCCAGCATCGCCGGGTCTCCGCTCTTTGCGGCACCCCCTGTGCAAGTGACGACGTCTCCCGATTTGACCGTCGAGTGCATCCATCCATAGGACTTCAGATGGTTGAGGCTCATCATCTCGATGGCCCATTCCACCTTGGCGCCCTTCTCGTCGGTGACTTCGAGATAGATGAAGGCATGCGGATTGGTCCACTCAAACCGCTTCACTGTGCCGGTGACTGTGGTCGGAGCCGCCATGTTGTACATGGCCGTCGAATGATGGGCGAACGAGGGCGTTGAGCCGGCGATAAGCCCCAAAGCGATCGCGAATGTCGTTATTCTCAGGTTCATTTCTTTAATAACCCCACTTTACTGCTTTTTCTCAAAGAACTTACTGTAGTCCGGGTTGTGCTCACAGACGAATTCATCCACTTTAGCCATTTCTGTCCGGAGAGGATAGTTCCGGGTCACGGTCCAGGGCTTCACGAAGACGTTGGGATCGTCGATCGTCGCCTCATATTGGAGCGTGTTGTAATCCGCGCGGCGGAAGCGCTCGATCATGTGCAGCGACTCGGTGTGGTGGTATCCGTTGATTTCGGTCTTGTCGTTGAAGCCGACGGTATCGACGACCAGGGTGTCGCCGTCCCAGTGGCCGATCGACTCTCCCATCCACGTGGGATCGGGGTCCGCCGAATGGGGACCGCCATCGAGCGGGATGCTGCGGAATGTGCCGGGATAACCGTAGAGGATGGCGAGCGAGTGGGCGCTCTGGACGATCTGAAACTGATAGGGCACGCTGAAGGCATTGGGTCCGGCGAGCGGCATGCAGTCGGAGGTGGCGCCTGTGTCATTCGGTCCGCGAACGACACGGAATTTTTCGGCTCCCGGCTTCAAGGCGGGTCCCTCTGGGGCATTGCCGGGCGCGTTGGCGCCGCGGCCGCGCCCGGCTCCCATGCTGAAGTCGTAAACGCCGGAAAGATCGGGCTTGCCGTTCACGGCGCGGGGCACTTCTTTACTGGCCGTAGTGGCTGCGGCAGGGGCGTCGGCGGCGGTCGTGCCGGCCACGTTGACGGTCACGGTTTTCGTCAGCACCTGGTTGTTGGGTCCGCGCACGGTAAGCGTGAAGTTTGTCGTGCGCGCCGGAGAAAATTGCCGGACACCGCGCGGCGTGACCCTGCCGGGTTCGGGCTCGATGGTCGCAGACGTCGGATTCTCAGTCGCCCATGTCAGAGTCACGGACTGGCCGGGTTGAATGCTGGCCGGCTCGGCCTTGAAATCCAGAATGCGGGCCGGAAGCTGGCCTGCACGCTGATATGAGGGCGCCCCGCCGGTTGCGGCTCCGCGCGCGGGTGGCGCCGGGGCCTGGGCCAGTGCAAGACCGGCAGTCAATACAGCCGCTAAGACGATTTCGAGGGTCCTGTTCATAGTAGGCATCCAGTCTCGGGTCCGGATAGAAATTATACTTGAACGGGACGGGTGCGGACACGGTCCCTGGATGAGGCGCTGATTCTGGATGTCAACGATCTGGGCGACGCAGACAGGCTACTCCCGGAACTTTGGGCCCCCGATGCGGCGGAGGAGTTTGGCAACGCCCGTTCAATGTTTCAGACGTTTCGGTTTGGTCGAGACGCTTCAAGCGAAACTCCACATTCAGCTTTTCAAGACTCATTGGGCTCCGCGCAGCTGAACCCAGTTCGCTCTCCAGTTCTTCAATTGTCGGCAAACTTCCCTTCAGCTTTTCGGGAAGACTTTCAGCGAGCCGGTATTCGGAAATGCCGATGGGCTTGTTGATGTCGCGGAGCGCGTATTCGGCGAGAAACCGGTCATTCATACCTTCGCAGTTGAGTCGGGTTTCGGGCTGAATTCGGGCAACTCAGCGAAGCAAGTTGTTCGTTGTGAGTGAAACATTTTCGTAATTGCTTGTAGTGGAGATCTATCCTCTATGCAGCCGGTCAGGATTCTGACATTCTGCGGGCAGGCATGTTTCTGCGCAGCAACACGCGGATCAAGGATGGGAACAACACCGTTACTACACGGTGCTGGAAAGCCGGCGTCTGCAATCGGGGAAAGTGACGCAGCGGCAGGTGTTATATCTCGGCGAAATCAACGATAGCCGGCAGGCGGCGTGGCGCAGGACGCTGGAAGTGTTCGATGAAGCAGAGCAGCGGTTGACACCGCTGAGTCTTTTTTCCGGAAGACCGTCCGGTTCCCGCCGATGCGATCGACAGCGTGCAGGTGAAGCTCAGTGAGATAAAGCTGGAGCGGGCGCGGCCATATGGCAACTGCTGGCTAGGATGCGAACTATGGCGGCAGTTGCAACTGGGATCGGTTCTGGTCGGAGAAACTGCCGCAAGGGCGGGAAAGTGCAGCGTGGCCGCAGGTGCTGGAACTGCTGGTGGTGAACCGGCTGATCGAGCCGGGCAGCGAGTTTCGGCTGCATCGGCACTGGTTCGATCACAGCGCGATGGATGTCTTGCTGGGGCAGGATTTTGCAGTAGCGGAGAAGGATCGCCTGTACCGCTGTCTGGACCGGGTGCTGGAGATAAGCAGGAGTTGTTCGTGCATTTGCAGCAACGCTGGAAAGATCTGTTCGATTAGCTCCGGCTGGCGCATTCACCGCAGCCAGTGTTCTCTGGCGGCGGGCGGCGGCTGTGGGATGGCTCCGAAGCGGCGCTCGCGCTGGGCATACTGGGCGACGGCGCGGCGCAGGTCGAGCGGACTGAAGTCCGGCCACATGGTTTTCGTGAAGATGAGCTCGGCGTACGCGCATTCCCAGAGAAGGAAATCGCTGAGCCGCTGTTCGCCGCCGGTGCGGATCAGAATGTCCACCGGACGCGCTTCACCGAGCAGCGCCCCAAATCGCTCGCGCGTGAGGCGGTGTGGAGTCGCGGCATCCCGCAAACCATTCTGCAGACCTGCCGCGCGGGAGGAGGCATCGAGAATCGCATCGCGCGCCGAGTAGTCGATGGCGAGCCGAAGCTTGAGAACGCGGCCGTGGCGGGTCTCGCTTTCGGCGTGTTCCATGGCGGCGCGCAGAGCGGCCGGCAGGCGGTCACGGCGGCCGATGATCGTCATGCGGACGCCCTGGGCCAGACAGCGCGGCGTCTCGCGCGCCAGATAGCAGCCGAGAAGAGACATCAGCGCGTCCACTTCATACGGCGGGCGTTTCCAGTTATCGGAAGAGAAGGCGTAGACCGTCAGCGCGCCGATGCCGCAGCCGGGCGCGGCTTCGACGATGCGGCGCAGGGCTTCGGCCCCGGCGGGATGTCCGGCGACGCGGGGGAGGCCGCGGGCGGTTGCCCAGCGGCCGTTGCCGTCCATGATGATGGCGACGTGCAGATTACTTTGTTCTGTAAAGTTCATGGGGAAATTTTTTTTGATTTTATCCCTGACGGGTGGCGCGAATGAGTGCTTCCATGTGGGTGAGATATTCGCCGAGCGCCGTGCGGCCCGCGGCGGTCAGCCGGTATTCGGTGCGGGGCAGGCGGCCTTCGAACTTCTTTTCGCACGCGATGTAGCCGGCTTCCTCGAGCTTGCGGGCGTGCACGCTCAGGTTGCCGTCGGTGGTATCGAGAATCTTTTTCAACTCGCGGAAGGTCAGGGATTCGTTTACCGAAAGCGCGCTCACGATGCCGAGGCGGAGGCGCTCGTGGATCACGCGATCGAGGGCGCGCGCGCCCGCCCCAGCTACGCCCGTAACAACATTCGGCCCGAGTTTCTTGCCGCGGGCGTCGCCTCTCACGACGCCGGTTTTCGCGGCGGCGCTGTTCTGATTAGCCACCGTAACGCCTCGCAATCACCCAACCGAAAATAATGTGGAAGAGGCCAAATCCGGTGGCAAGCAGCACGTCGGCAACGCGGGCGGGCAGGAACGTCGCGATGGAGCCGAGCGCCAGGAACGACATCCCCATGACCGGCACAACACGCACGGAGGCAGCGCCGCCGGACGTAATTCCAGCCCCATAGAGCAGCAGCCAGACGGCGGGCAACAATTGGCTGAGCCCCAGGCGAAACAGCACAAACGTCAGCACCGCACCGGCAAAAACCGGCGGCGCGACACCGAGAACAAACCTCCGAAAAGGCTTCCAAAGCAGCGGCGTGCTGTTCTGCGCCGCCTTGCGCCACGAAAATCCGAGGCCGATCGCGAGGGCGAAAAGGGCTTCCGCCATCCATATCGCCAGCCACGCGCGAGGCGTCCGGCTGAGATGCGCGGCGAACGCAGCGAACAGCGCTGTAGCGCCCATCAGGACGCCGCCTTTGCCCGGCACCGCGGTGAACTGGCCCGCGCTTTCCATCGTGTTCCGGATGAAGCGCAGGTTGTCCATCGCCTGATGATGCAGGCCGATGGGTTCGGGCAATTCGGAACGAATGGGCCGGACAGCCGCCATAGCCGGATTATAAAGCGATCAGCGAGCGCTTTGCAACATAAAGTTTCGCGCCGTTGCGTAGCGAGGGTACTACGATAGTAACTCTCCGGCGATCAGCTCAGCCTCAGACTCAAAATGCCGGTCCAGATACTCATCGATCGAGAGGAACATCTCCATAGTCCTCATCAGACCATGGTAAGCTGCTTTCCGCGAAGCCGATTGATTCCGGCGATTTTCGGCATGGTCTGCATCGAGTTGTTGTTCAGTTCTCCGTTGGCCGCTCGACGCGGTCGATAACAACCGTATCCACCGGCGCTCGCGTCGCTTCGAGCCGCAGGCCGAGCTGCGTCTGCAAGGCCGCATAGAAGTCGGGATAAGTGGAATTGGGGGCGGGCAGCAGGCTGCCGTCGAATTGCGTTTCGTCCGGTTTCCAGTCCAGTTGGAAGTCGTATTTCCCGGTCAAGCCGGTGCGGTCGACAACGGGCCGGCCTACTATGGCCCGCTGCAGTATCGACGCAAACTGCCCCATCGTCGCGTTGCGCGCGGGCAGGCCCAGGCGGACTCCGCCATCCTTTTCGGGAAACACGGTGCTGATGAGCGCGGGTTGAGAGTCGGATGGCGCCGCGCTTTCGGTCAATTTGGATCCACCCTTCGCGACGGTGAGAACATAGGCCGAAAGCTCTTTGGTTTCACGGTGGAAGGTGAGCTGGAAGCGGTCGGAGAGCAGCTTTCGCAGCATTTTCATCTGCTCGTCCTGCGTGGGCTGCACGTCTCCGGGTGTTACCGCGAGGATGTCATAGCGGTCGGACTCGGCCCATGCGGGCCCGCCGGAGACGGCGCGCGGCGTCAAATCATATGCCGCGCCGACGAGATTGCGCACCGTATAGCTCTTTACCTGAAACTGGTGGCCGCTCTGCATCCGGATGTAGCGGCCGCGCGCGTCTTCAGGCGTCGGTTTGATCGCAGCCACGTCAAAGGCTTCGAAGGCCGGCCGAGGCGGCGCGGTTTGAGCTGCCGCTGCCGCAGCGGAGAGCAGCGCGAGGAAGAGCACGGCGAATTTTCTGGCTGGAACTGGCATGGTTCTTATGGGACGCGCGGGCGCGCCGGAAAGTTAGTCTCATTTCTCAGTGCGCGGACGAAACGTGCCAGGAAGACCTTTGCGGCTTCGTCAGCAAAGGCCGATTGTCAATCGGCCGCAGGATGCAATCCTGATCGCGTGCCGGGCCGTCCGTCGCAAACCCATACTGAGATTTTCTACGGCTGCCGCCGATACCAGCCGACCACGTCGCGAGCCTGCACTCCCGGGACATCAAACCGCACCTCGGTCACACCCGCAAGATGCATCGAGGCTTGAGTGATCGAACCCGGAGCGGGTTCCGGCAGACGATCGTTGGTCAGCAGCAGCCCGCCGGGCTTGAGCATCGCGCCGGCATTCGCCAATGCCAGCCTCTGCTCAAAGGCATCGTAGTAGACGAAGATGTTTGTCCCCACGATCAGGTCGAACCGCTCCCGGTCGGCCAGATTGGCCCGTTCCAGAACAATATCGAGATCCACGGGCTCGCAGGCGAGCACCACAGCCGCCCGAATCAAAACTGCGCGCGTTTGCAGTCCGGGAAATATCTCCGGCGGCCGCATCGGCTCGGCAGCCGTCCCCATCTGGTCGCCGAGCGTGTTCCAATAGGCGATCAGGTCCGGGGGCCAGGGACGCGCCACGTCCCGCGGCAATTGAATCGCGTACCCGATACCCTTCCTGGCGCGCTCGCGGGCACGCTCCAGATGGTCGATAACCCGAGGGCTGATGTCGAGTACCGAAACCGATAAGGCGCCGGCACGCGCCAGCCCCAGCCGAACCAGCGAATCGTATAGCGTAAACGGCTGCAGAGTTTGTTGCGGGTAATAGTCGAAAGCCGACTCCTCGTTCTTGTCGATGAAGTCGAGGCCCGGACCCACCACCGCCACCCGCGCCACCTGCCCTTCGCGCAACACGCCGTGCTTCTTCAGGTCGCGCAGTGCCTGCTCGATCAGGAAATCGGGCAGGATACTGGTGTCGAGCGAAAGCCCCCGGTCGCGAAAGAGCGAATGGCGCTCGAGCAGAGACGCAGGGTCATCCGGCTTTTCGGTTTGGGCCGCGCGTTCCGCCAGTGCCCGCCGTTCCTGCGCCACGCGCAGCAGATTGCGGTAGAGAAACCGGCCCGCCTCGGCCCCATTGGAAGCCTCCGGCTGGATCCCTTCGGCGCGCGCCAGCTTCTGCAGAAAAAGGAGGCGTTCGTTGTCGCCCGGCTGGCGGAGGCCGGCCACCAGATCGTCCACCCGGGCCCGCAGGATTCCGTTCCTCGAAGCCGCGTCGAGAGCGTCCATTCGGATGCGCGGCTGTTTGGTGAAGGAAGTCCCAAGCAGGAGCAAGTTGACCATTGAATCCAGATCACCCTGTTGCAACCGGGCGCGGATGGCCTTATCCCGCTGGCGGCACCAGGCGAGCCATTTGGCTTCGTCGGCACCGCGCAGGCCGTCGGGCAGTTGCTCGCGTGCCTGTTGCAGGATTGGTTTCGCCGCTGCGTAAGGAACGAACGCGCGGTTAGCGGCGAACAAACCAAATGCCGCGAAAAGGCAACAGCCGCCGAGAACAGATGCGGTTCTCAGCGGTTCTGTCAGGCTAAGGGGTTTTCTCAAGGCTTGCAACCATTATTATCCGCGGCCTTGTGCGGTCAAAAATGGACCATACCTCCGCTGATTCCCGATTCGAAACCATAGGTAGATGAACCCCGAAGAAGTGCTGAACTGAATCGCCAATTCCCCGGACATAGGCCCGGCGCCCGTCTTGCAGGATTACACCACGATTTGATACCACAATTGTTTCTGGTGTGTTGCCCCGCTGATACCTGCGGAGTGCACCAGATTCAGGATCCGAATAAATCGGGACCGATTCCATGTCGTGTTCCTTAGCATATGCTGCTAGTCCGACATGCTCAAAGGAAAGGCCCACAACGTTATGATCCTTTGAGATTTGCGTTCTCAGCGATCTGAATGCCTCTGAGTTCTGCAGACACCAAGGGCACGACGGCCGAAACATACAGAACCGTGGATTTGCTCGTACCGGCCAGCGTGATGCTCACTGCTCTGCTGTCTGAAGCTCTGGCGATGATCTCATCTGCATCCAGGCCGATGATCGCCTTGTTCACCGACTCAGTTCCCTCCATTTGCCTTTCAAGCGAACTTATCTTGAATGACTGGAGAGCATTCAAGGTCATAGAAATCAGCGCCAGAGCACTGACAGCAACAATCGGGACCTTATGCGTCGAACCTCGCTCTAGTGCAAGTCCTGAACCGAGAAGAACGAGAACGCCCGACCGTCACCGGTTCGCCCGACCAGATTGTTTCCGTCCCCGCCGTGGAGTCCAATCAGCCCGATCGGCATGGCAACCGCAGTAAATTGACCCGAGCGAGTGTCCAACAGGTAGAGATTACGGTCGCGCGGAGGGGTGGGGTCCTGCGTGGTGAAGAAGGTCCGACCGTCATTTGTCAAGGCAAAGCTATACACTTTCTCTCTTTGTCCAAGAGCGCCCGTTTTGATATCTGTGGTTACGTTGCCGTCCAGAGACAATTCGATGTAGCGGCCCGCGGACGGCGCGAAGAAGGCGACTCGATTTGCGGACACAGCAAACTGGTTATGCGCATCGGCAAGAACGAGCATCGAGGGGAAAGTGTCCGCCGGAATAAGAGAGCCAATAGTCTTACCGTTCACGTCGAAGTGTCTGATAATATCGGCTTTTGATCGGCGAGCAGGCTCGTATCCGACCGTCCAGATCGTGCCATCCGGAGCAACGGCTGGCTGCTCCGCATAGTAGTCTTTCAGTGCGACGACGGCTAACTCGCCAGAGTTTGGGGGAAACAGCGCCAGGAAAGCAACCTGACGTCCCTGGCCGTCGATGGCCCTGCCGCACGCAACTAGAAGCCCGGAGTCTCCCCGAGCAATTCCTCTGACTACGATTACCTCGGCTTGAGGAATTGTCAGCGGGAGACTCGATACCTGCCGCCCGTCTCGGCCAAACACCTTTATGATTGGGCTGGAGGTCGAATCGTTTTCAAGCGCAAGCAGAGTTCCTCCACTCCATGTCGGAGTCCGGTTGCCGAAATAATCGTACGTTGTACTCGTTGTTCCCGCAGGTGTAAGGATCACCGCTGCTGGGACAATTTGCGAGCAAAACCCCAATACACAAAAGCCGATTAAGGCTTGACGCCTCGAAATCATCGCGTATCCTCCCTCATTTACACCTGCGTGTTATCAATGACGCATGATCGGACAATGGCGTGCAAAATCCGGCCTTCAGCAGTCGCTGTGAGCTATTGCGGGCAATCGGGTTGTAACACTCGCCAAAATCGTGCAGAGAAGGGCAAAACAACGCGGACGCCGGCCACCAGATCGTCCACCCGGGCCCGCAGGATTCCGGTCCTCGAAGCGGCGTCGAGCGTCCATTCGGATGCGCGGCTGTTTGGTGAAGAAAGTCCCAGGCAGGAGCAGGTTGACCATTGAATCCATATCGCCCTGTTGCAACCGGGCGCGGATGGCCTTGTCCCGCTGACGGCACCAGGCGAGCCATTTGGCTTCGTCGGCACCGCGCAGGCCCTCGGGCAGTTGCTCGCGTGCCTGTTGCAGGATTGGTTTCGCCGCTGCGTAAGGAACGAACGCACGGTTAGCGGCGAACAAACCAAATGCCGCGAAAGGCAAAAGCCGCCGAGAACCGATGCGGTTCCCGGCGGCTTTTAAATTATTGCCTTTTGAGTAATCAGAGCCAGGCGCACCTACATCAGAACTGGAATCGTGCGATCAAAGTTCCCGACCGGCCCGCAAACCCGTAGGCCGTGTTCGGCTGCAGATAGGCGTTGATCACTCCGAAGCCGGCGGTGAGAATCGTGCCGTTTCCCGCTCCTCGAGTCACCGGATTCTGCGGATTGCGTGTGGCGCCGGTGGGGAAGGCGAAGTAGGTCCGGTTGAAGATGTTGGTGAACTCGCCCCGGATATAGAAGTCGTACTTGCGTTCCTTGCCCAGCCGGAAATGGCGCCCTATATTGGCATTCTCGCTTGGCATGCGCGGCCCCTTAAAATCTTTGTAGAACGTGGACGTGGAAGCGCACACCGCGTTAGCCGGACACGGTTGCCACGCCAGCGGATTCAGAATCTGCGTGGAATATGGATTGAAGGTGCTGTGATCGTTGATATTCACGCCGGGCGTGTACAAAGGCACACCCGGAACCCGTATGTCCTGGCTGGTCAGGAAGTTCGCGGTCGGGCTGGTAGGCGGCGTCAGATACGTGCCGCTTTGGTAACTCGAGTACCACCCCACCTGCCAGTCGCTGCTGACCGCGTTGACGTATCGCGGCAGGAAGCCGGCTTTCGGCACGGTGTAAGTCGCGTTGAAGTTCAGGACCTGAAGCGGAATATTCTGCAATTGCCACACGGAACTCGCTGGATTGAAAAAATCCTGACGCGTGGGGCGTTGGAAGCCTTGTCCCCACGTGTAGTTGAGACCCGCCTGGAGACCATGCGACAGGCGCTTGGTGACTTTGATCTGCAGCGAGTCGTACTTGGTGTTTCCCGTGGGTGACCCGGTGATGCCCAGGTTTCCGAACTGCGGGAATGTATAAAGGGCGCTCTGCAACGAATTCGTTGCCGGGAAGCCGGCATACGGCAGGAAGTTAGTGATGCCGCTGGCCTTCAGATGGTTGACGACAGCCGCGCTGTTCAGCGACTGCGTGATCAGGCCGCGATCCGTGTAGTTGTCGTAAGTCGTGCTCGCGCAGACTCCGCCCCCCGAAGCACAGGGACCCGTTCCGGCATAGGGGTAAAAGCCATACTGGGCGTACTTTTGCGGAGAGATCTGGCTGAGCTCTCCCAAGGTACCGGCAAGCCAGACCGCGCGATTGGCAACATAAGATGCCTCCACCACAAAATCCCGCGTAATCTCCCGCTGTATGCTCAGGCTGAATTGATTGATGCGCGGCGGCCGGTTCTCGTTTTTGTCGGGCACGGTTGGCGTCTGCCCTCCCACGCCCGCCGTGCCCGGCACCGGATAGATAGTTGGATTGGTGACCGGCCAGCTCGGCTGCACGATGGAGCCGGGCGTCTGGATGTTGACGAAGGAGTTGATGCCGGAAAGCGGGTAGGCGCCGCTGGCGCTCACGAGTCCCCCGGCCGGGTTGGCAATGAACTGATAGTTGAATCCCCATCCGGCACGCAGGACTGTCTTCGGCGCGATCTGATAAGCCGCCCCGATCCGCGGCCCGATTCCATAGGGATAAGCCGACTGGTAGAAATCGCAATTGCAGGTGCTGGCATATCGATACCCGCCAAGCCGTCCCCCGGCGTTGGGGTTGGCCACGGTCGGGTCGAGCTGCCCCAGGCGGCCGTACTGTTCGTGCTCCGGGGTCGCGTAATCGTAGCGGAGGCCGTAATCCACCGTCAGCTTGCGCGTCACCTTCCAGGAGTCCTGCGCGAAAAATCCCCACAACTGGTACCCTTCGCGGGAGTACAGAGTACTCGGAGTTTGTGAAGTTGAGCCGAAGTCCCCCAACAGAAAATTCGCGTATCCATAACCCGGGTTGAATCCATTGAAGCCGACGGTAGGAGTGAACGGCTGCGCAGTGGCTCCCAGGTTCGTCGTTGAGCTCGCAGCCAGTGTTACTCCCGAGAAATCCGCGTTTCCGCCGATGACCGATTCGAGCTCGAGCTCCGCGCCGAATTTGAATGTGTGTTTGCCCTTGACCCAGGTCGCATTGGCATTGAATGTGGGCCGTTGCTCGAAGATTTGCGACTGCAATTGGCCGGAAGTCCCGATATTTTGCATGCCGCCGCTCGCGCATGGAGCGACGCCGCCGAGAACGGCTGCTACGCCGAGGGTGCACATTCCGCTGATGGTCGGGGTCTGGCGGTTTTGAACGAAGCCGGTCAGGCCGAATTGGGACGGATCGAAACTTAGAAACGGCGCGCGGTCGCTGAAACTGGTGTCCAGGAAACCAGCTCCGAAGTGCAACAGAATCGTCGGAGTCAGTGTGCGGTCGTAGTTGAGCCTGATTGTAGTGGTCGGAATGAAGGCGCCTCGGTAGGCGCCGATCGAGAACGGCAGGCCATCCGCGGCCTGGGGACCGCTGTTGACCCCGCTCTCGGCGTTGGTTCTCGACCAGTAACCCGAGATCTTGTCCTTCGAACTGATGATCTGATCAATCTTCAGCGCCGGAATCGCCGAGTATTGTCCACCGGGAACGCTCGCCGAAAGGTTGGACGTCAGATTGGTGTTACCCGGGCTTGGCGCGGGAAACAGCTTCTGAAAGGCCACCGCCGTGGGGCTGAAGCGGCTTGGCGGAATCACGTTACCCGGGAAGGGATTGGCATACCCAAGACCGTTGGCCGGATTGGTGCCGCGCGTCAGGGGATCGTAGATTTCATTTGCATATATCGGGCGGCCCAAGGCGTCTGTATAGGTAGCGCCGCCCAAAGGTGTGGTTGGAATCCCGTATGCGGCGCAGAGGCTGCAAGTGCCATTGGGCGAGACCGCCGAAAAATCCCCGTTGCGGAAATCGGCCGTCGGCACAGTATCGTTAAACGAAAAGAGCTGGGTCAATTGGTATTGCTCATAGCTCCAGTAGAAAAAGGTCTTGTCCTTTCCGTTATAGAGCTTGGGAATACTGATGGGCCCCCCCAGCGTGCCCCCGAAGTCGTTTTTTCGGCTGCGCGGCCGGAATTTGCCGCCATTCCCGCCCGAGGTGCTGCCGGGGCCGCCGCTCACGCTGAATGGATAACCGGCGTTGAGGTCCTCGTTGACAAAATATTCGAAGCCGGTCCCGTGATATTGGTTGGTGCCCGACTTCATCGTCGTGTTGATCACCACGCTGCCGGCTTGCCCGAATTCGGGTGCGTAGTTGCTGGTTTGGAACGCAATTTCCTGAATGGCATCCACGTTGGGCTCGTTCATCGTCGTGTATTCATAGTTGTTGAATAGACGATTACTCGCGTCCTGACCTTCTACTTTCACAATTTCACTCGTCACAAACCCCTGGCCGAGGCCGTTAATTACCGTGCTCCCGTTCCCGCCGTAGGTGCCCGGCAGAGTCACCATGCTGCTGAGGAAGTTACGAAGGCCGTTGGCTTGCCCGATGACTATCAAAGGCAGATCATCCAGTTGCTGGAGCGTAACGTTGTGCGACAGCTCGCCGCTTTCCGTCTTGAGCAGGGTTGCTTCCGCCGACACTGTGATCGTCTCAGTCGCCGCCCCCACTTCCAGCGGAATGTCTTCGCGCAGCACTTGTGCCGCCGTGAGCGCCAGATTCGAGTGCGTGTAAGCCTTAAACCCGGCGGACCTGGCGTTCAGCACATAGGTTCCTACCGGCAGGCCCGGCACCGTGTAATTCCCAGCCGACGTCGATGCAGCTTGATAAACCGCGCCCGTTTCGGTGTTTCTGGCTTCGATCGCAACTCCGGCTACGACGAGCCCGGAGGGATCCGTGACAGTTCCTGTGATTGAGGCGGTCGCGCCCTGGCCAAACGCCAGCGAAGCCACCACTAAGAGAAAAACAATAACTCGCAGACACCGAGCGCGCATATTTAAGCAACTCCCTCTAAACTGTGGAAACTCCATTACGGAGCCGGATTAAATCTATATTGCAGTGTCGTCAATGCTATATCGGCGGTTTCAGGATGTCAAGCGGATCGGCGAGGATCGGCGAGGATTTGTCAAGGCAAAGTAAAAATACCTTCCGCACTGCGCCGATCGTATGCCAACGCTGCTCGCCGTCGACCATGCGGTCGTTAAAAAGAGGCGCCGCTTGACACTACTGGGTCACAAAACTCAGGCAAACCTGTGGCGCGGGCACGGCAGGCAGGAGTGCCAGCAGCACCGGTCCTTCACGATTTTATGACCCAGTAGTATTAACAGTCCGTGGCGGACCCGGTCATCCCCTTCAGGGTGCCGGCTCGTGGTCAATTTTCAGTCGGCGTCTTCAGTGCGTCGTCGATAACGATGACATCGAGCGGCGCCTTTCGAGTCTCAAGCCGGAGTCCGGTCTGAGCGATAGCATCGCCAAGGACCGCCGGAGAGCTGGAATCCAGAAGCCGGAGAGCCTGCGCCGGAAGCAATACTCCAGCGGCGATGGCGGCGCGAATCAGCATCGGCTGGTAGTCCTCCGGATTGACATCGAAGCCGAAATCGTACGTGTTCTTCAGGCTGGTCATATCCACCACCGGGCGGTCGGCGAACCGCTCTATATTGGTCGCGAACTGCGCCATTGTCAGCTTCTTCGCTTCAAAACGACCTGGCACGAATGAATAAGAAGCGCCGTGGCCGAGGTTGACGCCCATGCCGGCTGCGGAGCCGCCCCCCGAAACGGTTGTCGAGCCTTTGGGGTCCGTGTCCGAGCTATCGATTGGCGATTCCTTCAGTTTGAGAGGGGCTTTGCCAACGACGAGAGCATAGACGGGAAACTCGCGCTTCTCATTGTGGGACTTGATCCGGAATCGCTCGTTGATCAGCCCCTGCAGCATGTCACGCTCCTGCCCCGCGAGACCTTCGGGGATGGTCGCGGCTATATTCCAGCGCTCGCTCGAGATCCAGTCAGGACCGAACACCTGGGAAATCTTTAGCCGGTACGCAATGGCAATGCAGTCTTTCAGCGTCATGGAGTTGATATGAAGCTGCGCGCCATCAATATGAAAGCCAAGGTTAGTCAGCGAATCCTGAAAGTCGCCCGCGGGGCGAATGGAAGCAACTTCAAATTGAGGATGGATCTGGGCCGCGCACAGAGAGGTAACAATGAGCGGAAGGGCCAGTTTTCCGGCTGCAGTCATACCGCTATATACGGCACCCGAGCGGGAAAGTTCGGATTGGCGTCAGAGCCGAGTCAGGCGATGGCGCGGCCGCGGCTCTTCGTCTTCCTTGACAATCGCCGGACGGAATCCCGGCGTGGCGGGGGCTGGTGGACGCTTCATAGCATCGTCCAGTTGTTTCTCAAAAGGCGCTGCCGGACGCGCTTCGGTCCGCTCGCACAGTTTTTCGACCGCCGAGATGAGGCGTTGCAGGTTGGCATCGGATTCGAGCGCGCGCTGGCTGAGCGCGGTGATGATTCCCGACTGATCGACCAGCGCCTTCTCGAGAGTCGCCACGCGCACCGTAACTTTGCTGTCGATCGTTTTTTCGAAGCTCTCGAGCGTCGCGTCGACTGATTCATGAATCTCGGCGCGCAGCTTCGCGACGTGGGTGGTCATCACGGATTCCACGAGGCCGGGAAGATCCTTCGCCACTTCAGCAAACCGGCTCTCGATGACAATCACCGCGGCGCTGACTTTGTTGCGCGTTTCGGCCATCTGGTCGCGAAGAGCCGCGATCTCGCGATCCTGGCGATCGAAGCGGTCGTCGATATCCGCGAGGGCAACTGTATCGGGCGCTCTGGTTTCCAGCGCGCTCAGGCGGGACTCGATGGCGGCGAGGCGATCATCCGGAAGATCCTTCTCCGACAGAGGAATCTCGGGGGCGGGACGATTGCGGTTGTTCCCCAACCCGATCGCGAGGCCGGTTCCGGCGGCTATCGCGAGCCCTTTAATGATCTGTTTGGACATAGACCCGATCGCTGTAATTTGAGTATACGGCTGGTTCACTCACGTGGGTGCCAAGCATTTCCCTGATGATTTCGCAGGTTTCGGCGATGCGCGGGCCCGGGCGGTTGAAGTATTGATTGCCGTCGGCCAGAAAAAAACGGCCGGCGCGGACGGCACGGAGATCCGCGAAGTCCGGCCGGTCGGTCAGCCAGTGCATTTCGGCGCGTGTGCGGATGAGATCGAAACCGCAGGGCGCGACGATGATGACGTCGGGATCGCGGGCGGTGAGTTCGTCCCACGTGATCCAGGGCGAGTGGACGCCGGGCCGCCCGAAGACATCGACGCCGCCGGCGAGATCGATCAACTCCGGCGTCCAGTTGCCGGCGGCCATGAGCGGTTCGATCCACTCGATGCAGGCGACACCAGGACGGGTTGCGCGATCCACGGGCGCCATGCGTTCCCGAAGACTGCGGATCAGCGGCTCGGCCGAAACGCCGCAGGCTTCGGCGACACGGCGGAAGTCGTCCCAAATATCCGCGAGCGAAGCGGGATTCAGAGCGACGATCGAAGGAGCGCTTGCGAGACGGGAGGCAATCGACTGCTCCACATCGCGCAGGCTCACGGCGCAAACGTCGCACTGCACCTGCGTCAGGATGTGCGTGGGCTGCAGGCGCTCGAGAACGTCGTCGAAAACTTCGTAGATGGAAAGCGCGGTGCGCGCCGATTCTTTGACCTGCCGGTCGATCTCGCGGCTGTCGGCATCGACATCGATGAGCGGTTTCGTGCAGGCAGGCAGCGCGCTGACGGAGGCGGGGTAATCGCACTCGTGCGAGCGCCCGACCAGAAGATCGCCCGCTCCCAGCGCGTGGACCATTTCGGTCGCGCTGGAAAGTAAGGATACGATTGCGCGATGGCTCAAGCGGTGGCTTGCTGCTTCGCGGCGGCGAGGCGGCGGATCAGCAGCTCATACAAGCCGAAGAGCGCCGCGGAGTAGAAGAGGTCGCCCGCCAACGTGCGTCCCCAATACGGCAGTGCTTCTATGTAGCAGGCGATGAGGCCGCCGGGAGTCGCCGCATAGAACGGGCTGCGGCCGAACGCCGAGGTAATCCACACGGCGAAGTTGCTCAGCAGGAAGAACTGCAGGCTGCAGAGGAACGCGGCGGCGCCGACGCGGATAGCGGAAACGCGGCGCAGCATGTGGCGGCCAATCCAGACATTGAGCATGAACGCTCCGTAGATCACCGGCGAACCCCAGGTGTAGCCGCTGTGCGCGCCGCCGGCGTGGCCGACGATCGGGTCCGTCGCGATCATCACCGCGAGCGGCAGCAGATACGCCCACACACCAGCGACACGCGAGCCCGCGAACAGGCAGGAGCCGCCGAGGGGCGTTACGTTGGGCGCGTGCGGGATGAGGCGTCCGAGCGCGCTCAGCAGCGTGAGTGCGAAGGTGAGGGGGCGCGATTGATTCTCGTTCTGCATATGGTTATGGTAGCGCCTTGCTGGAGGACGCTTCGTTAGGTTCCCACAGCGTTTCGGAGACTCCGAGCTGGTGGCTCGCCCAGCGGCTCCAGACAAAGAGAGCATCGCTCAGGCGGTTGAGGTATTTGAGGATGGCATCGTCGATCGCCGTGGAGGCGGCAAGCGAGACGCAGATGCGCTCGGCGCGGCGGCAGATGGTGCGGCAGATGTGCAACTCGGCGTTGAGGCGCGATCCGCCCGGAAGGACGAACGATCGCAGCAGCGGCAGCCTTTCGTTCATCCGGTCGATTTCGCGCTCGAGTTGTTCGCTTTCGGCGGCGGTGACGCGGGCCTGTTTGGGATGCACGTCTTCGGGGAGTGTCGCAAGAATCGAGCCGAGATTGAAGAGCTCATGCTGGACGCGGCGCAGGATTGTGTCGAGCTCCGGCAACTCGCACGCCGATTCGCGGGCGAGGCCGACGAAGCTGTTGAGCTCGTCGACGGTGCCGTAGGCTTCGATGCGGAGGTCGTCTTTGGAGATGCGCTGTCCGCCGGCGAGGCTCGTCTGGCCGTTGTCGCCGCGCCGCGTGTAGACGCGATTAATGGCGAGCCGCGGCTCGTCGAAGGCAGGCACGCTCTTATTATCCCGCCGCCACGGCGTGGGGCGCGCTCTACCCAAAACGGCATATAATCGGACCCGAATCAAGCGCACAGCCGGGGGCGTTGTGCGCGAAAGGCGGCTATGCATTCCAGTGTCCGTTCGTGTGTTATTGCGAGCCTGTTCGTCTGCTCGCCTCTTGCCGCGCAGTGGCGGAATCTGCCGTCGAAAGGCATCCCGACCACGCCGGACGGCAAAGTCAATCTCGCCGCCCCCGCGCCGAAGAGCGGCGGCCATCCCGATCTTTCGGGCATCTGGGAGCCGAGCGCCAATAAATATGTCCGCGATATCGCGGCCGACCTGAGGCCTGAGGACGTCCCGTTCCAGCCCTGGGCGAAAGCGCTCTACGACCAGCGCACCGATGGCTCGCATTCCAAGGAAGATCCCGATGCGAACTGCCTGCCGCAGGGAGTCCCGAAGATCAATGGCGCGCCCGCGCCCTGGAAAATCGTGCAGACGCCCGGCTATATCGTGGTCATCTATGAGGCGTTCAATCTGTGGCGGCAGATTTTCATGGATGGCCGCGAACTCGAGACCGACTTAAATCCCACATGGATGGGTTACTCGACCGGAAAGTGGGACCGCGATACGCTCGTGGTCGATTCGCGCGGCTTCAATGGGAAAGCGTGGCTGGATCAGCTTGGCAAGCCCTCCACCGACGCCCTGCACGTGATCGAGCGTTTCCATCGCAAGGACTTCGGCCATATGAACATTCAGATCACGATCGACGATCCGAAGGCCTACACAAAACCGTGGACCGTGAACGAAGAAGTGCATCTGCTCACCGGCACGGAATTGCTTGAGTTCATCTGCAACGAAAACAATCGGGACGTGAGTCATCTGCCGGGACAGTGACGCTGTCTATTTGCCACCGCCCCCGGTGAGTTCCTTTTCGACAACCTGCTGCAGCGCCGCCGGATTCGTCGACGATTTCACGCCGTTGACGAACACCGTCGGCGTGCCCTTCACGCCCACTGCCCTGCCCTCGGCGATGTTGCGCGCTACGTCGGCATCCGTCGCCTTGCTATCGATGCAGCTTTCGAGGGACGTGGCGGATATACCGTTCTTGCCCGCCCAGGCGACAACCTTCGACTTCAGATTGTCGACCGTGATGTCGTCCTGGTTGTCGTAATCCCAGTCGTAGAATTTCCAGAACGCCTCCGGATTCTGCCGGAACACGCAGCGGGCCGCGATCGACCCGGCGCGCGCCCACGGGTGGATCGACTCGAGCGGATAGTCCTTGAATACGACCCGGATCTTGTTCGGGAAAAGCGCGGGGAGCAACTGTCGCAACACCGGAGCTTCCGCCCGGCAGGAAGGGCATTCGAAGTCGCCGAACTCCACGATCGTGACCGGCGCGCTCGCGGGACCAAATGTGGGCTCGTGCTCGATGTTCAGATGGACGGGAGTGGTGTCGGCCGGGGGAATTTGAGCGAGCATGTTCGGAACAGGCAGCAACAGGGCGCAGATCGCAGGAATCCAGTACTTCATGACTGCCAGTTTATCGATTATTTGCGCGTGCGGGCCGATTTACAATAAACCCACCATGTCGAGATTCCTCCCACGTCCTCTCACGCGCCGCCAGACCCTCAAAGTCCTGGGCTTCGGCGCGGCGCTGTCCTCAATCGCATCCGCCCAGGACCCGACGTTTCCCAAAGGCGCGATCATCCGGACACTCCTGAAGGACTACCCGCCCGAGGAGCTGGCTGGCGGCGCGACTCTCTTCCACGAGCACATGCAGCTCGGGACCGACTTCAACGCGAAGTTCGCGGCAGCCGCCGCGGCCGTGCGCGCCGCCAACGGACTCCCTCCCGCTCCCGCGCGCGGCGGAGCAAACCGCGGAGGTCCGCCTCCGCCGGACATCATGCACAACGTAGATTTGATGGCCGAAGAAGTTGCAAAGGTGAAAGCCAACGGCATCGCGTGTCTGGTCGACGGCGGTCACGCGGACATGGGCCGCGACGTCAACTTCATTCGCGAGGTCTCGATGAAGTCCGGCGTGCCGATCGTGGCGGGTGGCGGCTTTTACTCCCAGCCATTTTATCCGAAGGAAATCTCCACCATGAGAGAAGAGCAGATCGTCAAAGCGCTCATAAAACAAGCGGACGACGACACGCTCGGCGTCTTCGGCGAAATCGGGTCGTGGGACGAGATCACCGCCGATGAACGCAAGGTCTTCCGCGCGGTCGGCAAGGCGCATCTGGCGACGAATCTTTCGGTCTTCACGCACACCGGCATCCCCGGCAAGTCCGCGCTCGAACAGCTCGACATCCTGGAGGATGCCGGCGTGAAGCCCGAGCGGATCGTCATCGGGCACCTCGGGAATCTGGTCGATCCGGCTGTCTACGTTCACAAAACGGTCTGCCGGCGCGGCGCTTACGTCGGCTTCGATCGTCAGGGAGGCGGCGGCGATGCCCAGCAGGTTCCGCTCGTAATGGCGCTTATCGAGGCCGGATTTGCGGATCATCTGATGTTCTCCGCCGACGCTTCCAGCGGTTATTCGAAAACGATCACGAACTTCCTGCCGAAGCTCAAGGCCGCGGGCGCTGCCGATGAGGTGCTGCACAAGATCACGGTCGACAACCCGCGCCGGTTTCTTGCGTTCGTGCCGAAACGCCCGCGAAAGAAAACGGCGTAACTTTTTCGGGTCCCACCCGGATTACCCGGACAGGTGGCTGATCTTCAGCAGGAGCAGGAATGGATCGAAGCCGCGCAGCAGGACCCGGCGCGCTTTGCCGACCTGTATGAAGACAATTTCCACCGGGTTTACGCCTACGTCGCCCGCCGCACACGGGATCGTGCAACAGCGGAAGACTTAACATCGGAAGTTTTTCGCGAGGCGCTCGCCGGCTTGCACCGGTTTGAGTGGCAGGGTGTGCCGTTCGCGGCGTGGTTGATGCGGATCGCGTCCCGCGCGGTCGCGGAACACTTCGCCCGCGCCGGGCGGGAGATATCGAGCGAAGACGAACCGGCCGAATCAGTGCCCGCCGCAGTCGAACGAAGCGCGATGTTATTTCAACTGGTCGACCGGCTGCCCGAAGCGCAGTACAAGGTCATCCACCTGCGCTTCGTGGAACAGAAGAGTATTCGCGAGATCGCTGAGGAGATGGGGCGCAGCGAGGGAGCCGTCAAACAGCTTCAGCTTCGCGCAATCGAGAACCTGCGATCTCAACTGGAGAGCGTACATGGCTGACTCGCCGCTCCTCGAACAGCTTGATCAGGCCATCGATGCCTTGCTGCGCGGCGAGGCGCAGCCTGCCGAACCTGCGCGTCTGGTGCTGATTGCCGCCGAGCTTCGGCATCTGCCGGACGAACGATTCAAAGCTCGATTGAAAACCGAACTGCAAAGGAAAAGTCCGATGACCGCTACCGCTTACACAACGATCCGCGAAGGCTTCCGCACCGTCACTCCGTATATCAATGTGACGGACGGCGATCGATTCATCGAGTTTCTGAAGGGCGCTTTTGGAGCAGTGGAAGTCCTGCGCCACACAGTGAGCCCTGACGCGTTTCACGCGGAAGTTCGCATCGGCGATTCGATGCTGATGATCGGCGCCAGCCCGCACGGGAATAATCCGGGGCGATTCCACGTCTTCGTCGAGGACTGCGACGCCGTCTTTCGGAATGCGATTGCAGCCGGAGGAAAGTCTCTCGGCGAGCCTGCTGACCGGCCCTACGGCGAACGTTCAGGCTTTGTTGAGGACGTTTTCGGCAACATGTGGTACATCGCCACGCCACTTGCCGGAACACCCCTTCCCGGAACACCGGCACGTGAGCACGCCGGAACCGTGGTGCCGTATCTGCACCCCACTAAAGCTCGCGGGTATATCGATTTCCTGAACCGGGCTTTTGGCGCTGAAGAGCTGTTCGTGGTCGAGCACAATGGAGTTGTTCCCCACGCCGCGGTTCGGATCGGCGACGCGGTGATCGAGATGGGAGAAGGACCATCGCAGCGAGCGCCCAGCGGGTTCTTCATGTATGTGGAGGATGTCGACGCCGTCTATGCGCGTGCTGTCGCGGCGGGCGCGACGGGCGTTCGTCCACCGGCAAATCAGTCATACGGCCATCGTGACGCGACGGTGCGCGATCTGTACGGATATACCTGGAACCCGGCGTCGCTGATTTAGATTGTGGCGCGGGCAATCGTGACGGCGCTTGTTCCTCGCCGGACCACAAGCGCCCGCGCCACAGGCGGTGCGAAAATCGAAATTCCAACCGTGCCCGGACGCTTCATCACCTTCGAAGGCATCGACGGCTGCGGCAAGACCACACAGTTCCGCATTCTTGCACAATGGCTGCGCGAGCAGGGCCGCGATGTCGTGGAAACCGTCGAGCCCGGCGGCACCGCCATCGGCCAGCAAATCCGTAAAATCCTGCTCGACCCGGCGAGCGCCGGACTCCATCCGCGCGCCGAACTGCTGCTCTACTTCGCAAGCCGCGCGCAGAACGTCGATGAGATCATTCGCCCCGCGCTCGATGCCGGACGCATCGTGCTCTGCGACCGGTTCACCGACTCCACTCTCGTCTATCAGGGCTGCGGCCGCGGACTCGACACCAACGTCGTGCGCGACCTCGACCGCATCGCCTGTCGCGGATTGCGGCCCGACCTCACCTTCCTCATCGACATCGATCTCGAAACCAGCCTGCAGCGCGCCAGGCGCCGCAACGAGCGTGTCGGACCGTCGGAATCCCGCATCGATGAGGAAAGCGTCGCATTTCACGAACGCGTCCGCGAAGGATATCTCGCGCTCGCGCGCGCCGAGCCGGAGCGCATCGTTGTGATCGACGGCAGCGGTTCGATAGGCGACGTTGCCCGCGCTGTTCGGGAGGCGTTCGATGTTTAACAACTTTTACGGCAACGCCCACGCGCAGTCAGCGCTCGCTGCCATGATCGAGCGCGAGCGCATCCCGCAAACCCTGCTCTTCGCCGGGCTGGAAGGTCTCGGCAAAGCCACTCTCGCCCGCCGCTTCGCCGCGCGTCTGTTGGGCGATGCCGCGAAAATAGAGCACGACGACCTCAGCCTTCCGGAAAACTCGAGCCTGATCGCCTCACGCGAGAAGCTACCGGCCGACAAGCGCAATGAAGACCCGCTTTTCTTCGCCACGCATCCCGACTTCCTGACCTTCGCGCCCGACGGCCCGCTGCGCCAGCTCTCGATCCCGCAGATGCGGCTGCTGAAGGAGCGCGCGCAGTTCAAGCCGCTGCACGGCACGCGCCGCGTTTTTCTCATCGACCAGGCCGACCGCGCCGGCGAGCAGGCGGCCAACTCGCTGCTCAAGACGCTTGAGGAGCCGCCCGATCACTTGATCCTCATCATGACGGCGGAGAATGCGTGGGACCTGCTGCCGACCATCCGCTCCCGCTCGGTGATCGTGCACTTCTCCCCGCTCCCGGCCGAGCAGATGAAGGAGTTCGCACGCGACCGCGGCCTCGACAATGCGGAGCGCCGCATCGCGCTCTCCGGCGGCAGCCCGGGGGTGGCCGCGTCGCTCGATATCGATCTTTATCAGAAGCGCCGGACGTTCATGCTGGCGCTGCTCAAGACCGGCGCGGGCGCGGCGTCGTACGCGTCGTGGCTGCCGGTATCCGAGGCATTGGGGCGCAACCGGAGCGAAAAGCTCGAATCGCATTTGAAGCTTCTCTATGAATTATTGCGGGACCTGACGATTCTCCGCGAAGGCGGCACGGCCATCCGCAATTCAGATCTGCGCGCCGAACTTGCCGCGCTTGCGGGCAAGGTCAGCCGCGGGTGGATCATCCACGCGGTGAAAAGCGTCGATGAGATCGCGGAGCATCTCCGCCGCAATATCCAGAAAACGATCGCGCTGGACGGGCTGCTGATGGAACTGCGCGGCTACTGAAGCGAACCGCCTACGGGACGATCTCGGGCAACACGCGCCCCGACGATCCACTGGGAGGCTCTACTCCCAACATCGCCGCAAGCGTTGGCGCGATATCGTTGACCGCAACCTCGCGTGCATAACTGCCCGCCTTCACACCAGCGCCGTAGAAAATCACCGGCACATGTGTGTCGTATTCCCACGGCGTCGAATGCGAGGTTCCGGCAGTCCGGCCAAACAGAAAGTAAGGCTCCTGCACAATCACGACGTCACCGCTTCGCGCCGCGTTGAATCCATTTGCCGCCGCGCGCGCGATCTTATCGGTCCCGCCGCCGGCGATGAGCTCATCCCGCGTATAAACGCGCGAAATGTGAAGCTGCCGGGTTGCGAGCAGCACGTCGCGCACGCTCCGCATCACGTCCGTGTGGTTCAGGTGCGCGTTATCGATGGTCTTCCAGTTGAGATAGATCTCCGGCTCGATAAACGCGAGCACCCAATCGGCCGCGACTGTCTTCACGCTCCCGGACGCGCCGCGCGTCCCAAACCGGTCGTTGAGATACTCGCCAACGACGTTGCGAGGGTTGCCGGATATATACCCGCCCGGCATGTTGCGCTTCTCCTGCGTGTTTGGCGTGGGCGACACACCGTGGTCGGCGGTCAACACGAAAAGAACATTGCGGGCACCGACCTTCTGCTCGACAACCGCGATCAGCTTCCCGATGAGCTGATCGGTGCGAACAGCCATGTCATGGACCTCCGGCGCATCGGGCCCGGTCTCGTGCCCCACATAGTCGTTCGACGAGAAAGAAACGGTGAGGATGTCGGTGGAAGCGCCCTGGCCGAGGTGTTCATTCTCAAAAGCGGCTTCGGAGAACGTTTCGATCAGCTCGTTGCCCCATGGGCTCGCGGGCAGCTTCTCGCACGGATGCGTGGGGTCGGCAGGGTGGAAATCCCAGGTGGGAAAGCCGTCCCACTTGCGCTCCGCGTAGGCGGCCGCGAGTTTGCGATTATTGAACGCCTTCACCCACTCAGGCAGCTTCTCGAAATAGTACGTGCTGCTCACAAACGAGCATGAAGCGTCGTCGAACCAGTAAGCGCCGTTGGCCCGATGTCCCGAAGGCAGAATCGCGCTGCGGGCCTTGAAAGAAATTCCCACGACTTTGGACTGCTCATCGAAATTACGCAGCTCGTCGCCGAGCGTGCTCACCTCGAGGCGGCGCGGCGAGGCCGGATCGGCGTCATCGCAGCGCGCGCCCGACTTCCGCGTCTCGCCGCCGAGTTCCTTCACGGTGTAGTCGCACACGCTCGTGACCACTTGATTGCTGTCGCGCTCGAACCACGTGTTGCCGGCGATGCCGCTGGCGGCCGGCATGGCGCCTGAAAAGAAGATGCTGTGGCCGACGGCGGTCACGGTCGGCATCTGCTCGTAGTGGGCGTTGGTGAAGACGGCGCCGTTCGCGAGCATCTTGGCGAAGCCGCCTTTGTAATCTTTGCGGAATCGCGTCAGATAGTCGTAGCGGAACTGGTCGACGACGATGCCGATAATCAGCTTTGGCTTCGGCGTCTGGGCGGGCACGAGCGGCTGGAGAACGAGGGCGGCGATCGTGGCGCGGAACGCCACTGAAAATATGACGCGCAGCAGATTCATAGCTGTCCAGAATAGCGCGCACGCGTGATGGACAAGTGATTAAACCACCCGCGATTTTGGCAAAGGCCGCACCAGCATGGTGAGGATGAACCCCACAGCCAGCAGCCCGGCGAGCACCTCGAGCGGCTGGTCGTAGATGTGGATCCGGCTGGCGCCCGCCGCGAGTCCGGCTTTGGCGCGGTTTGAAAGCTCCGTGATAATCACGGGCCCGACGATCGCGGCCGCGCTCCACGCCGTCAGAATCACGCCATGAATCGCGCCGACGTTTTCCGCTCCAAACATATCGGCGAGAAATGCCGGAATCGTCGCGAATCCGCCGCCATACATACTCAGCACGACGAAGAGCGCGCACTCGAACAGCAGCCACTCACCGCGTCCGGCAAAGTCCGGGATCAGGAGAAAAAGAACGATCTGAACCACGAAGAACACGATGTAGGTCGCGCGCCGGCCAATGTAATCGGAGCTCGATGCCCAGAAGAACCGTCCGCCGGCGTTGAAGAGGCTCAGTATCGAGACAAACGCGGCGGCTTGAATCGCGGTCCTCTGGAAGATGTCCTGCGTCATCGGCGAGGCCTGCGCGAGGATGCCGATGCCCGCCGTCACGTTGATGAACAGAATGCCCCAGAGCAGGAAGAACTGCACGGTTTTGGCGGCGTCGTTCCGCGAAAGATTGCGATCGGTGATCATCGCATTGGTGTTGGGCGGCGGAGTCCAGCCGGCCGGTTTCCACCCGGCGGGCGGACGGCGGATGATCGAGGCGCCAATCATCATGAGCACGAAATATGCAGTCCCGAGCGCGAACATCGTGTTGGCGACGCCCATGCGATCCATGAAGTACTGATTGAGATATCCGGCCAGAAAAGCCCCGCCGCCGAAGCCCATGATCGCCATGCCGGTGGCCATACCACGGCGATCCGGAAACCACTTGACCAGAGTGCTGACGGGTGCGATGTAGCCGAACCCACAGCCCATGCCGCCGACAACGCCCATGCCGAGGAATACCAGCCACGACTGGCGAGTCGACAAGCCGATTCCGCCGATGATCAGTCCGGAGCCGAAGAGGATCGCGGCGGCGGTGGCGGCAGCCCGAGGACCGCGGCGCTCGACCCACGTGCCGCCGAAAGCCGCGCTTAATCCGAGGAGCACGAGTGCGGTCGAGAACGTCGTATACGGCGGACTGAACCAGGACGGATCGTTCGGGAACAGGGCTTTAATCGGGCGGTTGAAAACACTCCATGAATAGACGGATCCGATGCAAATATGCACACAAACGGCGGCGACGGGAATCAGCCAGCGATTGAAGGTGGAATCGTTTTTCACCCGCGGGAGTCTATCACACGAACGTTACAACGCGGTCTCAGTGACGACACTCAGCGACGAGGCCTTCCATTGTCGAGAACGCGACCGATATCCGGCAGATGAAGATGTTCCGCGAGAAAGCGCGCCCGGTCGATCGCGGCGGCCGGGTCATCGATATCGTGGCCCGAATCGTACCACTTCAGTTGCTTCGGTCCGGTCGCGAGGTTGAAAAAGTCCTCCGCGTCGGAATGCGGAACGCCTGGGTCGTACCACGCGGATTGAAACAGCTTCGGGATCGCGGGTGCGTGTCCGATATAGTTCTTGTCGTCCACAATCGACAGCACATCGAGGAAGTGCGGAAGCTTGTCCCCGAGATCTTTGCGCACGCCGGTAGCCCAGGCTCCGGGGCTCGTGCCGATGTGGATACTCATCCCGAGCAGCCCGACTTCGAAGACGGCCGCGCGAAAACGTGAATCGACGCTGATGGCGACGGCGCCCATCATGGAGCCGTAGCTGTGGCCCACGAAAGCGAGGCGCGCAGGGTCGACATCGGCGCGCGACTGGAGAATATCGGCGGCACGCCGCAGCCCGACGATATCGGCGATGGATTGATTCTTCGCATCCTCCGCGTCTGCCGAAGGAAGGCCGTCGACGGATTGAACGATCATCGAAACAGCTCCGGCTTTGGCCATGAGAACGGCATCGCCGAGGAATCCGATAGCCCCGCTCGAGTGCATCCACACGATCGCCGGATGGCATGACGAAGCGGCCCGGCTGGGCACATCCGGCGTCACGAGATAGCCTGTCATCGTGCCCGCTTTGGGCAGCGCAAACCGGATCGACCACGCTTTGTAGCCCGCCCGGTGGTCTAATTCCTTCCGCTCAAAAGTAAGCGAAGCCGTTTTGTCGTAATCGTATAGCGCCGCGAGTTGGGTGAAGTCCTGCGCGCTGGCGGAAGCCGCGAGCAGAATCCATAAAACGGCGCTGAGGATTTTCACCCTACTTCTTTGGCGCGTAAGGGCCCACTTCGGGCTTCGCCTGTGTGTCCTTCAGGTTGCCAATCTCGGCCGCGACGCCGCGAGCAATGGCCGCTGTCTCGCTCGCGTTCTGGAAGCACGTGAAATCGGGACGGTCGCGCCATGCGAACGGTCCGCAGAGGCGCTTGCCGGCGGCGAGGGCGGCATCGTGCACCACGTTGATCAGGCGTTCGTAGTCCGGCGTGCCCTGCTTGTATCCGGAGAAGTTGCCCAGATCGCCGCTCGCGGCGAAGACCGCATCGACGCCCGGAATCGCCGCGATCTCGCGCGCGTTCTTCGCGCCGTCGATCGTCTCGATCATTTCGATCAGCACGACGTTCTGGTTGATCGTGTTGCGATATCCGCCGGGCACACTGCCCCACATGTCGGGATCGAATGCCTGCCCCCCGCCGTTGCTGCGCTTGCCGAGCGGAGGGAAGTACGTCCAGTCGCGCCCGGCTTTGCCCTCCTCGACGGTGTCGACCGTCGGGATTACAACCACCAGCGCGCCCGCATCGAGAGCGTGCTGGATTTCGCGCTCGTCCGCGTAAGCCACTCGCACGCCGGGAACTGCCTTCGCGTGCGGGCACGTGCGCCACATGCGGGCCACGGCATCCCAGTCGCGCGAGTCATGCTGCATTTCGGTCCAGATGAAGTCGTAGCCGGCGTTCGCCATCGCGCAATAAGTGAGAGGATCGGTGGAACTGAACACCGTGCCGCCAGTGATCTTTTCGCCGCGCATCATTTTGAGCTTCACGGGATTCCAGATCTTCGCGTTGGCGGGTGGATCGAACGCCGGGCCGTATTTCCACGTTGCGGGGTCGATCATGCCCTGATTGATGCCGCCGGGCAATGATTTGGTGATGGCCCCGCTGTCCTTGCCCGCCGGTGCCGCAAGTGGGAACGCGAGTTTGCCGGCATCCGCATTGTTGGCATATGGATCGGCGTTGGGCGCGGGAGTTGGCGCCTGGGCGAAAGCGGAAAGGGCGATAACGGCAGCGAGCGACAAACGGCAAGTCATTGGTGGCTCCTTAATAAGGACGGCTGCGGGGATTTTATCAGGCGCGTTGACAGGCCGCGCGAACCTGTGATCATATGTCGTTATGCGACATGTCGAGCAGGATCATGTTCCACTGACCGAGCCGGTCTTCCTGATCCTGACGAGCCTCGCCGAAGAACCGCGCCACGGCTACGCGCTGATGACGGATATCGACGCGCTCAGCAACGGGCGTGTCCGGCTGAGCACGGGAACACTCTACGGCGCCTTGAGCCGGCTGCTCGAAGCCGGATGGATCGAGCGTTTCGAGTCAGACGACACATCGCGCGACAAACGATGGTACCGGTTGACACCGGCGGGTCACGCGCTTTTGGCGGCGGACGTCGAACGCCTGCGCCAACTCACGCGCGCGGCCGCGGCCCGTCTGAAAACGAGGGAGGTTTGAAATCTTGCGATGGTTTGATCTGCTGATTTTCCTCTACCCGGCCAACTGGCGCGCCGAGTTTGCGGCCGAAATGCGCACCGTCTTCCTGGACGCCATGCGACAGCACCCCTGGCGCGAGGCTGCCGGATTGCTGCGCGGCGCAATCGAACAACGCGGTCTTCAGGCCAGGAGGACCTTTCCCCTCCCTTCCCCCTTCGCCTTATTCTTCGGCCTCACCGCCGCGCTGAGCGCGCAAATGATCGTCTATGCCGCACTGCTGCCGCACGGCAGCCGGCTTCTGCTTCGGACCTGGCAAAACATCGCCGGATTTCTTACGGTCCTCTTCGTCCTGGCTGTCATCTCTCCCGCGCAAACTCCCCGCGAGGACCCGGCTGCGCTGGCTCTCGCAAAGTCCATCTACGGCCCGACACTCAAAGCACTGCGCGACGCGAAAACACTCGACGATCTCAAGCGCGCCGACGGCCTGCTGGATTCGGAAGACTGGATCAGCGGCGACCGGTTCGGACGCACGATTCTCACGAAGAAGGATGAAAACCGCGAGTTGGAATCGATGTTGGCTCTGCCGCCCGCCCAGCGCGTTGTGACAATGGAGATCGTCTGGGCGGAGCAGGATCGCGATCGCCTGGAGGTGCTCCTGTGGGTCGCGCCCAGCGAGGCCGAGTCCGTGGACGCCGCCGGCGTGAAACACCGTATCGTGAGGGGCACGCTGGCGCGGGATTTGTTCGAAAAGAGATCGTCGGGGTGGATGCGCATCCGGCACGACAAACTGACGCCAAACAGCATGATCCTTGCCGTGGACGGGGTTTCGCGATTCATGCCGCCGCTCGACGCGGCGCATCGCGTCACCCCCGGCGAACCCGCCCGTTAACTGCTCTCTCGTTAGTCCATTCGTTTCAGAAGTTCGGTCATGCATCGAAAGACTCGATGGCGCGCGCGGCCCCACCGTCAACGTTGGCGTGTGGTTGGGAACCGGCCTCTACGTGGCTCGCGCATGTTCGTGATCGCAGCAATATGTCCCCAGGTTCACTCCGGGCGACGCCGGATCGCCGCGCCGCCGATTTCATTTATGGCGAGTCGGGGGTCAGCGCTTCCGCGTGGCGCGTTTGCGAAGGCCATTATCCATCGTGATCAACTCGGCATCGAGCAGGCGCGCCAGCGCGAGATAAGCGGCATCATACGCGGTCAAATTGTGCCGCAGACTCCAGATGGCGTCCAGCAGATTGGTGTGGGAACAGCGCGTGATGGTCATCTCCTCGAAAACTTCGAGAGCCGCGCGAGTCTCCGCAGTGCTCATCTCCCCCTGGAACCCCCAGCGGCGGAGTGCGTTTACGACTTCCAGATCAATCAGGTGAGGAGCGTAAAGATCGAGTCCCGGCAACGCGGTGAGCAGTTTTCTTCCGGTTTCCGTGCCCTTCAGGATTTCGAGGACCGCCGCGGCGTCGACGACGACGATCATCGGCCATCGCGCATGACCCGAATCACTTCGGCCGACGATTCACGAGTCTTTATTGGCCGCAGTTTCCGGGCTTTTTCCACCCATTCGTCCACGGTTGGCCGGCTGGCAAGCTTTTCGGCATCACGCAGAATATAAGCGCTGAGCGACACTCCCGCCGCCGCAGCGCGCGCTTTCAGCTTGTGATCGAACTCGTCCGGAACGTTTCGAAGATGGATCATAACGGGCATGTCGTCTACATGTTAACTTGTGCCGCACATGTGGTATGCCGGAGTAGAGACGCGCGGTACTTTACGACCGAAAGCGCGGAAAGGCGAGCGGCAGATCGCCTTAAAACGCATACTTGACAGCGAACTGCATGATCCTGGGGCTCACGTCCGTCAGGATCTTCCCAAAATTGCTGCTGTTCATCGCGGCGGTCGGATTCAGGTAGTTCGCGCGATTCTGAATATTGAACGATTCGGCGCGAATCTCCACGTTCTGCCGCTCGCGCACGCGGAAGCGCTTCGACAAAGCCAGATCGACCTCGAAGAAGCCGGGTCCGACCAGGTTGTTGTAGCCCAGGTTTCCGAAGGTTCCCGCGGCGGGCGCCACGAAACCGACACTCGGCGCCTTCATCCAGCAGGTGATGCTCTGGTTGTCGCAGTAGACGTTGCTCCCGATCTGATTCGGCCGCTGTCCGCCGATGCCGTTCAGCGCGTTATCCACGCCCGTGGTCACGTTGAAATAACCGCCGGTGTGAGCCGTGAAAATCGGCGACAGTTGCCAGTCGCCCGCGACCCACTGCAAAACGCGCGACGACAGATGCGGCGATTGCACCACCGCCGACAGATTGAAGTTGCCGCGCGTGTCGATCTGTGTGCAGTTACCCCGGTCGAAGCGCCGGTCCGCCGGATTGGTGTAAGCCGGCCCGGAAAGCTCCGACGTCACCAGATCCGAGATGCAATGCGACCAGGTGTAATTCGCCAGCACCATGAAGTGACTTGAGAGCCGGTGCTCGGCCGACAGAATCAGGGCGTTGTAGCTGCCCGTGCCGCCGTCGTCGAGCAACTCGGTCGTTCCGTAAAGCGGGCCCTGTGTCGGATTCAACTGCGTCAGGCGCCGCCGAGCCTGCGTCGTGGCTGTCGTCGAACACGGCCCCGCGACGGTCAATCCGAACTGCCCGGCGCTGCACGTTCCCGGAACATAGATCGCGGGATTGAGCTCCCGATCCGTCCAAAGGTGAATCGTATCGTTCCCCATGTAGCTGGCCTTCAGGAGCCAGCTCGCACCAATCTGCTTCTGCACGCTGAAGTTCCACTGCTCGAGATAGGTCACCTTCACATTGAGCGGCACCGTCTCGTAGTAGCCCGCCGTCGGAAAAACAAAGTTGGACCCGAGATTCACCGGATACGGATTGCCTCCCGGATATCCCAGCCACGGGTTCGCAAATCCGCCCGGAGGATTGGTCAGCGCGATCGCCTCGCCCCATGGCGGTTCCGACGAATAGTTGTAATAGAACAGCGTGTGAGGCATGTCATAGAAGATGCCCCAGGATGCACGGATGACGGTGCGTCCATCGCCTTTCGGGTCGAATGCAAGGCCGATACGCGGAGCCCAGTCGTTCCAGCTCGTCTTGTTGGGGCGGCTGCCGGTATCGAAGCCGGCGTCGCCGGGAAACAGCGTCCCCACCGGCGCATTTGGATAAACCGTCGAGTGAATGCCCGCGTCGAAATTCGCCTGGCTGAAGTGCGTGACCCACCCGTTGAGGATTCGTCCCGCGAGATAGGGCTCCCAGCGCAGCCCGATGTTGGCGGTCAGGTGAGAGCTGATCTTCCACGTGTCCTGCGCGTAGAGCCCGAAATAATTCCAGCGCTCGTTGTCGTGGCTGATGCTCGCGTCGTTGAAGGAATCGAGCGAGCCTGCGAAGAAGTCGCCAAACGCCGATCCGGTCGCCTGGCCATTGAAGGTGAACAGGCCGTCGCAGAAGACGCAGAAGGTCGAGTTCTGGCCTGGCCGTATATAGGTTGCGCCGAACTGCATCTGGTGCGAACCCTTGATCAGACTGAAGTCGTCACTCACCTGATAGGTCGTGGTCGCGATCAGGCCGGGAGTCGCAAAACCGCCCGCGCTGTTGAAGTCTCCGCTGATGTTGATGTTGGAGTAGTTCGGCAGCGGCTCGTAGATGTTCTGCACGCCGATGCTGCTGGCGGTCAGGATCGGCACCTGGAACTTCGTAATTCCCACGCGGTTCGCCGTGGCGCGAAATGTGTTCAGAGCGTTCGGACCGAGGACGTAGGTGTGCCCGAGAACGACTGAGTTCACTTCGTCGTCCGTTCCGGCGTTGAGCACAGACAGCTCGGTTCCCGTGAAGCTCGACGGCACAAGGCTGTGCGTCACGTAATAACGTCCAAAGATGGACTGCTTCGAACTCAGCTGGTAATCGATCTTCGCCAAACCGTTGTGCTCGGTCTGGTTGGCGATGAGCGTGTAAGTAGTCAGCCCGCAGTCGCCGGGGCCGCTGGGGAAAAAACTCGCCATTTTCACCGCCTGCGGACTCACGAGCGATGCAGGCAGCACGTTGTTCACGTAAGGCGCCTTGAGCGTCTGCGGCCCGCCGGCGAAACAATTGTGCTCGTATGCGCTCAGATCGCCATGCAGCATTGGCGGCGTGGGCACATTGGCGAAGCTGGCGGCGGGTGCTGACCGGACGATCGTGTCCTGATAGCCGAGGAAGAAAAACAGCTTGTTCTTTTTAATCGGACCGCCCAGCGTGCCGCCGAACTGGTTGCGCTTCAGGTTGTCGCGCACCGGCGCGAAGGTATCACGCGCGTTGAAGTAGTAATTGCGCACGAACTCGAAGGCGTCGCCGTGCAGCTCGTTCGTGCCGGATTTCGTCACCACGTTGACCGCCCCCGCCGAGTGCTGCCCATACTGAGCCGGAAGCGCGCTGGTTTCAACTTTGAACTCCTGCACGGCGTCGGGAAACGGCAGCGGCAGGTTCAGATTGTTAAACGGATCGTTGTGTGTTCCGCCATCCATCAGGTAGGTCACGCCGTTGAGCGCGCCGCCGGCGATCGACACCAGCGCTTCGTTCGGATAGTTCTTGCTCGATACGAGATTGCCCGAAGCCGGCGATGCGCCATAAGCCGCGGGCGCGGTAGTCGCGCCGCCTGCCAGCGTGATGAGCTGCGTCACCTGGCGCCCGTTAAGGGGCAAATCGACGACCTGCTGCTGATTCACCACCTGACCGACGCCCGTACTGTGCGTCTCGACCATTGCCGCGGCCGCTTCAACAGAAACCTGCTCGCTGATGGAACCAACTTTCAGGCTCGCGTCAACCGTGGGGGTGGTATCCACCTGCAGCACGACACCGTTCTGGACGAATGTATTGAAGCCTTCTTTCCTGACTTCGATCCGGTACGGGCCGATCGGGAGGCTCGGAAGCACGTAGCTTCCATCGGCCGACGTCGCGGCCCTGCGGGCTACACCCGTATCGGTCTGCGTCGCCGTAACTTCGGCGCCCGGGACTGCCAGACCGCTCGCGTCGCGAACGGTCCCTGTAATCTGCGAAACCGACTGCGCATAGAGAGCACAACAACTGAGTGCGAGTACGAACAACGCGGTTGAAGACTTTTTCATTACGTTATCCCCTTTTTACTGCGTGCGGTTACGACAACGGACCGGAAGCGAGAGGCACTGACTCGCCGCTATTTCATAGCGCTATTCATCCGATGTCAATCGCAGACGGTTGATGGCCGGCATCAAAACCAGTGATGGACTTTGTAATGGATCTCACCGCCGCCCCGTTCACCCAAGGACAGCCGTACTCTTCCGTGCTCTCGGGCGTCGATTCGCGTACGCTTCGGCGCTTTTGCGGTTTCTCAATTTTTCCCAGTCTGACTATGATCCAGGAAAACGCCTGGCTTTGTCACTCGCCCGCGGGAAGGGGAAAAATGCGCGCTTCGATTCATTTGCTGAGGTTTGTCAGCCTGTTCGCATTGGCTGGTGTGGCGTTCGGCCAGTTTCGCGCCGGTATCGAAGGCACGGTGCTCGATCCATCCGGCGCCACCGTAGCCAGCGCCGATATCACGCTCCGCAACACCGCGACTTCCGGGGAACGGCGAACCGTCTCCAGCCCGAGCGGCTTCTACAGCTTTCCGGAGCTGGCGCCGGGCGCGTATACGATCGTCGCCAAAAAAGCGGGATTCGCCGACGCCACCCTGAACGATATTCAGGTTTCCGGCGAGTCCACACGCGGGGTGGATATCGCGCTCCAGACCGCGCAGACAACAACCAGCGTCACGGTCAACGGCGATACGCTCCCCGCGCTCGAAACCGGTAATGCGAACGTCGAGCGATCGATTACCTCGGCCGAGATTCTCCGGCTTCCCGAAGTGGGTCGCGATCCTTATGAACTGCTGCGGCTCACTCCTGGCCTCTTCGGCGACGGATCGCGCAACGGCAGCGGGCAATCGATCGCGCTGCCGAACACTACGGGACCGGGCGGGTCAAACCTTTCGATCTTCCAGGTGGAAAACCAGGTGCCCATCGTCGCCAATGGCCAGCGGCTTTCCGCCAATAACTATCTGCTCGACGGCATCAGCATCAACAGCCTCACGTGGGGCGGCGCGGCTGTGGTGACACCCAATCAGGAATCGGTGAACAGCATAACGGTCTCCTCAAACGCCTATTCCGCCGAGCTGGGCCGCAATTCGGGCGCGCAGATCCAGGTCGTCTCGAAGAACGGAACCAACGAGCTTCACGGCAGCGCGGCGTTCAAATACGACGATCCGAATTTCAACGCATTTAATAAATTCGGCGCCATCGGCGCACCGGCGCAGCGCGTCGAAAACGCTTTTCGGCAGTACTCCGGCAGCCTCGGCGGGCCCGCCATCAGGAATCGCCTCTTCTGGTTCTTCTCGTATGAAGGGCTGCATAACAGCTCCAACAACCCGTCGACCGGCTACGTCGAAACCGCGCAGTATCGCCAGGCCGTTTTGAGCCTGCGGCCGGATTCCATCACGGCCAAAGTAATCGGCCCGGCAGGCATGGTTCCGCGCGTCGAAGCTGTGATTCCCATCGGATGCGCGTCCACCTTTGCGCCCGGCGCGTGCCAACAGGTCTCCGGCGGCCTCGATCTCGGCTCGATCAACGGTGCGCGCGGCGCTTACACCACTGGCACCGGCGGCGGCCTCGACGGCATTCCGGATGTTGAGTTCGCGCTGTTCAGCAACCCCGCCACACAGACCGGCAACCAATACAACGGACGCCTGGATTACACGCGCGGCAGCGACACTATCGCGGCCAGCAGCTACGTGACGATGTTCAACGGGTTCACGTCCGATCCCTCCACCGGAAGCCAGCCCGGCGCCGATTTGCGCAATAAGCCGATCACGATGGCGCTCACGGCGACGTGGAACCATGTCTTTGCGCCGACGTTGATCAATGAAGCGAAGGCGAACTTCACGCGTTTCGCCTCCAACGAGGTCACGGCGAGTTCAGCGACAAACTGGGGCATCCCGCGGGTGCAGGTGGAGTCTTATCCTTTTGGAAATCTCGAGTGGGGCGCGGCGCAGTCGGAAGCATCGCCGGCCCTCTTCGCGCAGAACACGATCGAAGGGCGCGACACGCTCAACTGGATCCGCGGCAGCCACGCGATGAAGTTCGGCCTCGAGGTGCGGCGCGAGCAGGATAACAACAATCTGGCGGGCGGTGCGCGTCCTCTCTATTCGTTCACCGGGCTCTTCAATCTCGCCAACGACACACCCATTTTTGAATCCATCGATGCCGACCCGCGCACGGGCGCGCCCGCCCAGGCGCAGCGCTATTTCCGCGACAGCATCTACGCCGGCTTCGTCGAGGACGACTGGAAGCTCTTCCCTTCACTGACTCTCAACATCGGCCTCCGCTACGAGTATTTCTCGGCGCCGAACGAAACGCGCGGCCAGCTCAGCAATCTGGTTTTCGGACCGAATGGGCTCGCCGATTCGCGCCTCGCGATCACCCACACACTTTACGAGGCGGACCGGCTGAACTTCGGCCCGCGTCTCGGATTCGCATGGAATCCGGCGCAGATGAAGCGCTTCGTGCTGCGCGGCGGCTTCGGAATTTTCTACGATCGCGTGCCCGACGCTTTGTTCGACAACTCTCGGAGCAATCCGCCGTTCATTGCGAGCTACGGGATCTGTTGCGGAAGCGCCGGCTCGCCATTCGATGCCGGCCAGATCGCCTACACGCTCGGCTCGAGCAATTCGCCATTCAGTTATCCCGCGAATCCCGCGCTTGCCACCGGAGTCAACCCGGTGACCCTCGCGCCAAATCCACTGCCCGGCACGACACCCGTCGCCGTCCAGATCTGGGGCACGCCCCAGCACGTCGCGACACCGTACGCATACGTTTACTCGCTTGAGGCCAGCTTCGAGCTGCCCAGGCGTTTCGTCGTGACCGCGGGATACCAGGGCAGCGGCGGGCGCAAGCTGATTCGCATCGTGAATCAGAACTATCTTTATCCGAACAACCCGGGCTTCGGTCCCGTCTACTTCATTCAGCCGGACGTCAACTCCAACTACAACGCGTTTCTCTTCACCGCGCGGCGCGCGCTGGCGAACGGACTGCAGTTCCAGGCGAACTACCGGTGGGCGCACAGTATCGATCAGGCATCGTACGAAGGCCCGGGCTTCGTCACCAACCAGACGTATCCGCAGGACCTGAGCTTCGAGCGCGGCGACTCCGATTTCGATGTCCGCCAGGACTTCAATCTTTCCGCTCTCTACGAGCTGCCTTTCGGAAAAGCCGGCTCACGGATGCGCCGCGCGTTGCTGGGCGGCTGGCAGATCAACGCGATCTTTCTCGCGCACACGGGATTCCCGTGGACCCCGGTCACGGGACAGTCCGTCAGCACTCCAGGAGGTCCGAGCCTCTCGCCCACGCGGCCGATCGCGTACCTTGGCGGCGCGCTCACGGACCACAGCAACGATATTTTCCTTTCACCGAACGGCGACTTTCCAGGCGGAGGCCTTAACTACTTCAACATTTCGGCATCCGGCCCTCCGGGAATAGGTCGCAACACGCTCCGCGGACCGAATTATCTGGGTGACGACTTCAGCCTGGCAAAGCAGGTGCGGTTTGGAAAGATCGCAGGGCTCGGGGAAAACGCGGCGCTCGATCTGCGCGTGAATTTGTTCAACGCGTTTAACAAGCTGAATCTCGCGCCGTTTAACTTCGGGGATTCTAATACGCATGTGGAGGATCCGAACTTCGGGCGCGCGATTACGGGGCTGGCGGGCCGGGTGATTGAGTTGCAGGGACGGTTCAGCTTCTGACAGGGTGTGCTGAATTCCGTGTAAGCGTCTGGTGGTTTGGGGTGGCCCAGACCTTCCTGTGAGACATAGGGCGAGCGGCGTTACTTAGTGAGGTCACGACTAAAGACAAGGAAGGAATTGCGGAGACTTCCGGAAACTTCCGCGGGCGATGTACAGCAGGTGCGACTGGGCGACGCGAGCGCGCTTCTGCACTTGGTCAGAGGCGTGGATGCGCCCCGATTGTGAGCATGGCGCCCCCTAACCGCGCAGGCGATTCCGCCAGATCGGCCGTCGCTGTCAGGAAAAACGGTTTGGAGACGCTTTACAAAAAGCAGCGGGCTACAGTAAGCCGCGAACCTCGCCCGACCGCAAGATTTCTTCCGCGTTGTCACGGCTGGGAGGGAGAAGTGTCGGCGGCTGCTGAAGCAACCGCGTCAATTTTCCGACGTGCGCGCCGTGTGAGTGGACGCCCTTGATTCGCGCAATTCCCGAGGCGACCCCTTGCGCCAGGACGCCATTGTCCGCGACTTTGATGGCCACCTTGTGGACCCGTGATCCGGACAGTGATCGATATGTGTCCGATCCCACCGTGCTCAAGAACCGCTCGCCAACCCGTCACGGTCTTGCCGGATTATGCTTGCGATTGTAAGGGTTATCTGAAGTGAATCTTTCGGTTTTCTTCCTGAATCGATTAGTATCCGGTACAGGGATCAGTTACTGCATAGGTCCTCCTCTCCAACCCCGGCGAGTTCTTCATCGTCTTCTCGCCGGGGAAGATTCTCAGCCAGAAAGACGTTCGTGTGTGGGCAACGCATCCTCCTATATTCAGTTTCCGCAGATCGATCGACCGGAGCACCTCGACGGAGACGGGCGGCGTTCCTCGCAGAAGAAATAGCGGCCCGGAGCAGCGCGGACTGGAAACTGTACCAGAGACGTTCGACTGTCAACGCCGGTTGAAAATTCCTCATTTCGCCGGTCGAAAATTCCCCAGCCCCCGCCGGGTGGTGGTTTACGGTTTCGGCTGGTGGACTGAGAATGAAGTCCAGCCGGTGAAGCGGAGGCGGGCTCTGGTGGAGACCAA
>DASZLP010000026.1:0-67062 GCA_035552355.1 Bryobacteraceae bacterium | reverse complement strand
TCGACGACGACCGCGTGCTGCGCCAGATGTGTGATACTTTTCTTCACGGCGTTGTTAAGAAATAGTGCCAAGAGGTAGTGCCAAGAGGTAGTGCCGGGAAGGGTGTGCGACATCAAAGTGGAAAGCCAACCACCCGTTTCTGAGCCGCGCGCGCAGGCAAGCGGTCTTCAGCTAATCCCGGAACACCGCTCCCTCGCGATCGCGGCTCGGAACTTTGCCTGCGGGCACGGCAGAATCAAGCGCTTTTGCAGCATTTCCACTTCGATGTCGCGCCTGCCAGGAAGTAGTTGCCGGGAGACCCATTCATGAACATTGCAGTGTGTGGTTTTGACGGTCCGGTAGCGCGCGCTGTGAAGGCAGAGCTCAGCCGCCGCGGTCACACGGTCATCGACTCTGGAGTAGATCCGCGCGCGGAGGCCGTGGTCTGGTTCCCCGGCGATGTCGCGGAGCTCGAAAGGATCGCCACCCGAACCGATCTTCGCCGCCTTGTGATTCGCAGCCACGCTTACGCCTATGGGTCGAATCCGAAGAATCCCGGCGTCATGGACGAATCCCGTATTTCTCTGCTGCCGCCGCACGACAAGGCGCAACGCTGGCTGAAGGCGGAAGAAATCGCGGCGCGCAATCCCAACTGGGCCGCGCTCCGGCTGACGAATGTGCTGGCCGCGGAAGAAGGCGACCTGATCGTCGGGAAGTTACTCAGCGGCTCGGCTTCGTTCGTCGCCGGACGCGATCCGCACCTGCAGTTCATCAGCGTGCAGGATGCAGCCAATGCCTTTGCCGCGGCGGTCGAATCGAATGCGACGGGGATCTTCAACATCGCCGGCGAAGGCGCGATTCCTTTGAAGAAGGCCGCGCGCGCCGCCGGGACCGGCCGCATCGGGGTTCCGCCGAACCGCGATCTGGCCGAGCTCGTTTTCAATTGGACGCTCTCGGGCGACCGCGCCGCGCGGGAGCTCGGCTACCGTCCCTCGCAAACGACGCTGGAGGCTCTCCGGGCGTTCCTCGCGTCGAAGCCGGGCGGGCATCCCGAGCGGCTGGCGGCATCCTACGACGACTGGGGACTCGACGTCGATTACATCCGAGCCTGGGGCTGGTGGTTCGCCTTCCTGCGCAACATCTACTGGCGGATCGAATCGGAAGGCATGGAGAATATTCCGGCCGCCGGCAAGGGTCTGTATGTTTCCAATCACCGCGGGTTTATGCCGCTCGACGCGGTGATGCACTTGTCGCTGCTGTTCACGCATACGAAGCGCGTGCCGCGATTCCTGATCATCCACTCGCTTCTGCGGACGCCGTTCCTCGCCAACTTCCTGACCAAACTGGGAGGCGTGGTGGCGAGCCAGGAGAATGCGAAGCGCCTGTTCGATCAGGGCAACATCGTCGGTATTTTTCCCGAAGGAATTCGCGGGACTTTCCTTCCGTACAAGCGCACCTACAAACTCCGGACATTCGCCAGAAGCGAGTTCGCGAAATTAGCGGTCGAGAATCAGGCGCCGATCATTCCCGCGGCCGTCATCGGGCATGCCGAGATTTTTCCCATCATCGGTCGCATCGATTCGAGCTGGGTCGTGAAAGAGCTGGGATGGCCCTATTTGCCGATCGCACCGATGTTTCCCCTGGCGCCGATTCCGATTCCGTCGAAGTGGCACGTGCGCGTGCTGCAGCCCGTGCCGCTGCAGGGATTGAAACCGCCGGACGCGGAAAACGACCGGCTCATGAAAAGCTTCAGCGATTACGTCCAGCACATCGTGCAGGCAAACATCGACGACATGCTGCCGCGGCGCAAGAGCATTTTCTTCGGGAAGGAGGTTCTCAATGGCAAGGCGCCGGCGGTGCCGCCTTTCGGGAAAGCCAGACAAGCTAAGGTCTGAGCCGCGAACCCATCTTCAGCAACTCACGGCCGTGCAGCGGAGAAATCTGTTTCTGCCACTTCCGAACAAACCCGGTAAAAACGAGGGTAAATCAACGACAATAAGATATGTCATCTCGAAACGGCGATAAGGCTCGCCACAATCGCCTGCGAAAACAACGAATCGCGCGCCGTCTCAGCGCCCGCAAACTCGTCAAAACGGCGCCTTCCCGAAATACGCCCGGAGGCGCCACCGCCCAATGAGCTGATAACGGGCACCGGCTTGGTTTCGGACAGCGGAGCTCACAGTCCTGATTCCCGGCTCCGGTTTCCCGAACAGCCCGCTGGGCGGATATAATTTTCCCGACCCACCATGAAACGCCTGAAACGCTACATTAGCTTTTTTGCTTCCGGCGCCCTCGCGCTCGTCCTGCTGCTCGCCGTTCACGTCGTTGCTCCGCATCTGGGCGCGCAACAACCCGGTCGCAACCTCGTGCCCCTCACGGAGGACACTCTCAAGACTCCCAGCCCCAACGACTGGCTCATGTACAACCGCACTTACGACGCGCAGCGTTTCTCGCCCTTGCAGCAGATCAACAAGTCCAATGTCGGCCAGCTCAAGCTCGCCTGGTCGGTCACCGAGGGCGCCGGCTCGCAGGAGGGAATCCCGCTGGTGCACGACGGCGTCATGTATCTGCAGTCGCCGGGAGCCGTCATTCAGGCCTACGACGCTGCCACCGGCCAGCTCATCTGGGAGCACAAACGGAACGTGCCCCAGAACATCAAAAACGGCGCGCGCGCCAAGACGATTGCCATCGGCTTCGACATGGTCTACTGGACCTCGCCCGACAGCTACCTCGAGGCGCTTGATGCACGCACCGGCGAGTTGCGATGGGAAGCCAAAACCGAAACCCGCGGCGCGACCCAGGGCGCTATCGTCGCCGGGGACAAAGTGATCTCCGGCGGCGCCTGCGGCGGGAAGCACGAAAACTGCTTCATCGACGCGCACGACGCGAAGACCGGCAAACTGCTGTGGAAGTTCATGACCGCTGCCGAGACTGGCCAGCTCGGCGGCGACACCTGGGGCGGACTTCCCGACGACAAGCGCGTCGCGGGCCCGTGGGGCCTCTCCGGCACTTACGATCCTTCCACCAATGCCGTCATCTGGGGTGTCGCGAATCCAACGCCGAACTCGCGTCTCGAACGCCACGGCGATTTCAACGCCATTCCGACGCACGCCCCGGCCGATCTGTTCAGCAATTCGACGATCTCGCTCAACGCCGACACCGGCAAACTGAACTGGTACTATCAGCATCTGCCCGGCGATGATTGGGATGAGGACTGGACGAACGATCGAATCCTGGTCACCACCGCTCTCAATCCCACCCGCGCCACCGCCAAATGGTTCAATTCGAAGATCAAGGCCGGCGAGCGTCGCGACATTGTTCTCGCCACCGGTGAGTCCGGCGGCGTCTTCGCGCTCGACCGTCACACGGGCGAGTTCCTGTGGGCCAACCCCTGGCCCTACGACGTGCCGAACTTCTTTCTGAAGAACATCGACGAGAAGGGCATCACGTATTTGAACGAAAGCGCCATGCTGACCCATCCCAACATGACCAATACGGTGTGCTTCTTTAATACGCGCAGCTTCTGGTCGCAGGGCTACAGCCCCCTTACCAATTCGTTGTATACGCCTTTCGTGGACGCGTGCAATGAAGAGAAGATCGGGGAACTCGGCACGCGCTCCAACCACAACGGCGTCGTGCGCGACCCCTCGAAGCTCGATGAACTCTCCGGCGTTTCAAAGATCAATGCCGCTACCGGGAAGATCGATCACATCTTCAAAGGGCCCGGGCCGATCAACGGGGCCATGCTGCTCACCGCCGGCAATCTGCTCTTCTTCGGCGACCTCGCACAACACTTTCGCGCGCTCGATCAGGAAACCGGCAAAGTGTTGTGGGATGAGGAACTGCCGGGTCCCATCGCCAATTCGACCATCACCTACGCGGTCAACGGCCGTCAGTTCGTGGCGGTGTATACGGGCGACGGCCAGTTGACTGCCAGCGTCGCGGCTTACAACAAGGCGCTGAAGTCGACGCGCCGCATGAATACGATTCAGGTGTTCGCGTTGCCGGAGGATGTCGCCGGCAAAACTCCGCTTCTCGCGGCGGCCCCGGTCAGGCGAGCGGCTGCTAAAGGCAAAACCAAATAGCGCAAGCCTCGAAAGCGGGGACGTTGCGTCCGTTTCTGTCGAAGCGAAAGCGTTGCGGCGATCGGCCGTATCGATGCGAGCTGGGTGGTGAAGCAAGAATCGGGCTTGCCCTGGCTGGCGATCGCCGATGCTTCCGCCTCAACGGCAACGCGCCGGCGGTGCCGCCTTTCGCGAAAGCCAGACCAGCGGAGGCGTAGTTTCCGCCGCTGACACAGTTGGCCGTGCGCCGCCGTGATATTCTCCCCTGAAAGGAGTCAACCCATGGAGCCCGTGAAGTCCGAGTCTTTGAAGAAGCCAAAGCTGCCGCGTGAGGCGATCCAACTCTACAACCTGTTTATCCACGGCGAAATCAGCCGCCGCGACTTTGCCGCCGGCGTACAGAAATTCGCTATCGGCGGCCTGACCGCCGCTGTCGTCATCGAGGCTCTGATGCCGAACTATGCGCTCGGCCAGCAGGTGGCGAAGAACGACGACCGTATCAAGGCCACCTACGAGACAGTGCCCTCGCCCAACGGCAATGGAAGCATCAAAGGATATTTAGTCCGGCCCATCAGCGCGGATACGCGAAGTGAGAAGCCGACGAAGCTCCCTGGCGTTATCGTGGTGCACGAGAATCGCGGCTTGAATCCGCACATTGAAGATGTCGCGCGGCGTTTCGCGCTGCAGAACTTCATGGCGTTCGCGCCCGACGGATTGACCTCGGTCGGCGGCTATCCAGGCGACGACTATAAAGGGGGCCAGTTGTTCAGCAAAGTGGATGGCAAAAAGATGGTCGAGGACATGGTGGCATCGGCACAGTGGCTGAAGGCTCGTCCGGATTGCGCAGGCAAGATCACGGCGACCGGTTTTTGCTACGGCGGCGGCGTTGCCAACACGCTGGCCGCGCGTCTCGGGGCCGATATCGCGGCGGTTGCGCCTTACTATGGCGCGGTTCCGCAGCCGGGGGATATCGAAAAGATCAAGGCCGCGGTTCTCGTCCATCACGGCGCGCTGGATACGCGTCTCGCATCGACCTGGCCGGCCTATGACAAGGCGCTGAGCGCGATCAATGTTCCGCACGAAGGCTACATTTATCCGGATTGCGTGCACGGCTTCAACTGCGACGCGACTCCGGAGCGGTATAACGAAGCCGCATCGAAGCTGGCGTGGGAGCGCACCATCAGCTGGTTCAACAAACATGCCCGCGCCTGACTAGAGCGGCGAAAGGCCCAGGAAGCCGCGCATCCGTTCCAACTCCGTAGCCAGTTCGCGCCGGAACATTCGCGTGCGCGGTTCTTTTTTTGCGTAGCCGAAATCGAAATTGAGTTCGCCGCCAGTCACGGCTGCGTTCGTCCATCCGATGACTTCGTCCCGCCAAAGCAGCGGCAGCGCGTAATACCCGCGCACGCGCTTCGCGACTGGCGTGTACGCTTCGAAGCGATACGCCCAGCCCCACAGCAATTCGAACCGTGCCCGGTCCCAGACCACCGGGTCGAAAGGAGCAAGAAGCCGAACCGGCTCCGGGTCAGCGCACGCAGCCGGATATTCATCCGCCGGCCAGTACCAGTCGACGCCATCCATCCGGGCGTGCGCCAGGCGGGCTTTCGCGCGGGCCAGCGCCTTCGTCAATTCACCCCGCCATTGCGGCGCCGCGAGCCGTAGCCTGCGCACGAGGGACGTGAGACTCGGCGCCGGCAGCGGCGCGTAGAGGCGAATCGCGACGTCGATCAGGGCGTCCAGCCTTTCCTCTGGACTCAGATTGGACGGCGGATGTTCGTGCGCCGCGTAAATCCGGATGCCCGCCTCGCGCCTCGCGATGCGGACCATGCCACGGTAATGCATCGTGTCGAGCAGATGCGTGGTGGCGTTCGAATTGCCGCCCCAATAGTTGGTGACCGCGCCATGAGCGAAGCGCTCGTTTATCTCTCGCGGATGAGCTTCTCCCCGCGCGCGCACGAACTCAAGCAGGAGCCGGGCCCGCCTGCTCCGCGCCGGAGACCATTTCGCGCCGCCCCACTTCGCGCCCGCGCCGGTGCGAGGATGCATCAGCGACTGCACCGCTGTCGTGACGTATCCATAATTTATGAACGTATCTTCGGAGACGTCGAGTGTCTCGTAGCTGCGGTCGAGATCTCCCGCCCGATAGTCCGCGACCCGATGCCGAAGGATCAAATCCTGCGCCCGCGCCGGCGCGCGGATCGGATCCGCCTGTACGAAGCCCATGCGGTCAAGCGCGCCGGCAAGCGTAGTGGCCGGGAACAGACTGCGCGCGACCGTGAAACGCCGCAGGTCGTCGAGGCGAACGCTATGCAACGCACTCGCTCGCGATTCGGTCGCAGATTACTCGGGCGTGCTGGAAGGCGGCTCGCGCCTTCTCTATTTCGCCCGGCCGGATCCGCGGCGGCTTCGATTGCCAGCAGACGTCCACTGCCTGCCGGCGCCAGTCAGCGCTCTTCTTCGATGCCCGGAACGGTGCAACGTTCACCGGCACCCACAGCGGATTTGTATACGAAGAGCGCAGGATGCGCAACGCCACCCAACTGCTCTTCGCGATCGGCGCCCCGAATGCCACTTCGCTTACGCTTCCATCCGCTTCGATGTCGATCGTGCCCGCGACGGTGCCGTTCACAATCAACTCCACCGGGACCTTCCGCGGGCCTGCGTGCCACGCTCGCTCCAGATGCCACACCACACGGTTTGAAGCATGGAGAAACGCTTACATGATTACGGCCGGTGGCGGCGGATCTTCCGGACGTCCCGCATTCTTCAGCGGAACCTGAATCAGCACGTACGCCAGCACCAGCATCACCACGAAGCCCGCGATATACGACGGGTTTTGAAACACGAGCGGCACCTTCCACTTGAGAAAACTGAAGGTCGCCGTCACCAATCCGGTTAGCGCTTCACCGGCAATCATGCCGGACGCCGCCAGCACACCTACACTTTCCACGCGAGTGCGCTGCGCTTCGTTGAGTCCGCGCTTCGTCCCGAGCGTGTCGGTCACCCAGCGCACCATGCCTCCGACGAATATCGCGAACGTTGTGCCGACCGGCAGGTACATTCCGATCGCCACCAGCATGGGACTCTTCACCCCAATCATCACCAGCGCAACACCCATCAGGATGCCCGCCGCGATCAGCGGCCAGGCCATATCGCCGCCGACGATGCCCTGCGCGAGCGAGGCCATGAGTCCAGCCTGCGGCGCGGGAAGAGCTTTGTCGCCGAAGCCGATGCCGCCGGCATTGATGTTCCCCTGGTGCAGCACCAACAGCGGGAAGTACATCACCGCGCTGGCCGCGATCACGGCAATCAGCTCGACGATCTGAATGCTGCGCGGCGTTCCGCCGATGATGTAGCCGACTTTAAAATCCTGCAGCAGTTCACCCGCGACCGCGCTCGATACACAGACCACCGCCGCGACGCCGAGTACCGCGATCACGCCGCCTGTGCCGGAGACGCCGAGCGCGACCATCAGGAGCGCGGCGATGATCACGGTTGAGAGCGTCAGGCCGGAGATCGGATTGTTCGACGAGCCGATTACACCCACGAGATATCCCGATACCGTCGCGAAACAAAAGCCCACGAGGAGCATGACAACCGCGGCCACCACGGCGGGCACGATGCCGCCCGACAGATATTTGTAGAGCACGATCATCACGCAGAAGACGCCGAAAATGCCGAGCAACACCACGCGCGAGCTCATATAGCGTTCCGTGCGCGCCGTCGTCTCCGCCGGCGCGGCGCCGGTCTTCAATTCAGTGAACGCGCGAGAGAGCCCTCCGAACAGAGACTTACGCATCCGGAACAGCGTGTACGCGGAGCCGAAGAGCATTCCACCCACCGCGATCGGACGCACGATGTAACGCCACACGCTGTTGGCCATGCCGATCCACGTGTCATCGGTCGCGTTCGCAGGCATAAAGGTCGCCAGTTGCGGACCCATAAAATACATGAGCAGCGGAATCAGCAGCCCCCACGCGATGATGGTGCCGGAAAAGTTCAGCGACGCAAGCGCCGGACCGATCACATAACCCACACCGATATACGCGGGGCTCACCGTCGGGCCGGAGAACACCGTAACGCCGCCTGTTTTCAAGGCGTTCGTTGACCCCAGTGGACCGAGCCGCAAGATGCTCTTGCCTGTCTGGCCCACAGGGAACACCCAGTCCTTATCCGTCGCGAAGATATTGAAAGCGCCCGCAAGAAAAACCGCCGCCGCGAACGCCATGTTGTAGAAGAGATACTTCGCCGCCTGCGCGCCCAACTGCCCGGCCTTATGGATCTGCGACGCCGCCACGGATTCCGGAAACGGCAGGTCGGGATCTTCCACCAGCGCGCGCCGCACCAGCGACACAAACAGCACGCCGAGCACGCTGCCGACGATCATCAGCGCCGTCGATTTCCAGTAGGCGACGCCGGGCGAAAAATCGAGCCACGAGCGCGACAGCACGAATGCCGGTATCGTGAACACCGCGCCCGCCGCCACCGACTCGCCGATCGAACCCGCCGTCCGCGCGATGTTCTCTTCGAGGATCGATCCTTTGAACACGCGCAGCACCGCCATCCCGATGACTGCCGCCGGATATGTCGCCGCGATCGTCTGGCCCGCGCGCAGACCGAGGTACGCATTGGCCGCGCCAAGGATCACGCACATCACGAGCCCGAGCAGCACGGCGCGCAGCGTGAACTCCTTCATATGCACGTTCGGCGGGACGAACGGCTGGTGCCGCGGCCTCTCGGCCGGGGTTTTCAATGTGCCGGTGTTCAATGTGCCGGGAGTCATGCGAGTCGCGCCTTCACTTTCCCGCTGACCAGCCGGCCATCGACTGTCTTGCCGGCCAGCTTCGCCTGGACCGCTTTCATCACCGTGCCCATCTGCCTGGCCTCTTTCGCACCGGTCTCGGCAATCGCCGCATCGATCGCCGCGGCGATTTCTTCTTCAGTAGCCGCGGCCGGAAGATAGCTCTCGATGATCTTCTTTTCCGCTTCTTCCTTCTGCGCCTGGTCCTCGCGTCCGGCTTTGCGGAACATCTCGGCGGCGTCGATGCGCTGCTTGACGAGACTCTTCAAAACCTGCTGCTCACCGGAATCGTCGAGGGGCGTCGGGGCGTCCACGTGGGCCTTCTGCAGCGCGCTCTTGATCATGCGAATGGCGCTCAAACGGGCCTCTTCCTTCGCTTTCATGGCTGCCACAAGGTCTTTTTGCAACTGGTCGAGAATTGGCATGTGTTTGATATTCTAAAAACTCTAGTTCCTTTCCATGCACATTCGCAAGCAACGGCTCCTTACTCCAGGTCCGACTCCTCTTTATCCACCAGCGCTTCACGCGATGATGGCCTCAGACATTCACCACCGCACCGAAGAGTTCCGCAACATCTATAAATCGGCACTGGCGGACCTGAAGGAAGTTTACGGCACCGCGAACGACGTTTTAATGTTCGCCGCTTCGGGAACGGGCGCGATGGATGCCTCCGTCTCGAATCTGTTCTCGCCCGGCGACAAAGTGATCGTGGCAACCGCGGGTAAATTCGGCGAGCGCTGGGTCGAAATCGCGAAGTCCTACGGGCTTGAAGCGAACGTTCTCAAGGCCGAATATGGCGACTTCGTTACACCCGACCGCATCGAGAGCGCGCTCAAAGCCGAGCCCGCCACGAAAGGCGTTTTCATTCAGGCTTCGGAGACTTCGACCGGCGTCGAGCACGACGTTCAGACGATGGCCGGCATTATCAAAAAAACCGATGCCATCTTCGTGGTGGACGCCATCACAGGTCTCGGGACCATGCCGCTCGATATCGACGGGTGGGGTCTCGACGTCCTGATCGGCGGCTCGCAAAAAGCCTTCATGATCCCCCCGGGCCTCGCTTTTCTTTCCGTAAGCGCGAAGGCGTGGAAGCTGGCCGACAGCGCGACGCTGCCGCATTACTACTTCAGCCTCAAGAAGGAAAAGAAGAGCGCGGATGCCAACGATTCGAGCTGGACTCCCGCCACCTCCCTCATCCTCGCTCTCGGGGAAGCGCTGAAATACATCAAAAAAATCGGGATGGCGAACATGATCGAGAACGCGCAGCTTCTGGCGCGCGCCACCCGCGATGCGTGTCACGAGATGGGGCTCGAAGTTTTCGCCAGGCGCCCCGGCAGTTCCGTTACAGCCGTGAAATCGCCCGCTGGCATGGATTCGAAGATCATCGTCAAGGGCTTCAAAGAGCGCTTCGGCGCCATCATCGCCAACGGCCAGGGCAGCATGCAGGGCCAGATTTTCCGGATGGCTCATCTGGGCTACTTCGATTTCGCGGATATGTTCGGCATTGTCGCGGGACTCGAGCTCATTCTGCGCGCCAATGGTCATAACGTGGAGCTCGGCAAGGGCGTCGCCGCGGTCCAGCGCGTTTACGAAGCGTCTCAAAGCAAGAAGGCCACCGCATAATGAACGTTCTCATCGCCGAGCCCATGGCTCAGGCTGGAATCGAATTGTTCCAGGCGCAGCAGGGCTGGAACGTGATCGTCTCGAATCCCAAAGAGTATGCGAAGCATCTGGCGACGGCCGATGCGTTGATCGTCCGGAGCGCCGTGCAGGTCACACCGGAAGTTTTGAAGCAGGCCCCGAAGCTGCGCGTGATCGGGCGCGCCGGCGTCGGCGTTGACAACGTCGACCTTCCGGCAGCCACCGCCGCCGGCATTCTCGTCATGAACACGCCCGGCGGCAATGCAGTGTCGGTCGCCGAGCACACCATCGCGCTCATGCTTTCGATGGCGCGCTCCATTCCACAGGCCAGCGCTTCGACTAAAGCCGGCAAGTGGGAAAAGAAGAAGTTCCTCGGCAGCGAACTGCGCGGCAAAGTCATCGGCGTCGTCGGGCTCGGCAGCATCGGCCGCGAAGTCGTCAAGCGCGCGCGTGCCTTCGAGATGCGCGTGCTCGCGCACGATCCGTACGTCACCGCGCAGTTCGCGAAAGACCTTTCGATCCGCCTCGTTTCGCTGGAAGAGCTTTACAAGAACAGCGACTACATCACGGTCCACGTCTCGCTTACGCCGGAGACCGACAAGCTTCTCAACAAGGAAGCTTTCGCGCAGATGAAGACCGGGGTAAGGATCGTCAACTGCGCGCGCGGCGAGCTTCTCGACGAAGCGGCGCTGAAAGAGGCCATCGAATCCGGCAAAGTGGCCGGCGCGTCGCTCGACGTCTTTCTCAAAGAACCCACCGATTCGTCGTATCCTCTCTTCTCGCTCGAGCAGGTTTTGGCGACGCCGCACATTGGGGGATCCACAGAAGAAGCGCAGGAGATCGTCGGCGTCCGCATCGCCGAGCAGATCGTCGAATATCTGCAGCACGGCGTGGCGATCAACGCAGTCAACATGCCCGCGCTTTCGCCTGAGCAGTACAAAGCCGCGGGACCGTTCATCGACCTCGCCGAGCGCCTGGGCAACGTCGCGGCGCATCTGGTGAATGGAAACCCCATCGCGATTCGCCTGACTTACTACGGCAAGATCGCGGACATGAATACGACGCTGCTGCGCAATGCCGGACTGGCGGGCGCGCTGAATCGCTCGACGGCCGCATCCAAAGCGAACGTCGTGAATGCGATGCAGATCGCCGCCGACCGCGGCTGGAATGTCGTTGAGGTGCACGACAAACGGTCGGCGCATTCCGATTCGATCCGCCTTGAAGTCGAGACCGACACCAGCCGGACCACGATCGAAGGCGCCGTCGTTCTCGGCAAGCCGCGCCTGATGCATGTCGACGGCATCTACTGCGAAGTGCAGCTTACCGGCTCACTGGTGCTCGTCAAGAATCTCGACGTACCGGGCGTGGTCGGCCACATCGGCACGATCCTCGCTTCGAACCGCATCAACATCGCAAATTTTTCGCTGGGGCGGCGCGACTCAGGCGACGACATGGAGGCGATCGCGGTGGTCACGACGGACACCGAGGTGCCGCAGCAGGTGCTCGATCATTTGATGTCGAATCCGGCGATCAAGCTCGCGCGATTCGTCCCGCCGCTGTAACCCGGGCCGCTGGATGACGGCGGTGTTTAAGGCTCTCCCGATGCCCTGCAACTGAGGGGCGAAGCACTCAACCTCTTCAATCGGGTGAATCTGAATACCCCTGTGGCTACGCTGAATAACGGAAATTTCGGGCAGATTACGAGCGCGGCCGATCCGCCCATCATTCAGCCTCGCGGCGAAGTTTGTCTTCGGGACGGCGAATTGTGAGCGGCCCGGGTCCTTTCGCGGACAAATCCTGTCCGCTTCCCCTGGTATCCTTGAGGCTTGAAGCCCAGCGTACTGAAATCCGCGCACAGTCTTCGCCCCTACACCGATTCGGTCCCCTTCCAGCTCGGCGTCACCTACACTCCGAAAGGCGATCAGAGGACGGCGATCGAAGAGCTTTCGCGCGGACTGAACGACGGCGAAAAGCACCAGGTCCTGCTCGGTGTCACCGGGTCGGGCAAGACCTTTACGATGGCCAAGCTGATCGAGAAGAGCGGGCGCCCGGCGCTGGTGCTGGCCCACAACAAGACGCTCGCGGCCCAGCTCTATCACGAATTCAGGAGCTTTTTCCCCGCCAACGCGGTCGAGTATTTCGTCAGCTACTACGATTACTATCAGCCCGAGGCCTACATTCCGTCGAGCGGCGTTTACATCGAAAAGGAAGCGACGATCAACGACGAGCTCGACCGGCTGCGTCTCGCCGCGACGAAGTCGCTGTTCGAGCGCCGCGACTGTGTGATCGTCGCCAGCGTGAGCTGCATCTACGGTCTTGGCTCGCCGGAGGCCTACTACGGCATGCTGCTGATGCTGGAAAAAGGCCAGAAGATCACGCGCCGCGAGATTACCTCCAAGCTCGTCGAAATCCTGTACGACCGGCACGATAATGACTTCCGCCGCGGGTCTTTTCGGGTGCGCGGCGACGTGATCGAGATCTACCCGACATACGACGAAAACGCCTACCGCGTCGGGATGTGGGGCGACGAGATCGAGTCGTTGTCGCAGATCGACCCGCTGCTGGGGCAGGTGAAGCAGACTTACCAGCGGCTGCCGATCTATCCGAAGACGCACTACGTGATGTCGCAGTTGACGAAAGAATCGGCCATCGAATCGATCAAAGCCGAGCTCGAAGCCTGGCGTCCGCAGCTCGAAGCCCAGGGGAAGCTGATCGAAGCGCAGCGTCTGCACCAGCGCACCATGTTCGATCTCGAAATGATGAAGGAAATCGGATACTGCCACGGCATCGAGAACTATTCCCGGCATTTTTCCGGACGGCTGCCGGGCGAGGCGCCGCCCACGCTTCTCGATTACCTGGCCTCCGACTCGGTGATGTTCATTGACGAGAGCCACCAGACCATCCCGCAGTTGCATGGGATGTACCACGGCGATCGCTCGCGCAAACAGGTGCTCGTGGCGCACGGCTTCCGGCTGCCAAGCGCGCTCGATAATCGTCCGCTGACGTTTGAGGAATTCGAGCATCGCGTCAATCAGGTGGTCTACGTTTCGGCCACGCCGGGACCGTACGAACTCACCAAATCGGCGGGCGTCGTGGTGGAGCAGATCATTCGGCCGACCGGCCTTGTGGACCCCGAAATCGAGATCCGCCCGATCAAAGGCCAGGTGGACGACCTGCTGAATCAGATCCGCCAGCGCGCCGCCAACAATCAGCGTGTGCTGGTAACGACGCTGACCAAGCGCATGGCCGAGGATCTCGCCGAATACTATTCCGAGGTTGGCGTGAAGTGCAATTATCTGCACTCGGAAGTCAGCACACTCGACCGCATCAGGATCCTGCGCGATCTGCGGCGTGGCGAGCACGATGTGCTGATCGGCATCAATCTGCTGCGCGAAGGGCTCGATCTGCCCGAAGTGTCTCTGGTGGCGATTCTCGACGCCGATAAAGAAGGCTTCCTGCGGTCCGCAGGTGCGTTGATCCAGACCATCGGGCGCGCGGCCCGGCATCTCGAAGGCAAAGCCATTCTCTACGCCGACGTCATGACGGACAGCATGAAGCAGGCGATCGGCGAGACCGGCCGGCGCCGCGAGACGCAGCTCCGCTACAACCTCGAAAACGGAATCATTCCGCAATCGATCATCAAGCCGATCGATATGAGCCTCGTGGCGATTGCCGAAGGCGATTACGTGACTGTTCCGGTCGAGCCCGAGGAGAGCGGGGAAGACCTGACGCCCGATCAGCGCGAGAAATTCATAGCTGAGCTCGAACTGAGCATGCGTGACGCCGCCCGCAAATTCGAATTCGAAAAAGCCGCCCGCATCCGCGATAGAATCAAGAGCCTTCGGGCAAAGGACATCGCGGGCATTGGAATCACGGTATAAATACGGCCTCCTCGGGGCCGGCGCCGTCAGCGCAAGTCTGATCGGCAGACTACCTGCAAGGACGCAGGAGCTGGGTCCCGTTTCGGCCGTGTCTTACCGGTTGGCCAGCCGTATCGCGAACACACTGCGCGCCGGATTTCCCGTGCGGACGGCCGGCGAGCTGAACGCGGCGCGCTGCATTCTGTTCCATGCGCCGCAGGAATTTGTCGATCCACTGCTGGAGTCTCTGGATAAAGCGGAAATGGACTGGAGCGAGAAAGCGCTCGTGATCTGCGATTGCGCCGTGGATCGGTCCGTCCGCCAGCGCTTCAACGCGAAAGGCGCGACGACCGCCACGGCACGACAGTTCGACGTGGCGGGACGCATGATCGTCGAAGCGGATGAAGCCGGCGGCGAGGCGCAGCGAATCGTACGCCGCATCGCGCGGGAGCTGCGCATGAAGACGGTTGAAATCAATCCCGGCGCGCCGGACCTGTTGGGCGCTGCGGTCACTCTGGCAAGCGCCGCCGTAACACCCCTGATCGACCGGGCCGCCGAGCTGCTGCGGGCCTGCGGCGTGAAAGACATCGAAGCGGTGCGGATCGCGTCTGCGCTGTTCGAGCAGAGCGCGCGCGATTATGCGCACTCGGGCAAGCAGAGCTGGGCGTGGTACGTCCGCAAGCCGCCGGTGGAGCAACTGCGTGCGCAGATCGCGGCCGCTGACCCGTATCTCGCACCCGTTTTCCGGCAACTGCTTTCGTTTGCGTTTCAGACTTTCAGCAAGCACGAGGAAGTGGGAGAGCAGATCGAGGCGCGAGACCTACTATATTCTGAAGAGTGACCATGAAGCTCGTTCCGGCCGTTGCCGTTTTCCTCGCCGGTTCCATTGCCTTCGCGCAAAGCCCCCCGGCGCAGACCTCCGCGATGATCGGCGGAAAGACGCTCACTATCCATTACTCCGCCCCATCCGTCCGCGGACGAAAAATCTTCGGGCCCGGCGGACTCCTCGCCAGTGACCCGACCTATCCGGCGTGGCGCGCCGGCGCGAACTCCGCGACTTCCTTCCACACCGACGCCGACCTCGACATCGGCGGACTCAACGTTCCCAAGGGCGATTACACCCTTTACGCGTGGATCGCCGATCCTGACAACTGGCAATTGATCCTTAGTAAGGAAACCGGGCAGTGGGGACTCACCTACAACGCGAAGATGGATCTCGGCCGCGTCAAAATGACGATGAGTAAACCACCCGCGCCGATCGAAAAATACAAAATGACCCTTTCGGGCACGGGCCCAAAGACCGGCAGCCTGCGGCTCGAATGGGAGAACCACATCGCGTCGGTTCCGATCACGGTGAAATAAGCCGACGTGGTTGGATTTCGCGCCGTCTCCGACAATCTTCGGGAGTCGTTTCGAATCCTCGCGGCGGGCCGGCGGCGCGGGAGCATCGTCGAGTTGCCGCGAGTGAGCATTCGATCGCTCGGCGCCGCGTTTCAGATGTTCAACGCCGCATTCGCGAGCGAGCGGATCGAGACCCCCGATGAGCTCGAAGAAAGTCTCGATGCCGCCGGCCATCACTTCCGTTCGCAGAATCTTCCATGGGCTTTCTGGATCTGTGAGGACTGGCTCGCGCCCGCTCTCCGCCGGAAGCTGTCACGCACGTGCGACAGTTTTGGGCTGCGTCTATCCTCCGATCTGCCGGGCCTTTCGGTGCATCCTCTCCGCAGGGCGGCCCGCGCGTTGCCGGCGATCGAGATGGTCCGGCTGGAAACGGAGGAGACGCTGAACGATTTTCGGGCGCTCGGATCGGTCAGTTTTCACGTGCCGCCGGCATGGTTCGGCGAAGTGTTCGATCGAAGCGTCGCGCCGAGCGATGCCTTCGTTTGCTGGGTCGCGTATCACGATGGCGTCCCGGTGGCCACGGCCGCGACCGTCACCGCGCACGGCGCCATCGGTCTCTACAACATTGCCACTGCACCCGATCACCGCCAGCGCGGCTACGGTGAAGCGGTGACGCGCTTCGTTGTGGACGCGGCGGTTCGCGAGCATGGAGATCTTCCCGTCGTGCTGCAGTCGACGGCGCAAGGTTTGCGGCTCTATGGACCGATGGGGTTCCTACCGGTCACGCGCGTGCTCGTTTACAATTCGCTGAGATAGCAGGACAGCGGGACTGGAGCGGGATTGTCACTGTAGAGCCGGATGGCAGGTAGAAACTCGAGGCGCTTAGTTGATTTCGCTGGCGCGGAGGATCAGCGAAGAACCTGGCACACATTGCAGAATCGATTCGTCCGCCAGGACCGATTCCAGATTGCGCCGGGAAAGCAGCACGTGCTCGCGGGCGAGGGCTTCGGCGCGCGTGCCCTGGCGCTTTTCGAGCGCTTCCAGAAGAGAGTGATGCTGCTCCTGTCCGATCGTGAGCATCCCGGCGGCGCCAGGCAGCCTCGATCGCGCGAACACCATGGCGCTCGGCGACGCGAAGGGCAGAGCCGTGAGATGCGTCACCGTGCGCTGCAGCATCGGACTTTTCGCGAGGCTCACGAGTTCCGAGTGGAAGTCCTCATTGAGATTCATGTAGACGGCGAAGGATTCCATGGTGTTGTGCCCGACGCTCGGTACGAGCGAATCCATCTGCGCCTGAAATCCTTTGATGCGGGCGAGCTCGGCGGTGTCGGTGAGACGCTCGGCGGCGAGGCGCGCCGCGGTCCCTTCGAGGACGCCGCGCATTTCGATCGCGTCCCAGATATCCGCGATAGTGAATTCGCGGACGACGAAGCCACCGGAAGGCGAGGGCTCGACGAGTCCTTCATGCGCGAGGCGATCGAAAGCCAGGCGGATGGGCGTCCGGGAAACCTTCAGCCGTTCGACCAGCGCCAGCTCGGAAAGCCGCTCGCCGGGACGAAACTCGCCCTTGAGCAGCAGCTCGCGAAGCATCAGCAGCGTGCGTCCCGTTTGTGAAACGAACTCGTTGTTGCGGAGATCTTCTCGCATGCTATTTGGATGCGCGCTGCCCTTTTTGCGCCAGAGCTTTTTCGAGAATCTTCGCGGCCGCCGGGAATTCCTTGCGCGAGTTGGCCATGAAGATTCCTTTGGTGATCATGAGCGGAGTCCAGCCCAGGCGATTGGTGGCACCCACTTCCGCGCCGTGATCGACAAGGAACTGCACGAGCGACGGCTGATTCGACATCACCGCGCCGTGCAGAGCGGTCATGCCGTCCCACCGTGGATCGCCGACGCCGAGGTTGAGCAGATCCTTCATATTTTTCGGATAATCGAGCAGCGTGTATTCGGCGCTGCCGATCATCGGATAGTCGCCGAAGTGCGTGCGCGCGTTGATGGGGTTGCCAAGATCGAAAGCCAGCTTCAGGGCTTCGAGGCGCTCGGCTTCCGGCACGCCCGTCAACGGACCGGGCGTTTCACCTTCGTAATAGTCGAGTCCGGCGGCGGCCATGAGCGGCGTGACGCCTACGCCGGTGTTGATGTTGGGGTCCGCGCCGTATTTGACGAGCAGGCGCATGAACTCGGCATCGCCGTTGCGCGCCGCGCAGTAGAACGGTGTAGCGCCGACATAGCTGAGATGATGCCGCCCCAGATTGATGTTGGGAGGATTGCGAGTGGTGCCGAGCCCGACCGTCATCGGCATTTCCTTCCACGTTACTTTGGCGTTGGGATTGGCGCCCTTGCTGAGAAGTTTCTCCGCGAGCTGGAGTGCCGTAATTTTGCCGTTTGGATGCGGCACGGTATCGGGAGTTTCCGCCAGCGCGGCGGCTTCCCAGGAAGTTCCCGGCTTGCGCAGCCACACCAGCGTGTGCAGGGTCGAGCCGCGCGGATCGGCGGCGTTCGGATTCGCGCCGAGATCGAGCAGCACCGAAGCGAGGTCGTAATACGCGTTGACGGCCGCCATGTTGAGCGCGGTGGTGCCGTCCGGCGCTTCATCTTCGATGTTGGCGCCGAGCTTGACGAGCGTCTTCGCGGCCTGGATGCGATTGTTCAATACGGCGAAAAGCAGCGGAGTATAGCCGGCTTTCGATTTCGCTTTGACGCTGCCGCCGAATTCGATGAGCATCGCGGCGGCATCGGCGTTGCCTTTGCCCGCAGCCCACATCAGCGCGGTCTGGCCCTTGTAAGGCTCGACGGCGTTCACCTGCGCGCCGTGAGTCAGCAGCATTTTGACGGCGTCGACTTTGCCGTTGCGGGCGGCGGTCATGAGCGCAGTCTCGCCGTCCTCGGATTTAGTGTTGGCGTCAACGCCGGCTTTCAGAAGGCTTTCGATGATAGCGGCGTTGCCGTTGGCTGCCGCCAGGGACATGGGTGTGATGTTGTAGCGCGTTTTGGCGTTGACGTCCGCGCCCGCGTCGATGAGGAGGCGGGAAAGCTCGGAGTTGTTCTGTTCGATAGCCCAATCGAGCGCTGTCGAGGTGTCGGCGGCAGCGGCATTGACATCGGCCTTCGCGGCGATTAGCGATTTTACGGCTCCGGCATCGTTGGATTTTACGGCGTCGAGAATGCGGAGATCGGGCGCCGCGGAGGCAATTCCGGCGGCCGTGATGATTCCAACTGAAAGCCAATTCGCCGATCTGATCATTGCGTTATGCGGCTCCCCCGGTCCTCGGAAATTAAACCTGCATTCCTGCATGCATAGCTTTCTTTCCTGCGCTAGACTATATCATGTTTGTCAGCTGAAATGCATCGGCCGCGCCGCCAGATTTTGCATCCCGTCGTCGGGTTATCTCTTCTCTGGGCGGTAGTTTTTGTAATCCCCGCCAAGGCTCAAACGGCTCCCGCCAACGCTCTGAAGCAGTATTGCGGGAGTTGTCACAGCGCTGCGGTGAAGACCGCCGGTATCGTGATTGATCCGGCCGCCGGTTTCACGGGGCCGAATGCGGAGACCTGGGAACGCGCGGTCAAACAGCTTCGAGCCAGGACCATGCCGCCCACGGGATTCCCCCGTCCGGACCCGGCCACCTACGACAGGCTCTCTATATATCTGGAAGCTGAGCTGGATAAGCAGGCCGCGGCGCATCCGAATCCGGCGGACCTGCCGAATCTGCATCGGCTGACGCGGACGGAATACAAGAACGCCGTGCGCGATCTGCTTGCGCTCGACAACCTTCCAAAAGAGATGGATTACACGCTGCTGCTGCCCGCCGACAATACCAGCAGCGGCTTCGACAACATTGCCGATCTTCTGTATGTGTCGCCGGTCGTGATGGAACGCTACCTCGATGCGGCGGCGAAGATCAGCCGCCTGGCGGTGGGCGATCCGGCGATGCCGGTGATGGTGAACATCCACCCGCTCTCGCTTGAAGAACCGCAGGACGGGCGTGTCGACGGTCTTCCTTTCGGCACGCGCGGTGGTCTGGCGGTGCGCAGTTACTTTCCACTCGATGCGGAATACGAATTTCAGGTAGACCTCGCGGGCGCGGCTCGCGACCAGCATCAGCTTGAGCTCACGATTGATGGCGAACGGATGGGCTTGCTTCCGATCGGCGGCGGAGGCGGTGGACGCGGCGGGCGGAGCGGCGGCGCACCGACGCGGTTCCGTGTGAAAGTCACGGCCGGTCCGCATCTGGTGGGCGTTACGTTCGTGCAGCACACCGAGGCGCTGGATGAAGGCACGCTCCATACGCGTCCCCGTAGCCGCGGCGTGCAGCCTGCGGTGGGCACGGTGACGATTCGCGGTCCTTACAACCAGACGGGTTCGGGCGACACGCCAAGCCGCGAGCGTGTTTTCGTGTGCCATCCGCAAAGCGCTTCGGAAGAAGCCGCATGTGCAAACAAAATCTTGACGGCGTTGCTGCGCCATGCGTACCGCCGCCCGGTGACGGATGCGGACGTGGCGAAGATCATGCCGTTTTACGAGAACGGACGCAACTCAGGCAACGACGCGACATTCGATCACGGCATTCAGATCGCAGTGGAGCGGCTGCTCGTGAGTCCGCAGTTCCTGTACCGTATCGAGCGCGACCCGCCGAACGCGGCTCCGGGGTCGACATACCGAATCAGCGATCTGGAGCTGGCGTCGCGGCTTTCGTTCTTTTTGTGGTCGAGCGGTCCGGACGATGAGTTGATGACTGTCGCCGCGGCGAACACGCTGCATCAACCTGAAGTGCTCGAAAAGCAGGTGCGGCGGATGCTCGCGGATGCGCGGTCGGAATCCCTGGTCAACAACTTCGCGGCACAGTGGCTTTTCCTGCACGACGTCGAAGTGAAGGAGCCCGACCTGTTTCTATTCCGCGATTTCGACGAAGGCCTGCGGAAGTCGATGGAGCGCGAGACGGAGTTGTTCCTCGACAGCATCCTCCGCGAGAACCGCAGCGTGAAAGAGCTGCTGACCGCGAACTATACGTTTCTCAACGAACGTCTCGCCGAGCATTACGGTGTGCCGAACGTGATCGGCAGCGAGTTCCGGCGAGTCACGTTCCCGCCGGGAAGTGAGCGTGGCGGTCTGCTGGGGCAGGGCAGCATCCTGACCCTGACCTCATACTCGACGCGCACGTCGCCGGTGCTGCGCGGCAAGTATGTGCTGGAAAATCTGCTGAACGCCGCGCCACCACCGCCGCCGCCGAATGTGCCTTCGCTGAGCACGGAGGGAAAGGCGCCGGGTGAGCAGCTTTCGCTGCGCGAAGCCATGGTGCGGCACCGCGCGCAGCCGGCCTGCGCCAATTGCCATGCGCGGATGGACCCGATCGGCTTCGCAATGGAGAACTTCGACGCCGTCGGCAAGTGGCGCGATCAGGATGCGGGCAAGCCGATCGACGTTTCCAGTAAACTGACGGACGGCACTGTTGTGGATGGCATCCCCGGAGTGAAAAATCTCGTATTGCGCGACCCGGCGCGTTTCGCGGGAGCGATCGCCGACAAGTTGCTGATGTACGCGATCGGGCGAAATGTGCAGTATTTCGACGAGCCCGCGATTCGCGAGATCGTACGGAAGGCGGCGCCCGGCGACTACAAGTTCGCGGATCTGGTTTCAGGAGTTGTTCAGAGTATGCCGTTTCAGACGCGGCGCGTGCCGCAATTAAAAGGCGAGGAGAAGCAACCATGAACTTCATCACGAAGAAGGCCTTGTCACGGCGTACCGTATTGCGGGGGCTCGGCGCCTCGATGGCTTTGCCGATGCTGGATTCGATGATCCCGGCGCTTAAAGCGGCGAAAGCCGCGCCACCGCGGCTCGGCTTCGTGTATGTGTCGCACGGCATCATCTTCGATCAATGGAAGCCGGTGAAAATCGGGCGCGATTTCGAGCTGACGCCCAACCTGAAGCCGCTCGAAAAGGTGCGCGGGCAGTTCAACATTCTCACGGGTCTCTCGCATCTCGAGGCGGACACGAAAGGCGACGGCAGCGGCGATCACACGCGCGCTTCAGCAGCATGGCTTACCGGCGTCCACGCTTATGACCGCACGCGTCCGGGGGTTGAGGTGAAGCTCGCGACCACGGCCGACCAGCTTGCGGCGCAGGTGATCGGAAAGGATTCGGCGATTCCATCGCTCGAGATGACCGTCGATACGCCGTCGCAGGGTTCGTGCGATGCGGGCGATTGCTTCTACGTCAACACTGTTTCGTGGCGCACGCCGACCACGCCCAACATGATGGAGAATCAACCGCGCGTTGTCTTCGAGCGGCTGTTCGGCGACGGCGGGTCGGGTGCCCAGCGGCTGGCACGCGTGAAGAAAGAGGACAGCATTCTCGATTCGGTGGCCGAAGAAGCGAACTCGCTCGCGGCCAGCCTGGGGCACAGCGACCGGTCGAAGCTCGGCGAGTATCTCGATTCCGTCCGCGAAGTGGAGAAGCGGATCCAGAGCGCGGAGAAGTTCGGTCCGGATAACATCGAGCTGCCGGAGCGTCCGGTGGGGATTCCGGCTTCCTTCGAGGCGCACACGAAGCTGATGTTCGACCTGCAGTTGATCGCGTTCCGCGCGGACCTCACGCGCGTCTTCAGCATCATTCTGGCGCGCGAACTGAGCGGCCGGACATATCCGATGATCGGCATTCCGGGACAGCACCATCTGATCTCGCACCACCGCGACGACGCGGAACTGGTTTCGCAGAAGGCACGCATCGACACCTATCACGTCCAGATGCTGGCGTATCTGCTGGAGCAGATGCAGTCGATTCCGGATGGCGACGGCACGCTGCTCGATCACAGTCTGATCATGTACGGCAGCGGCATGGGGAATGGAAATCTGCACCGGCATTCCGACATGCCCGTGCTGCTCGCGGGCAAGCTGAACGGCAGGTTCCAGACCGGTTATCACTACGATTACAAGATGGACACGCCGATGGCGAATCTGCTGGTGACGATTCTGGACCGCGCCGGTGTGCCGGTGGAGAAACTGGGTGACAGCACGGGTCCGCTGAAGTTGGATCCGCTGTCGGTTGGATAGTGGCTCGGGCGCTCTCGCCCGCAGCGTCGGTACTCATGCCGGCGCATTTCGACTGAGGAGAGACACCTATGTCCGCAACACGCCGGGAACTCTTTCAAAACGCCGCCGTCGCGGCGGGGGCAGCCGCACTGTTAGGCGCGCAGGCGAGCGCGCAGGGTCCAATCCCGGCCGCCGCTCCGATCGAGGGAGTGCCCATACCCAAAATCGAACCCGTCTGGTCGCACCTCTTCCCCGCCGGCTTCCGCAACGAGCGCATCAAGACATCGGGGGCGGAGATCAACGCGGTGATCGGCGGCTCAGGTCCGCCGGTGCTGATGTTTCATGGCGCGCCGCAGTCGCTGATTACGTGGCGGCTGATCGCGCCCGATCTCGCGAATGACTACACGCTGGTGATGTGCGACCTGCGCGGCTACGGAGATTCGAGCCGTCCCAGGGGCGGCGGCGATCATTCCGATTACTCAAAGCGTCCGATGGCGCTCGATGGCGTCGACGTGATGAAGCATCTCGGATACGACCGGTTCCGCATGGTCGGGCATGATCGCGGGGGACGCGTGGGGCGGCGCATGGCGATCGATCATCCGGACAAAGTCACGAAGCTGGTCGTACTCGACATCGTGCCGGCGCACTACCTCTACAGCCACGTCACGATCGAGTTCGTGCAGGCGTATTTCCACTGGTTCAATTACCTGCGCCCCGCATATGGGCCCGAGAACGAGCTCAGGAAGACCGCCGACGCCCAACTGGCGCGCGCGCTCGAATCGAAGGATGAAGTGCGCATCGATTACCTGCGGAACAACGCGGACATGGCTTCGATCCACGCCATGTGCGAGGACTACCGGGCGTCGGCATCGCTCGATCTGAAGATCGACGAAGCGGATATGAAAGCCGGTAAGCGGATCGAGTGCCCCGCGCACGTGCTTTGGGCGGCGAACGGCGCCATGGGCAAGCTCTACGACGTGCTCGGTATCTGGAAGCTCGAGGGTAAAGACGAAGGCGCGAAGATCACCGGCAAGGGCCTGCCGGGGAATCACTCGCTGCAGGAGAGCGCGCCGAAGGAGACGCTGGCGGAGCTGCAGGCTTTCCTGCGCGGGTAGGTGCTCCCGCGCCACGCAATTACTCGGCCTTGCGTTGGAGCCACTTGCGCTTGATGTCCGGCCAGAATTCTTTCAGCACTCCGGAGATCGCGTCCGTGCCGATTTGTGTGCCCATTCGTTGTAAAGTCCCGCTGGCGCCGCGCGCGTCGGGGTAATACCAGTTCCCAATCGCCGCCACCGTCCCGTTACCGAGAAATTCGGACGTGTTGAACCGCCAGTTTCCGGCATCCGTGCGGGTGACCAGAACGCGCGTCGCGGCGTATCCAAGGCGGCCCATGACCGAGCCGTGCACTTTGCGGAAATATCGCGGGTCTTCATGAAACATCGACGGCATAATGGCCTCGGCCATGAAATTCCCGAGGTCCTGGTCCGCGATGGCAACGCCGTACCGATGCACGTATCCCTTCAGCCCCTGACCGAAGGAAGCGTTGCTGTTGTCCATTTGCGAGAGGCCCGCAAACGCCGCGGCGAGCGCGTAAGAGGGATAGTCCAGCGAATCCTTCCGCGCGATCGTGAACTTCTGTTTTGTCGTAATAGGACTGAACGGAACCGTTCCGTCCGCTGTGCGGTAGTTCGGCAGCACGCCGAAGATGCGTTTGTCCTGATTCGAGCCCGGATCCCCCGCCAGAGGCGTCGTACCGGCGACCGGCGCGGCGGCATCGGCCGATGGCGACGAGTATATTTCGTGAAATCAGAGACGTTCTCCCGTTACTGGAACCCTGATGCCCGGCGAAATCTCCGGTTAAAACGATTAGCAGGTTTACAGGCGCGATTTCAGGTTACAAGAGACACTCGCTCGAATGGATCCCGGCAGCCTGCAGGCTGACACTCATCTTATCGAGAGCTGCTTTGTGGATCTGAGATACGCGGCTTTCGTTGATTCCCAGCCGATCGCCGATCTCGCGCATCGTCTTACCGCCAAGGTAGTAGAGGCCGATCACCGCCTGATACCGCTCGGGCAGGGTCTTCATTGCGGTCGAGAGAACCGCCCTCAGCTCGCGCTTGCCGGTCAGGACATCGGGATTCAACTGGTCCGTCGCCGGATATTCCGGGGCGGTGTCGTTTTCGCTCTCCTGCGCGCGCGTCGAAGCCGAAAGCAGGCCGACCATGCGAAGCTCGATGGCCACTTGCCGCCAGCGCGCCAGATCCATGCCCATCTTTTCGGCGATTTCCACTTCAGTCGGAGGGCGCTCGAGCGCGCCCGTCAATTCGCGCGTTACCGCTTCCAGTTGCTTGTGGCGCTTGCGCAGATCCCGGGAGGCCCAATCGAGATCGCGCAGGCTGTCGAGAATGGCGCCCTTGATCCGATGCTTCGCATAGCCCTGAAAGCTGACTTGCTTGTCGGCATCGTATTTCGTGGCGGCATCGAACAGGCCCATGACACCGGCGTGTACCAGATCGTCGACATCCACGTGGACCGGAAGATTCTCGTAGACCCTTATCGCAATAGCCCGAACCAGCGGAAGGTATTTCAGCACCAGTTCATCGCGCCGGCTGGAACTTACCTCCACCGGAGGCATATCGAGAAGGGCAGTGCAAGTCGCGGTAGTCATGAGCATCTCTGCCATTCACAAAGTGCACCGGCGGGGCCATTTTCTTGTTTTTTTCCGAAGTGACTTGTTTTGCAGGATGCTACGGGGCAGCGTGGCGGCGAAACTATGCTGGATTTGGTTCAGTTCAGAACAGAGGGATGTTTCAGATTGGAAATATGATTAGGACTCGCAAGACGGAGCATTCGCCCTTTGCGCTTTTATGGACGCGCAAGACGGAGCATTCCCCCTTTGCGCTTTACCAGCCGGCACGAGTGGCAATGAGTGTTTTCGCGATGAGTCCGGCGAAGAGGATCAGGACGGCGTAGAGGAGTTTTCCATGAAGCAGGTACGCCGCGACGGCGATCAATACTGCATACGCCCCGATCGCGCTGGCGAGCCTCTTGTTCATAGAATAACGAGGTAGAAAACCCGCCGGCAAGAGTGCCGGCGCTGCGGGCAAGAGTGCCCGCGCCACGGCACTATTTTGTGGCTGCGGAGTTGGTGGAATGGGCGTCTTCGGTCTCTTCCGCCGGCTCGTCCATAAACTCGGGCAAAACATACGGGCGATCGAGCACTACCAGGTCGTCCTCCGTGCTCTTGGGCAGACTCTTGCGCTCTTCCCGTTTCTGCGCCTTCTCCTGCTGCCTTTCTTTTCGCTGCTGTTCTTTTTGACGCTTCTTGAAAGACTGTGGTCCGCGGCCGGCCATAAGCTGCTCCTGATGATGAATTGGATGCGGGATTCGCTGCGGCGACTCCCCCAAAAACCCTTTACGTTCCCTCAGCGCCGGCGCGATACAGGAGATCGCGCACGCTGACATTCAACCCGCGGTTAACCGTTTCCGGACTGCACGTTTTCAGACTGCATGAGGCATGTGCAATGCCGGATGGGATATGAACCAGAACGCGCTCGCGAATTGAGAGGCGGGCAAAGACATTTCCATCTTAGCACGTGCTCCAAATCCAGGTTTTTCACCTCCTCAGTTGAGCCCTGTGGGGCAGGATGGCATCCTGCGGCCGATTGTCAATCGGCTTGGTCCGTACTCGTTGATAGCAGAGGCCGATTGACAATCTGCCCCAGCATCTAGCGGGGCATGTTGTACTGGAACGTCAGCCGCAGCACAATCCGTTCGCCTTTAAACGCGCTTGGCAAGGGAGGCAGTGGGTTCGACGCGCTGATAGCCGCCACGGCAGCCTGATCGAGCGCTTTCGCCCCGGATTCGGTCGAGTATACGACTTTGACCACCGATCCCTGCTTCGCGACGGCGAACTCCAGCGCGACCTCGCCCCGCTGCCCCCGTCGCGCGGCCTCGGGATAGACCGCGAACCAGTTTCGCCGGACCGCCGCCAGCACCTGAATCATATAGGGGCGGAAATCGACTCCCATCGGATCGCTGCGCAATTCGAGGTTCGATTTCGGGCGCCCGGCGGACGGCGGGAGATTCAGGCCGGAATTACCTAAATCGTTGCCGAAGTCCGTGACTGATTGCTGTCCTCCCGGCGCCACCCCGCTGCGGGAAAGCTCGTGAATCGCCGAGTCCACCGACGGATTCGGTATCAGGATCGTCCCGAGTTGCCGGCCGTTGGCCGCCCCCCGCGAGGGAGAACCGGGTGGCGGGACATTTTCCATCGCCAGTTTCGGCGGCTGAGTGGAAGCTGGCGGGCCATTGGTCGTGGAACTCTGGTCGATCGGCGGCACATCCAACTGGATTTTCGGCGCGTCGAGCTTAGGCAGATCGATTTTGGGCGGCTCGACCAGAACCGGTTTCGGTTCAGCTTTGGCGATCTGCGGCGCCGGCGGCGGCGCGGGTTTCGGCGTCTGCTTTACCGCAGCCGGGAGAGCGGGCGTTCTGACCGGAGAATGGGGAGCAATCGCCTCGATAGACAGCTCTTTGCTCAACTTTCCTTTGTTCGGGTCCTTTTGGGTCAGGATGTCGGGTGGAGTGACGAGGTGGGTCACTGTGACGACAGGCGCCTGTTGGTAAACCTTGTTCGTGCCCTCCGGCGCAAGCAGGAGTCCGGTTACCAGCACGACATGCCAGATCGCCGTGCCTATTGCGGCCGCCTTCCAGCGGCGGTGGTCATCCGCGGCATCGCGCGCAAGCAGAAGATGGAGTTCGGGTTCCGTTTCTGGAGAGGCGAATTCCGGCGGCGCTAAGGTTTCCATCCTGCAGCGAGTGTTTTCTCGACCACGCTCGTGTGTTCCTTGATCTTATCAAGGACGGCGAGAGCTATCTCCAGTGTTTTACGTGCTGTAGCGCCATCCAGTTTCGGTGGTTTGCGGGTTTCGACGGCGTCGAGAAAAGCATCGAACTGCAGTTTCAGAGGCTCGGCGGATTCGATCGGAAGCTGCTTGATCGAGATTCCTTCCGGCCCTCCGACGGAAAACACGGCCGCTGCCTGCTTTGCGTAATCGACCGAAATGTACTGTCGCGGCTGGAATAATCGCAGCTTCCGCACCTTCTCAGTCGAAACCCGGCTGGCGGTGAGATTGGCGATGCATCCATCGTCGAATTCCAGCCGGACGTTCGCGATATCGACCTTCGGCGATAACACCGAGATCCCGGCGGCGCGGATTTCCTTGAGCGCGCCCCTGGCCAACGCGAGCACGATGTCCAGATCGTGGATCATCAGATCGAGGACCACATCCACATCGAGGCTGCGAAGCGTGAAGACGCTCATTCGGTGGATCTCGAAGAACAACGGCAGCGTCGCGATGGGCTCGAGAGCGATCACCGCCGGATTGAAGCGTTCGAGGTGGCCGACCTGCAGAATGCGGCCGTGGCGTGTCGCGGTGTCGACAAGCCGAGTCGCTTCTTCAAGCGTGGAGGCGATCGGCTTTTCGATCAGGAGGTCGATGCCGGCTTCGAGCAGCGCGCAGCCGATCGCAGCATGATGGATCGTCGGGGCGGCGATGATCGCGGCGTCAATCCACCCGACGATTTCGCGGAAATCGGTGACCGCCCGCGCCTGACCCGCATGCTCCCTGGCGCGCTCGATGTCCGCATCGACGACGAATTTTAAGTCCGCCCGTGGATTCTCGCGAACCACGCGGACGTGATTCTTCCCGAACGATCCCGCTCCGATTACGGCTATCCGCTTCATGCTTTTTCGGGCAATGCTTCCATGCCGGTAATCGCGATCTTCGCGTTGTTCGCCTTCGTCAGTAAATCCTCGCGATCGAGCATAAGCGTTCGCCCGGCGTCGACCGCAAGCGCCGTTGTATTGGTTTCGATCATGACATCGATCGTGCCGGGACCGATGACCGGCACATCGAACAGCAGATGCCTGCGCCGCGACGATGCTTTCACCAGCGTGAGTCGCTGCCCCTCCACAAGACTCGCGGCCCGCCGCAGCATGGCGTCGGTTCCTTCCATCGCTTCCAGCGCCACGCAGGCGCGGTCGGCGATGGCGACGCTCTGTCCGAGATCGAGGCTCGCGAGCGCATGGGCGATCCTGCGTCCGTATTCGATATCGCGCTGTTCGTCGGAATCCGGCTTGCGCTTCGTGATCGCGCCCGCCGGTGCCAGCAATGGTTTCAACAACAAAGTCGAATCGACGAGCTGAATTCCCTCGTCGGAGAGGACCTTCGCGATCGCTCCGATCAGCGAATCGGTGTTCTTGTGCAGCAGGCTCGCGAGCACTTTCACCAGCCGCCAGTCCGGACGAATCGACGAGAAAATCTTGGCGTGTTTCACCTGGCCGGCCATCATGATCTGCGTAATGCCTTCGGCTTTGCAGATTTCGATCAGACGGCTGAGCTCGCCCAGTGAAACCCAGTGACACTGCGCGGCGGCGCGCTCCACTTCGGGCGACGCTTCTTCCCTGATTGCGATCGCGACCGCTTCATCGCCCTGCGCTCTCGCCGTTTCGAGTGCGATTACCGGGAAGCGCCCGTTGCCGGCAATAACTCCGTACTTCATCCTTTGATCACGCCGCGCTGCGACGAGACGATAAACCCGAGCAGTTCCTCGACCTCGGCGCACGGCTCGATTTCGGCATGGATACGGTCGATCGCCTGCGTCGTATTCAGTCCCGCACGTGTCAATAACCGGAAGGCCGTCTGCAGCGCTTCGATCGACCCTTTCTCAAACCCGCGCCGCTGCAGGCCCACACTGTTGGCGCCGAAGACCTGCACTTCCGGCTGATTGCTCGTGAGCGAGTACGGCATCACGTCCTGTTTGATGACGCTGTATGGGCCAATGAAAGCATGCTTGCCGATCCGGCAGAACTGATGGACGCCGCTGAAAGGACTCACGTCGGCCCAGTCCTCGATGATCACGTGCCCGGCGAGGCCGACGCTGTTGCCGAGGATGACGTGGCTGCCGATCCGGCAATCGTGCGCGACATGCGTGTAAGTCATCAGCAGGTTGTCGTCGCCGATTTCGGTGAGCAGTCCCCCGCCCGCGGTGCCGCGGTGAATGGTGACGAACTCACGGATACTGTTGCGATTGCCGATGCGCGTTTCAGCCCGCTCACCCTTGTACTTCATATCCTGCGACGCGACTCCAACAGTCGAGTAAGGAAAGAAGACGTTGTCCTCGCCAATCGCGCAGGGGCCTTCGAGAAAGAGGTTGCCCATCAGCCGCGTGCGCGCGCCGATCTCGACTTCAGCGCCGATGATGCAGTAAGGGCCAATGGCGGCCGACTCATGAATCCGCGCCGCCGGGTCGACGATCGCTGTTGGATGAATCGCCATTACTCGGCCGGGGCCGGTTCAGGCGCGGTCTTATCCTGCAGCTTGCACATCACTTCCGCTTCGGCAACGACTTTCCCATCCACCGTCGCCTTCCCGGCCATCTTCGCCACCGAACCCTTGCGCTTGATCACAACCATCTCGATGCGCAACTGATCGCCGGGCACTACCGGGCGCCGGAATCGCGCGGCATCCACCGATACCAGCAGCACCAGCTTGTTCTCGCGATCGGGGATGCTCTTCAGCACCAGCACGCCGGCCGTCTGCGCCATCGCCTCCACGATCAACACGCCCGGCATCACAGGGAAATCCGGAAAATGCCCGATGAAGAACGGCTCGTTCACGGTCACGTTTTTGATCCCGACGATGCGCTCGGCCTCGAGCTCGGTGATGCGGTCCACCAGCAGAAACGGGTATCGATGCGGCAGGATCTGCCGGATCTCATTGACGTCCAGGGTTGGCATGGAAAGGACAGTGTACCCTGGGCTAAGTATGCATACTCAGGTCGGAATTGTCGGCGGCGGCCCGTCAGGGCTCCTTCTTGCGCATCTGCTCGACCTCAACGGAATCGACTCGGTGGTGCTCGAAGCGCGCAGCGAAGAGTACGTGATTGAGCGCGTCCGCGCCGGTGTGCTTGAACAAGGCACCGTCGACCTCCTCAACGCCATCGGCCTCGGCGAACGAATGATGCGCGCGGGGCTCGTCCATCACGGCATCAACATCAGTTTCGGCGGCTCGCTGCATCGCATCAATATGTACGAGCTGACCGGCGGGCGCGCCATCACGGTCTACGGCCAGAACGAGCTTCAGAAAGACCTCAACGCCGCGCGCCACGCCAGCGGGCGTCCGCTGCTGTTCGGGGTGGATGCTCTGACGCTCCACGATTTCGACACTCCGAAGCCGCGCATTCGCTACGGGCACAATGGTTCTGCTCACGAGCTGACCTGCGATTTCATCGCGGGCTGCGACGGTTTTCACGGCGTCTCGCGGCCTTCTATCCCGGAGGGCGCGATCACGTGTTTCGATCGTCACTATCCATTCGGATGGCTCGGCATTCTCGCCGAAGCCGCGCCCGCCTCCGAAGAGCTCGTCTACTCCTGGACCGAACGTGGCTTCGCGCTGTTCAGCATGCGCTCACCCACCGTTACGCGCCTCTACCTGCAATGCGAACCGGACGAGGACATCTCGAAATGGCCTGACGGAAAAATCTGGGACGAGCTCAACGCCCGCCTCACAACGCGCGATGGATTCCGGCCCAACATGGGTCCGGTGCTGCAAAAGGGTGTGACCGGGATGCGCAGCTTCGTCGTCGAGCCGATGCGCCATGGCCGGCTCTTTCTGGCGGGCGACGCGGCCCACATCGTGCCTCCGACGGGCGCCAAAGGACTGAACCTCGCGGCCGCGGATGTCTACGTCCTCTCGCAGGCGATCGCGGAGTATTACAAGACCGGCAGCGATGCCCTGCTCGATCGATACTCCGAGACGTGCCTTCGCCGGGTGTGGAAAGCGCAGCGCTTCTCATGGTGGATGACGTCGATGCTGCACATCTTCGGCTTCGGACCGGAACACGCGTTCGACCGCCGCAGGCAGCTCGCGGAGCTGGACTATCTGACCGGGTCGCGCGCCGCGATGACATCGCTCGCGGAGAATTATGTCGGATTTCCGATCCTGGAATGAAAGACGTTTACTGCCTTGCTAGTCCGCCCGAAAGGCCAGCTTGAAACGCGCTCCGTCGCCGGCGCGGGAGTGCAGAGTAACCGATCCCCCCTGCCGCCACATGAGGTCGCGGACGATCGACAGTCCGAGGCCGGTACCGCGGGCGCCCCTGGTCGTGAAAAAAGGCTCGAAGATTTTCCCCGCCACTTCCGGCCGAATCCCCGGACCCGAATCGCTTACTTCAATCACAAGCGGCGAGGCTGTGATGCGCAGGGTTCCCTGGTGATCCATGGCATCGCAGGCGTTGGAAACCAGATTCGTGAGCACGCGGGTAAGAGCGAGCGCGTCGGCCATGATGGCAGGCAACAGGTCGGGAACGATCAAGTGCAATTCGATTCCCCCGGACAGGCGCAAATCCGCCGCAAACGCCTTCAGGAACGAGCCGGGGCAAATGGGCTCAACCGCGACCGGCTCCTGTTTGCAGTACGCAAGCAGACTGCCCGTCAGAGCGGCGCAGCGCTCGGCCGCGCGCCGCGCCCCCGCCACATCGCGGACCTCCAGATGATTCACAATAAGGATGAGTTGATTGTTCACGTCGTGCGCGATGCCGGCGGCGGCGGAGCCAATCACTTCGAGCCGGGAGTCCTTCATGCCCGGATGGTAAGCTCGGGCATTTCGCCGCACGCCCGCGTTTGCCCGCAGGTTGTTGATTCATGAGACCAAAAAAACTTTTTCCGGTGGTCACTCTCCTGATGAGCACTTCGATATTCGCCGCTGTCGCCACGCTTCCCGAACTCCGGCAGATGACCGCCCGCTTCGCGCCCGCCACTCTGCGGGTGGATACGTCGAAGCTCTCGCCGGGAGACAAGAAAGCGCTGGCCAGCCTCATCGACGCGGCGCGCGTGGTGAACCGGATATTCCTTCGGCAGGTCTGGAGCGGCAATCCCGCGCTGATGGCGAAACTGCGGCAGGATACGTCCCCGCTCGGCAAGGCGCGCTACGAATACTTCTGGCTGAACAAAGGCCCGTGGTCGGACCTCGACGAGCACAAGGCCTTCCTGCCCGACGTGCCTGCGCGAAAGCCGCTGGGCGCTGATTTCTATCCGGCGAACATGACGCGCGAGCAGTTCGAAGCCTGGGTGAAGACGTTATCGCCTGAAGCCAAAGCACAGGCGGAAGGCTTCTTCACCGTGATCCGCGCCGGTTCGGACGGCAAACTACGCGCGATTCCCTATTCGGAAGAGTACAAAGCGGATCTCGCCGCCTGCGCACAGGACCTCCGCGACGCGGCTAAGGCTACCGACAATGTCACCCTGAAGCACTTCCTCGAAGCGCGCGCAGCGGCGTTTCTGTCGAACGATTACTACGCGAGTGATGTGGCGTGGATGGATCTCGACGCGCCTCTCGATATCACGATCGGTCCCTACGAGACTTACAACGACGAACTTTTCGGATACAAAGCCGCCTTCGAAGCCTATATAAACGTTCGCGACGAAGCGGAATCCGCGAAGCTCAAATTTTTCGGCGATCACATGCAGGAGGTTGAGGACAATCTTCCGATCGATCCGAAGTATCGCGCGAAGAAGATCGGAGCGTCGGCGCCCATCCGCGTGGTGAACGAGGTGTTCGCGGCGGGCGATGGCGACCATGGTATCCAGACGGCGGCGTACAATCTGCCAAACGACGAGCGCGTGGTGCAGGAAAAGGGCAGCAAGCGCGTGATGCTGAAGAATGTGCAGGATGCGAAATTCAAGTCGACCCTGGAGCCGATCGCGAAGACGGTGCTGACCCCGGCGGCGCGCGGATCTCTCAACTTCGATTCGTTCTTCACGCATATCGTGGCGCATGAGATGAGCCACGGGATCGGTCCACATCAGATCACCGTGAACGGGCGGGCGACCACGCCGCGCGCCGAGTTGAAAGATCTCTACAGCGCCATCGAAGAAGCCAAAGCGGACGTGCTTGGACTCTACATGCTGCAGCATTTCTTCGATCGCGGTTATCTGAAGCACGACGAGAACAATCTGTACACGACCTTCCTCGCGTCGTCATTCCGCACGCTGCGGTTCGGACTCAACGAGGCGCACGGAAAAGGCATGGCGCTGCAATTCAACTATCTGGCGGACAAAGGCGCGTTCGTGCACAAGGGGACCGCATGGGAGGTGGATGGAGCCAAAGTCCGCGGCGCCGTGCGGGACCTGGCGCACGATCTGCTGACGATCGAAGCGACGGGCAATTACGCGGGCGCGAAGAAGATGCTTGACACGCTCGCAGTAATGCGTCCGGAGATGAGCGCGACGTTGAAGGGCGTGAGCGATGTGCCGGTGGATATCCGGCCGGTGTTTGAAACGGCGGAACAGATTGCGCCGGCGAAGAATTGAAGCTGAAGTGAATTGGTGCGGATGAGAGGACTTGAACCTCCACTTCTTTCGAAACCAGAACCTAAATCTGGCGCGTCTGCCAGTTTCGCCACATCCGCGTGGGATATGCCGCGATTATAACAACGAGCGCCGCCTACCTTCCACGGCGCGATCCATCGGCCAGCGCGCCATCGAGCGGCAGGCCCATCACGAGGCGGCGTCCATCCGGCAGCGTCACCACTCGCGCTTTGAAGCCGTCGGGACGCCCCTTCGCCCGATATCCCTCGATCGTAATCCTGTCGCCGGGCTTCAGCGAATCCCTGCTCCATCCGTTCTCGATCAGGCCGCTGGGCGCGTTGCCTTCGCACTTCATGTGAATCGACTCGCCGCGGGAATCCTTCACGTCCAGATAAATCCACACATGCGGATTTATCCATTCGAAACGCGTCACCGTGCCGGCGATGACGGTCGTCTTTCCCTCGTACTCGGCCGCTGCCGAATGATGCGCCATCGCGGGCCCCGCCCCCGTCATCAGTGCGACGGCAAGCGCTGCCATTGCGCGATTCATTCTCATGCGAACGGCCGCTCTGCTTCCTGGCACTCCACCTGCGAAATTGGCGCGTTGAGGATAATGAATGGTTACTCCCAGCGGAATGAAGATCGCCACCTGGAACGTCAATTCCATTCGCAAGCGTCTGCCCCGGCTCGTCGACTGGCTGGCGCGCAATCAGCCGGACATCATGTGTCTGCAGGAGACGAAGGTGCAGGACAGCGATTTTCCCGCCGACACTCTGCGCGCGGCGGGTTATCACGTCAGATTTCGTGGCGAGAAATCCTACAACGGCGTGGCAACTCTGACGCGTCAGGAGCCTGAAGCCGTATTCTACGGATTCCACGAGGGACCCGACAGCGAGGACATGCGGGTCATCCAGGTTGTGGTGAACGGACTGGCGGTTGTGAACACATACGTCCCGCAGGGATACAAAGTCGGCTCGGAGAAATATGCGTACAAGCTGGAGTGGTTCCGTCAAGTCCGGGCGTACTTCGAAGAGCGGCTCGATCCGGCGAAACCCGCGATCTGGACCGGCGATATGAACGTCGCGCCGGAGCCGATCGACGTTTACCATCCGGACCGGCGCGCCAACGATCCCGACTTCCACATCGCCGCGCGCGACGCGTATAAACATGCCGCTGCGTGGGGATTCACCGATGTCTTTCGCAAACTGCACCCGGAGCATGTGCAGTACACCTACTGGGATTACTTCCGCAACGCCTTCGCGAACAACTGGGGATGGCGAATCGACCACATTATGACCACGGCTCCACTGGCAGCGGCGTGCCGCGCGTGCGAGGTGGATGTGGAGTTACGCCGGACTCCGGAGGCTTCGGACCATACCGTTGTTTGGGCGGAATTCGATTGACGTTTACTCGGTGCGTGTGGCCGCGCGACGGCTTCTGAGCGTGATCAGCCCGATACCGGCGGCCAGAAGCAGCCAGGTGCCGGGCTCGGGTGTCACCAGGTTATAGCCGATCACGTCGAGATCGCGCACTTCCACTCCGTAGGCAGGAACCGAGCCGGGTGTGCCAATGGCGTCCTGGACTTTCGGGGAGCCGTTGACGGATTTCCAGTCGCCATAATCACCGCCTGCGCCTTGATAGAAATTCACCAGATTGGTTGCACCGCCGTCAATGGAAAAATACGACGACGGCGCAGCGCTGCTGTAGCTGCGAACGCCAGGAGCGCTGTACCGGAACAAATCCTGGGCCCGCGACTCACGCTGGCCAAGAGGAATGTTCAGGCCGGAGCCCAGACCCAGCACCTCGTCCATCTCGTGCATCACAACCGATTGCGCGTCGTAGAAGGACAGATTGATGTTGCTGCGATCGAAGTTCATGATCGATGTATTGAGATAGATCGTGCCGTCGAAAGTGGCCGGTCCGTTCAGACCCAGCGCCTGACCGTTGGCGACTGTGAGCAACATATCCGCCTGTCCATCCACGGGACTGTTTGCCTGGTCCGGCAGGTCGAAAAAGAGCGCGCCGGCATCGTCGCTGTCTGATGCATCGGCAATCAGCGCGTTCCGGTAAGCGGTGTATGTTACTTCCTCAGCGGCGGTGCTACTGTTTCCGAGCCCGGTGGTTTCCTTGATGAATTGGATCGGGACCGTAATGTTATCGGTGAAGTAGCTTTCAATCTGGGAAATCGCCGCGTTGATCGACGCCTCGATTTTCGTGGCGTTCGCGTCTGAAGTGATGCTGCCATCAAAGGTTGGAACGATCGTGAAACCGTTCGGGAACGCGGGAATCGCCGACGCGCTCAGCGCAACAATCACGGCAATTGCTCTGACAGCCGAGGTTACCCCCAGGAAAGGGCGCATTTATGTTCTTCCTCCGAAAATCCTGTTTAGTTTATTTAAATACGATTGTACAGTATATAACAAATAGGACCCACGTACTGGAATTTGCAAAGTGGAATTTCGTACCGGTACGCCGATTACTTCCAGCCATTGCCGGTCAGGCGGTTTTCATGCGGATCATCGTAAAGGAATGAGGTGGAAAGCCATAGCGCAGCGTCCTGCCGCTCGCCTTCAGTGACCGCCGAACCGGTGTCACCGCGGCCTTATCGAAGTTGTTCTCCGCTTTGATATCCGGGCCGTTCACTTCCGAGATTTCGACAGTGCCGGCGAACTGCTTGTCCTGAAGCTCGATCTCCGTTTGGAGGGTCTGTTCTTTATTGCGATTGACGGCATTCAACACCAGAGTGCCGTTTTCATAACTGGCGGATGTATCGAGAAACGGCACGTCGTCGAAGCGCCTGCTCTTATAACTGGGTGCATCCACAAACAACTCCAAAGCCTTGCCTTTGGAGTTGGCGGCGAAAAGCTGCAGCGGATAGTAAATCGTCTGAAGATACAGTCCTGTGTCATTGACGAAGATCGGCGCGATGACATTCACGAGCTGCGCCATGTTCGCCATTTTCACAATGTGGGCGTGATTGACGAACGCGTTCAGGAACGTGGCGACGACGAGAGCGTCTTCGAGATTGTAGTGCTCTTCCAGAATACGCCGGCCGCGCTGGTTATTGCCGCGCGCGCGATACCAGACATTCCATTCGTCCCAGGCAATGTAGATTTTGCGTCCGCGCACGCCTGACATCGCGGCGTCGATAATGCCCTCGGCGGTTTTAATGCGCGAGCTCAGCTCGAGCGAGTTGGCGAGAAAATCGCCGAAATCGTTGTCCGGATTTCCAATATATGTGTGCAGCGACAAATAATCGGCATGATTCTTCAAATATTCGAGGACGGTGCGGTTCCAGCCGGTCCAGTCCGAGCCGGCGCCGAAGTTCGATGAGCCGGCGGCGATCAGCTTGACGTTCGGATCGGTCCACTTCATGAGCTTGGCGGCTTCGAGCGCGAATTTGCCGTAGTCGTCGGCGCTGCGATGGCCCATTTGCCAGGGACCATCCATTTCGTTGCCGAGTCCCCAGTAAGTGACCTTCCACGGATCGCGGCGGCCGTTCCGGCGGCGCAGGCGCGTCATCGCCGTGTCCTCGGAGGAATTGCAGTATTCGACCCACTGCTGCGCTTCCTCCCACGTGCCGGTTCCGAGATTCGCGCAGATGTAGGGGTCAGCCCCAAGCAGCTCCGTATAATTCAGGAACTCGTGCGTGCCGAAGCGGTTGCTTTCGACGGTTCCCCACGCCATCTCAAGACGTGGCGGACGCTGGTCGCGCGGCCCGATTCCATCGCGCCAGTGATAATTCGACGAGAAGTTGCCGCCGGGCCAGCGGAGCTGCGTCACGTGCAGCTTTTTGGCGGCGTCGAGAACGTCCCGGCGGAAACCGTTGGAGTCCGCGAGGGGCGACTTCTCGTCGAATACCCCGCCGTCGACGCAGCGCCCGAGGTGTTCGATAAAGTTCCCGAAGAGTTTGGGGTCGATGTCGCCGATCGTGCGCTCGGTGTCGATCTTGATGCGGGCCTTCAGAGGGGACTGCTGCCCGCGCAGGATCGAAGACGCCCCGAGCACCGGAGCGGCGGTCAGGGATTTCGCAAATTCGCGGCGGGAGATCATGAGATATCCTCCTCCTCTTGCGGAAAGCTTTTCAGAAAGCTTATACCAGCGTCTGACATCGGGCCGGGAAATGCTCCGAAATCCTCCGTTTTCCACCCGCGGCAAGCGCCCCGGACCGATCGCTCGCCTGCGTTCACGACCGGCGCAACCCCGGAAACAAATTTCACAAACGAACCCAACCCGGGAACGAATAAGTCTCTCTGCTGTCAACAAGAACGGAAAGTTCCATCCGGCAGGAATAACCCGGGAAATAACCCAGGACCAACCCGGCGACAACCCGCCGAATCCCGGGAAGGCCACTCTCCCGGGTCTCGCGCCGCCGCCATGTTACTTTCAATCTCGGCATGCAAAAGAACCACATCTCTCTCCTCGGCTCCTTCGCCAGCCCCTATGTCTGACGAACACCACGAAATCCGCGCCGCCGTCCGCGGCCTTTGCGCAAGCTTCCCGCCCGAATACTTCCGCAAGGAAGGCTATCCCGAAGAGTTCGTCGCTGCGCTCACTAAAGCCGGATGGCTCGCCGCCCTGATCCCCGAACCATACGGCGGCGGCGGACTCACTCTCGCCGAAGCCTCCGTGATCATGGAGGAGATCAACCGTTCCGGCGGCAACTCGGGCGCCTGCCACGGCCAGATGTACAACATGGGGACGCTGGTGCGCCACGGCTCCGACGCCCAGAAGCGCGCGTACCTTCCGAAGATCGCGAGCGGCGAGCTGCGGCTGCAGTCGATGGCGGTGACCGAACCCACGGCCGGCACCGATACCACGAAAATCCAGACGACGGCTGTGCGCCGCGGCGATCGCTACATCGTCAACGGCCAGAAGGTTTGGACTTCGCGTGTCCAGCATTCCGACCTCATGATTCTGCTCGCGCGCACGACGCCGCTGGCCGAGGTAGCGAAGAAGTCCGACGGCATGTCGATTTTCGTCGTCGACCTGCGCGCCGCGATCGGGAAGGGAATTACAGTGCGTCCGATTCCTAACATGGTGAACCACGAGACGAACGAGCTCTTCATCGAAGACCTGGAGATTCCCGTCGAAAATCGCATCGGCGACGAAGGCCGTGGCTTCCGCTACATTCTGGACGGCCTCAACGCCGAGCGCGCCCTGATCGCCGCCGAATGCATTGGCGACGGTTACTGGTTCATCGATAAAGTGACGAAGTATGTCAGCAGCCGGACGGTGTTCGGGCGTCCCATCGGTCAGAACCAGGGCGTGCAGTTTCCAATCGCGAAGGCGTATATCAACGTCGAGGCGGCGAATCTGATGCGCTTCAAGGCCTGCGCGCTGTTCGATGCGCACAAGAGCTGCGGAGCGGAAGCCAACATGGCCCTGCTGCTGGCCGCCGGGTCGTCGTGGGAAGCGGCGAATGCTTGTCTGCAGTTCCACGGCGGATACGGTTTCGCCCGCGACTACGATGTGGAACGTAAGTTTCGCGAGACGCGGCTATATCAGGTCGCGCCGATCTCGACGAATCTGATCCTTTCCTACGTCGGCGAGCACGTGCTGAAGATGCCGAGGTCTTTCTGATGTCCATGGTGGCGCGGGCACTACTGCCGGCGCCCGGAGCCTCTTTTACTCCATGAGCAGCCCCACGCCACACACCCTGCCGCTTCATGGAATCACCGTCATCGCGCTGGAGCACGCCGTCTCCGCCCCGTTCGCCACACGTCTGCTGGCCGATCAGGGCGCGCGCGTGATCAAGATCGAACGGCCCGGCGTCGGAGACTTCGCCCGCGCCTACGACGAGCGTGTGCGCGGACTCTCGTCCTACTTCGTCTGGTGCAATCGTGCGAAGGAAAGCCTGGCGCTTGACGTGAAGCACCCAGCCGCGTCGGCCATCCTCGCTGCTCTGCTCGAAAAAGCCGACGTGCTGGTGCAGAACCTTGCGCCCGGAGCGTCCGAGCGCCTGGGACTATCCTTCGAGCAGTTGCGCGAGATGCATCCGAAGTTGATCGTCTGCGACATCTCCGGCTACGGCGCCGACGGCCCGTATCGCGACAAGAAGGCCTACGATCTGCTGATCCAAAGCGAGTCGGGATTCGTCTCGGTGACGGGAACGCCCGAGGCTCCCGCGAAAGCAGGCTGCTCGATCGCGGATATCTCGGCCGGCATGTTCGCGTGCAACAACATCCTCGCGGCGCTGATGGAGCGCAGCCGGACGGGCAAAGGGCGCCGCATCGATCTCTCTATGCTCGAATGCATGGCTGAGTGGATGGGCAATCCTTTGTATTACGCGTTCGACGGCGCCGAGCCGCCGCCGCGCGCGGGAGCAGCGCATGCCACCATTTATCCGTATGGACCGTTCGCGACGGGCGACGGAACGAGCGTGATGCTGGGATTGCAGAACGAGCGCGAGTGGGCAGTGTTTTGCGACAAGGTGCTGGCCATGCCGGAACTGGCGTCGGAGCCGCGATTCTCCACCAACTCGCGTCGATCGGCCGCGCGGGACCAACTGCATGCAATCGTCGAGGCGGCGTTTTCGCGGCTCACAGCCGCGGAAGTCGTCGCGTTGCTGGAAGGCGCACAGATCGCCAGCGCGCGCGTGAACGATATGCGCGATCTGTGGGCTCATCCGCAGTTGCAGGCTCGCTCGCGATGGGTCAGTGTCGGGACGCCGGCGGGACAAATCCCCGCTCTCCTGCCGCCCGGCATGACCGACGCGAACATGGGCGCGGTCCCCGCGCCTGGCGAACACACGGACGCGATCCTCCAGGAGCTTGGATATGCGGACAATGACATCGCGCGGCTGCGGGCAGAGGGCGCGCTATGACCAGCCCGAGCGAGCGGCTCGCGGACTTCGCGGCGAATCTGCGGTTCGAAGACGTCCCGGCGCCGGTGCTCGCGCGCGCGAAGGAGTTGTTCCTCGACTGGTTCGGCTCCGCGCTCGCCGGCAAGGGCGCGCGTGCCGTCGAGGCCGTCGACTGTTTGGCGCGGACAATGGGACCGCATGACGGCCCGTCCGAAGTCCTGATCTCGCGCCGCCGCACATCGCCGCTTTTCGCCGCGATGGTCAATGCCGCGGCGAGCCACTTCGCCGAACAGGATGACGTCCACAATGGATCCGTCTTTCATCCGGGGACCGTGGTATTTCCTCCCGCACTAGCCATTGCACAGGAGCAGGGAAGTTCCGGCCGCGAGTTTCTGGCGGCGGCCGTGGCGGGGTACGAGGTCGGCATCCGCGTGGGAGAGTTCCTTGGCCGTTCGCACTACAAGGTCTTCCACACAACGGGAACGGCGGGAACGATCGCAGCCGCGGCCGCCGCAGGCAGGCTTCTGCGATTGTCCGCGGATCAAATGCTGCACGCCTTCGGATCGGCGGGCACGCAAGCAGCGGGATTGTGGGAGTTCCTGCGCGATGCCGCGGACTCAAAACAACTTCACACCGCGAAGGCGGCATCGGACGGACTTCTCGCGGCGTATCTCGCCAGACAGGGCTTCACGGGCGCGCGCCGGATCTTCGAAGGCGCGCAGGGCATGGGTGCGGGAATGTCGACGGATGCCGACCCCGCGAAGCTTGTCGATCGATTGGGCGAGCGTTGGGCGCTGCTCGAAACTTCCTTCAAATTTCATGCCTGCTGCCGGCACACGCATCCGGCGGCGGACGCGCTGCTCCATGTTTTGAACTCGCACCAACTCACCGCGGAAGCGATCGCGCGCGTTACCGCGCATGTTCATCAGGGCGCGATCGACGTTCTTGGCGCCGTCGATATTCCTCGCACCGTACATCAGGCGAAGTTCTCGATGGGCACTGTGCTGGGCCTGATTGCCGTTTTCGGACACGCCGGCCTCCGTGAATTCGACGAGCACTTTCAGGATCAACGCGTCGCCGAATTTCGCGGGAAGGTCTCGATGGCTCTCGACCCCGAGGTGGATAAGGCCTATCCAGCGCGTTGGATCGGTAAGGTTACGGTCGTGACGACCGATGGCCGCATTCTTCATGGGCGCGTTGACGAGCCGCGCGGCGATCCCGGCAATTCCCTCACGCCTGCCGAGGTCGAAGCCAAGGCGCTTCGGCTCGCGGAATATCGCGAGGGCGCGACGGTTCATGAGATAGCCGCGATCATCGCCCACATCCGCGATCTCGAAAACGCAACCCGGATCGGAGCCTTTCTCATATGACCGTGCCGCGCTCGTATTTATTCGTGCCGGGCAATCGTCCCGATCGATTCGCGAAAGCTTGTGCCAGCGGCGCGGACTCCGTAATCATCGATCTGGAAGATGCCGTGCCTCCGGCCGAGCGGCTGGCCGCACGCGAGAACGTCGCCCGCTGGCTAACGGCCGAGCATCCGGTCTGCGTCCGAATCAACGGTGCCGGCACCGAATGGTTCCGCGACGATCTCGCAATATGCCAGGCGCCGGGAGTCGCGGGTGTGGTCCTGCCGAAAGCCGAACGCGTGGAGGATATCGAGGCCATCGGCGCTCCGGTGCTGCCGATCGTCGAGACGGCGCGCGGCTTCTGGAACGTGGCGCCGATCGCGCACAGTCCGCCTGTCCAGCGGCTGCTGTTCGGATCGATCGATTTCCAGGTCGATCTCGGAATTAACGGCGAAGGCGAGGAACTGCTCTACTTCCGCTCGCAGCTCGTTCTCGTCTCCCGCGTCGCGGGGCTGCCTGCGCCGGTCGACGGCATCACCACGACATTCGACTCGCCCGAGCCGGTCCGCGCCGATACGCAGCGCGCTCGAAGGCTGGGCTTCGGGGGCAAACTGTGCATCCATCCGAAACAGATCGCGCCTGTGCATGAGTGCTTCGGCTCCACTAAGGAAGAAGCTGCCTGGGCGAAACGTGTAGTCGAGGCATCGTCCAAAGCGGGCGGGGCCGCGGTCTCACTGGATGGCGAGATGATCGACAGGCCGGTCGTGGCGCGGGCGCTCGAGATCCTGAAGCAATTCCGCCAGCCGTGAAGCTGCCGCCGCGTCGCCGCCGAAGCGTACGGAATTGTAGATCTCGGTGAATTGCGCGACCTGCCCCTTTTCCTCACCCGAATAATAGCGGGCAAATTCGGCGGGCGTGAACCAGGCCGGTTTCTGGAAGCCGCGCCGGGCGACAATTTCGAGCATGCGCTCGTAGAGCAGGCTGGCGTCGGAAGGCGAGCCACCGGACCGCATGATCTTCCGCAGTTGCGCGCGCTTCCTCCATTCGCGGAACAGACGCGGCGCGAAGAAAACCGATACGCCCGCGATCAGGAGGATCGTGAGCGCCGGGGTTCCCCAGGTGGTTCCCCAGTTTTTGATGGCGCTTGTGATCGCCGCGGTCCAGTGACGGTCCGCCGAAGTGCCCGGATGGTTCCAGCGGCGCAGGGCCGCTTCGAATCGCGCGGCCATCGCGACCTGGTGGTTGATGTCGTAGGAGACGATCCATTCGCGCCACGCGTGATCGGCGGCATCCAGATACATGTTCAGCGCCGACAGAAGCCGCGGGCGCTCGGCGCCGGTGTCGGGCGGAGTGGGATCGAAGGTCATCCAGCCGCGCCCTTCGATCCATCCTTCGACCCACGCGTGCGCATCGGAGGCGCGCACGACGTAGAGACCCGAAACGTTGTTGAAGTATCCGCTTTGAAATCCCGTGGCGACACGGGCCGGGATGCCTTCGGCGCGCAGCATCACGGCCATGGCCGAAGCGAAATATTCGCAGTAGCCTTCCCGGCGCACGAACAGAAAATCGGCGAGCGGATCGCGAACCGGCTTTTCGGGTCCGTCGAGCACGTACTTGAAGTCGGTGCGCAGATGTCGCTCGATGCCGAGCGCGCGGTCGAGCGGTGGATTATCGCCGGCCCACTGGCGCGCGAGGGCGAAAATCCGGACGTCGAGGGGCGGCAGTTCGAGATAACGCGCCTTCTCCTCCGCCGTAAGCGGCACTGGCAGAGGTGGACCGGAGTGCGCGGCCACTTCGTAACGCTGCACCTGGCTGCCGGGCACCAGGCGCAGGGAATCCTCGGGCGTCAGCAGCAGAGTCGGCACATCTGCGTTGACGAATTCGGGAATTCCCGCGATGAACAGCGTTCCCGTGCCCGAATTCTGGATGTCGACGCGGTAGAGGAGGCGGCGGCCGTCGCGCCGGGAGCGCTGGCTCAGGTCCGCAATCTGGGCCGCGCCGCGGACGGTGGGAATCACGCGGGCGGGCTGGCGCGGTTCCCACCAGCGTCGGCCGTCGAAGCGGCTGAGGGCGCTGCCGCGCCACTTGAGATCGGCCGGCAGGGCGCGCGTATAAGAGAGGATGTGAAGCACCGGGCGATCGTCGCGGCTGACCTTGCCGAAGCCGCCGAGGTCGACGATGTTCGAAAAGCCAGTGAGGCGCGGACCGCGCGGCAAAAGCATCGCGGCCATGCGCGCGGTGCGGGGGATGAGCAGGAACAGCCCCAGCGTGAGCACGAGAATTCCGCCCGTTGCGGCCACCGCAACGACCGCAAGCCGCCACGCGATTCCGGAGGGCGCGGGCGCGATCTGTGGTTCTCTTGCCGCAAAACCGCGCCGGAGCTCCGCACTTGTAAAGGCGGCGATGGCGAATACCACATAGAGCGCCAGACACGTGAAGAAGCTCGATTGCGCGGACAGAAGCGCGGCGGCGATCAGCTCAATGAACGAGATCACGCCCATGTACGCGAAGTCGCGATTCGATTGCGCGGTCAGAATCTTGACGGTCGCGAGAAAGCAGATGCCGTGGACTGTCGTAGTCAGAAAATCACGCGAAATATAGTAAAGATCGAGCGGGAAAAAAGCGACATAAGAAAGAGCCAGCACGGAGATCGCGCGCAACGGGATCTCGAAACGAATCACCCCGGCAGTCATCGCGGCGCGGAAGAGCAGTCCGGCGAGCGTCAGCAGCAGCGTGGGGCGGTCGAGATACCCGGAGCCGGCGAGAGCGAACCACGCGGTGGCGATCAGTCCCAGCAGAGAGAACTGGAAGACGCGCTCGACCGCGGCCCGTTGATTGTGCGCGAGCGGCACAGCTTCAGTTTAGGCCCATGTGGATCTGTGGCGCGGGCCATCGTTCATGAATAGTTTCCTGCAAGCCCTGAAAAACGTTAAGACAGATCGATGCGGATGGTCGGCCATCCGCTCGAAGTCCGATAAACTGTCGGTGCCGAAGGCCCGGCGCGCGCTGCGTATCAGAACGTGAAGCGGGCGATAAGCTGACCTGTACGTTGACCGCCGCCAAGACCCAGCCCATAGCCGGACAAGGCCCCGGAGTTACTCAGATTGCCGAATGTTCCGAAGCCTCCGATATAGTTCCCGTTCGCGGCCTTCTGTAGAGTGGCGCTGGCGTTGACCGGGCTGAACGAAATTACAGGGGGCGGAAGAAACGCGCGATTGAAAATGTTCAGGAACTCGAGCCGGATCTGGAACGTGTATCTCTCTTTGATGCGGAAATTCCGCGAAATGTTGGCCGACTCGGTCGGGCGCCGCGGAGCCCGGAAGAATGCATAGGTGGAGGTATCCGGGCTCCATGTCCCGTCCGGAATGGTCTGCCACGCATTCGGGTTCAACACAACGGTCTTTGCCGGATCGAAACAATGGCAGTTAATATCAAGTGGATCGGTGTGATGAACGCCGCTCAGATCGGTCCAGTCAACCGACCACGGATTCATGTAGCTGCCGTCAGGGTTTTTCTTCAATTGCGCGCCGTTCCAGCCAGGCGCCGACGTGGCGCCAAGCGCCAGAGCACTACCCGTTCCGCGGCCCAGCCAGCGGCTGATCGCGTTGTTGGAACCGCTGAGAGGACGGCCCATATAGGCGCCGGTCTGATAATAGAGCTCCCCCGCCACTCCCCACCCGCCGACGACCTCCCTGACGTATTTGTTGCTGAGCACGGGGAGTCTCATCGGCCGCGGCGTTTCATAATCGAAAGTGATGCGCAATATCTGTGGCGGATTGGCCGGCACGAGATCTTTGCCTACGCTCGTATTGAAGACATCCGGCGACCCGGTAAACTGCAGGTTCTTGGAGAACGTGTAGTTCACATTCGCCAGCAACCCGTGACTAAGGCGCTTGGTCGCCTGCAGTTGAAGTGAGTCATACCACGATTTCCCCTGCGGAGCCACCGGCGAGATCACGCTGCTGAATTGAGGAAATGGCTTAAGTCCCTGCAATACGGTCGCGGCGAACTGTCCCGTTACAGGAAATGACGGGTAAGGCGGAGTTACACCCCTGGCGTTTAAAGTTGCCAACTGGGCGGGACTGAGCCGGCTCCACTGAGTGTTGAGAAGAGTCGCGTCATCGAGGTTGCCTACGGTGAACCCATAGCGATTCAAGGTCGCGACGGAGACGGCATTCAAATCCTGAAAGCCTGGATTCGCAGCCGACCCTCCCGTGGACTGCCATACATTGCGGTTACCAATGTAAGCGGCTTCCACCACGAGGTCCGGCCTGATTTCCCGCTGGACGGCAAGGTTCCACTGCCAGGTCCGGTCCGGACGGCCGGCGTTTGGATCGATCAATGTAACTCCGGACTGCAGCGCATTGACGGTGTTCGGCACGAATCCAAAGCCGGGATTGTAGTTCGGCCACGTCGGCTGATACCTCGAAGGAATACCGCCCTGCAGTTGGAAATCGCTGAAGCCATTCTGCAGAGTCGGTGTGACTACGCTGTTGATGACTGGGCCCGCGGTAACGGGAGTGAAGCCATAGGCGAGACCGAAACCGCCGCGGATCACTGTCTTCTTATCCAGCGTATATGCGACTCCGAGCCGGGGGGCGTAGGCGTATGGATAATTGTGAGCAAAGCTGCATTTGCAGGTTGCCTCATAGATGTAAGCGCCCGGGCGGCCGTCCGCGTTCGGGTTGGGAGTGGTCGGGCTGAAGTCCACGGTTCGGCCATAGTCTTCTTTCGCATAGGTGCCGTAGTCCCAGCGCAGACCGATGTCAATCGTAAGGTCACGCCGCACGCGCCACGTGTCCTGCACGTAGAGGCCGGTTTGTGTTTTGGTTCGGCGATAATCTACGGGCTGGCTCAATGTCAGGCTGGTAACGTCGCCCAGCAAAAAATTAGCGAAGGGAAAGCCGACATTCGTATTGCCGGTGAAACCGGTGAGGCCATCCAGCGAAGGCTGCCAAGTAACCCCGTTGCCGGTCTGGACGCCGGCGGTCCCGGTCCCGAAACTGAAGGTTCCGGCGGTGTTGGTCGTGTTCAATGCGACCACGTAGTCTTTCCGGTAGTCCCCACCCATCTTGAACGTATGGTTTCCATGAACCCAGGTGAGGCTGGCCGAGCTCGTCGGGTGCCGTTCGGGGGCATGTGAGTTTCCTGTAGGCCCAAGGTTACTCATGCCGCCAATTTGCGGAGTCGTCACGGCAGTCGAGTTGATGCGAGGAAATGTCTGGTTCAGGGTGGCGCCTGTCAGTCCGATTGCAGCCGCGGCATTGTAATCAGTCGTCACGGTGCAGGCGCAGAAGTTGTATTCCTGAAAACCGATCCCGACGTGCACAATCATGTTGGGGCGCAGCGTGTAATCGGTATTCAGCCGGAACGTCGGTGAGCTTTCGAACGTCCCGGCGTTGGCAGTGATCGGTTCCGGAAATCCTTCGCCGAGTCCGAGGGCCTGAACCGGCGACTCGGTGTGATTGTCGGAATAGGTAAACGACACGCGCCCTTTGGAGCCGAGGTTCTGATCGATCTTCAGTGTTGGCGACCGGGTTTTGCGGTAACCCCGGAACGGGTTGAAGTAGTTGCTCGTGAGGATTCCGGCGGCGGCATTGGGCCCCTGCGGCAGCGGGACATACTTGCTGAGAATGGCCGCGGAAACCTGGTCGATACGGCTCGGCGGAATGATGTTGCCGGGAAATGCCGAGCGCACGGTGACCACCGACCCGTTTCCGCCGCAATCCTGCGAGACCGCCGTATTGCAGGTGACGGTTCGGGTTGTGTTGGGGTCAAAGATAGTTCCAAGCTGGATCGGGTTGCCGAGGGGATCAAGATAGGTGTGGCCGTTGATCTGAAGGTTGACGGGATTGCCCGCCGACGTCGCGAGCAATCCGCTGAAGTCGCCTGACCGGTAAGCTGCCGTTGGAACTGTAGGAGGAGTGAAATCGGAGGTGTGCAGCTGATATTGGAGGTAATCTTCGAAATTGGCGAAGAAAAAGGTCTTGTTCTTCCCGTTGTACAGCTTTGGAATCCAGACGGGTCCTCCGACGTTTCCCCCGAAGTCGTTACCGCGCGTCCTGGTCTTCACGTGACTCGCGGCGTCGGCGGCATTCAGGAAGTCATTGGTCAGGTAGTCGTAGGCCGTGCCGTGATATTGATTGGTGCCGGATTTGACCACTTGATTGAACACGGCGCCGGAAACCGATCCGAACTCGGCGTTAAAGTTGCTGGACTGGATGGCGACTTCCTGGATGGCATCGGGGCTCACGTTATTGCGGGTCGTAATGGTTGGGGCGCCCGCATTAGTGACAATTTCTCCGTCCACGCGGTATTGATTGCTCGCCTGCGGCAACCCGTTAATACGGGGCGCGAATCCGGAGCCGTTAACGTTGACGCTGCCGGGAAGAGTGTAAGCCAGAGCGAGCGGATCGCGAACGAAAGTGCCGAGCGGCAACACCGGCAGATCCGCAATCTGTTTGGTCAGAATGTCGTGGACCGTGGCTCCGGTGTCTGTCTGGAGCAGCGCCGCTTCGCCGGTAACCGTCACGGAGTCGGTAGCGGCGCCCACTTCCATTACGACGTCCAGCCGGACAGTTTGCGCGGCATCGACCACCACATTCGCCTGGCGGAACGTCTTAAACCCAGGCTGCTCCAGGCTGACGACATACTTGCCGACGGGCAGTTGGGGAATCGTGTAATTCCCCGTCTGCGAAGTGGCGCCCGCAATCTTTACGCCCGTGTCGACGTTGGTAGCCACGACCGGAGCACCCGCGATTACCGCTCCCGTCGGGTCTGTAACGAGACCCGTCAGCGTCCCCGCCGCTGTCTGGCCAAAGGCGACACCACCGGCAATTGATATCAGCGTTAATAGAGCGGTAATTTTCATAATGACCTCCACGGAGACGTGCGATCGTCCTCAATCAGCAAGCGGTTTGTTGACTATATGCGGCCTGGGTTTGCCGTGTCAAGTCCATGTAGACCGGCCACGGAGACCAGCAGGTGACCAGATCACAGCGATCAAAATCATGTCGAAGGCGCTCGGAAACTGTCTGACCCGTGCACCACCTGGGCACAGCAGAGTCGCGATGTGCGGAGGCGATCCCCGCGCTTCACCAGTCGCGAGGAATGGCGGCGCGATGCCGCGGGATTTCTGCCTCTGGAGCAATATTTTCGCTTGATGCGATGAGACTTGTTTTTGCGACCGCCAGATCGTCGCTGACGGCGAAGTGGTGACCTGGAACTTGCAGGGGCGGGTGCTGGCAACGTCGGCCGCCGGCCGGCGAGGCAGGAGTAATCTGCGGGAACGCCGGCTCGGTGATAACTTCCGGGCCGCTGTCAGGCCGGTGCTTTTCGGCTCAGGCGTGTCTGGCCAACCTGCAGATCAAGGCAACCATATGGGCTGAATCACAAGTGTTGCCAGGGTTAGGCAGATTGCTGATATGCAAGTTGTCGGCGCGTGGGACTTTTTCCGGTCCTGCTCTGGCGCGCTCTCAAGCCGTTGCTTTGCCGGCGGCGAAGTTCAGATAGTACCGGATGAGATCCGTTGCCGGCGGAGCGACGCCCAGTTGCCGCAGCATGCCCATCACCTGGCCTCGATGAAGCGTTCCGTGATTAACCACGTGCAGGACGATCTGCCACACGGGCGCTCCCGACTCGGCTCCGTTCGCCCGTTTGAAAGACACGAATCGATCGAGCGCGGCGTCCGTCAGCGAGTCGCTCCACGCTTCCCAGCGGCGCTGAATGTCCGGCCAGTCGCGCTGCAGCACTTCGAGCGTTTCCGCGGGACGATCGATCGGCGCGACAACGCGGGTGTACCAGATCCAGTCGGCGAACATGACGTGCGCGAGCGTGCCGAGGATGCTGCCGTGCGAGATTCCGTTGGCGCGCTCGCGATCTTCAGCAGAGAGCGCGGCGACGGCGTCGAGAAGCTGGTTAGAGGCCCAATTCGTATAGCGAATATGGAGTTGCGCTTCGGCGGGAGTCATTTGTGTCATGATATCCGCTCGAATGGCGCTGAGTCTGTTGCATATTATGCAAGTGAGATGCATAATATAGCCATGTCCGCCCGCCGGCTCCTGTGCGCCGCTTTGAGCCTCGCCGCCGCGTCCAGCCTCACGCTCCTGCTGGCCGAAGTCACGCAAACGGACATGGACGAGCACCGGTGGGTTCCCGTCGACGATCCCGCCATCCAGTATGGCGATCGACCGGTTGACGATCCCGTCGCGCGGCTTGTCGCGAAGCTCGACAGCGGCAAGGCGAAGCTCGATTACGCGCCCGGAGGGCTCGGCTACCTGCCGTCGTTACTCAAAAATCTCGACGTCGACGTCGACTCGCAGCTTCTGGTTTTCTCGAAGACCAGCTTCCAGAATCCAAAGATCTCGCCGTGGGCGCCACGCGCGCTTTTCTTTAATGACAACGTGGCGGTCGGGTCAGTCCAGGGCGGCGACGTGCTGGAGATGGCGGCCCTCGATCCGAAACAGGGAGTAACTTTTTACACCCTCGATGTGAAGAAAGCGGCGAAGCCTGAGTTCGATCGCCGGTCGGACTGCCTCCAGTGCCATCAGGGAATCACGACGCTGGGAATTCCGGGCGTTATGGTGACGTCCGTTTTTCCGTCGGGCGACGGCACGCCGGCCTTCCGCGGAGCCAGCCTTGAGACGGACGACCGCACTCCTTTTTCCGATCGCTGGGGCGGATGGTACGTCACGGGCACGCATGGCGGCATGCGCCACATGGGGAACTCCGTCGCGCACGATGCCTCGCAGCCGCGCAACCTGGACATGACGAATTCCCAGAACATCACCAGCCTCGGCCACCGCTTCGATGCATCGCACTACATGGCGCCCACCAGCGACATCGTGGCGCTGATGACGCTCGAGCACCAGACGCACATGGTGGACCTGATGATTCGCACCGCCTGGGAGACGCGCGTCGAGCTGCAGAACCCGGCGCACGCCAAAGGCGTTCCTGACGACGCCGGCAACGCGCGGATCAACGGCGACATCGAAGCGATGGTGAAGTACATGCTTTTCGTTGGCGAGGCAAAACTCTACGATCCCGTCGAGGGCGTGTCGACGTTCAGCAGGACGTTTCCGCGGCGCGGCCCGCGCGATCATCAGGGTCGCTCGCTGCGCGACTTCGATCTGCACACGCGCATGTTCCGCTATCCGCTGAGTTACATGATCTACAGCGAGACGTTCGATTCCATGCCGGCGGTGGTTCGCGAGCGAGTTTATAAGCGCCTCTACGATGTGCTGAGCGGGAAAGATACGTCGAAACCTTTCGAGCGCCTGTCGGCCGACGATCGGCGCGCCATACTCGAAATCCTTCTCGATACGAAGCCGGGACTGCCGGATTACTGGAAGAAGCCGGCGTGAACCTGACGCTCCACAGCGATTACTCGCTGCGAATCCTGTTGTATCTGGCCGAGCATCGCGACCGTCAGGTTTCGACGCGCGAGATCAGCGATGCTTATGGGATTTCGCGGAATCATCTGGTGCGGGTGGTGCAGACGCTCGATACACACGGCTTTGTGAAAGCGTCGGCGGGGCGGACCGGCGGCGTGATGCTGGCGCGCGATCCCGCGAAGATCAACATCGGCGGAGTGGTGCGGAAGACCGAGCCGAATTTCCGCATCGTCGAGTGCTTCGATCGGGAGCAGAATACCTGCCGGATTCTGGCGGCGTGTTCGTTGCGCGGAGTTTTGCACGACGCGCTCAAATCGTTCTTCGCCGTGCTCGACGGCTATACGCTGGCGGATCTGGTGCGGATGAAAGGCTCGCAGCGCATCTCGGATTTTCTGCCGGTGCAGGCCATCACGCGCAAGTCGGCGTGACTCACCGGCGCGAGCTGGCGAGAATCTGGTCCGCGATTGCCCGCGGATTATCCAGGTTCGCAATCGCCATCGCTCCGCTTTCGCCCGCGCTTTCGAGCATCAGATCGCCGACGCCGAGAATGCGCTGCCCGAACGTCTGCCGCACCGTGACATCCTGAATCTTCGCCATGTCCATTGTTCGGCGCGTGCGCGAAAGAAAGCCGGTCTCGATCGTCAGGTGATCGTCATGAAACCGCATCGTGATCATCCTGCGGCTCAGATGCATTCGGATCGGCGGTATGAGAAAGATAAGCAGAAAGGCCGGCACCCACGGTGGGCCGTCCGGCTCGTATTTGAACCACGCCCATATGCCGGCCAGCACGACGATCACCGCGGCCACATATGCGGTCCAAACGGTCTTCAGGCTGGGGCGCACCGTACGGTCTTCCATCGCTCCGATTGTACCCGCTGGCGGCGATCCGGAATGGATAGAGTAAGTAGGTGGAGTATGGACAACGGACGCATTCAGGCCGAGGACATCGTCGGAGAAGAGTGGGCGGAATGGTATCGTATGACGCCCGAGGAGCGCTTCCACGAGTCCATGAAGCTCTGGGATACTTATCTCGCGCTCGGAGGCTCGCTTGAGCCGGAGCCCGATACTCAGAGCCCTTTCTTCGATGAGGAGGAATGGCGCGCGAACGCTGCTGATGGGCGGCCAGGCGTGCGTGTTCTACGGCGCGGCGGAGTTCAGTCGTGATCTCGATCTGCTGATTCTCTCCGACGCCGCCAATCTTGTGCGGTTGCGCGCGGCCCTCGCCGATCTCGAAGCGCAACCGATCGCGGTTCCGGCGCTGTCCGCGGATCTCCTCGATCGCGGCCATGCCGTGCACTTCCGTTGCCGGCGGCCGGATGTAGCGGGACTGCGGATCGACTTGATGTCGCATTATCGCGGTGGCGCCTCATTCGACGACCTTTGGAATCGCAGAACCACGATTGAAGCGGACGGCGAACCGATTGAGCTTTTGGCCCTCGAAGATCTGGTGGATGCGAAGAAGACGCAACGGGATAAAGATTGGCCCATGATTGCCCGTCTCCTCGAAAGGAGCTATCTCACGCGCGGCGAGTCGCCATCGCGTGCTCTCGTCGAATTCTGGCTGCGCGAGTTGCGGACACCCGGCCTCCTGCTGGAATTGGCAGGCGCACAAAAGGACGCGGCGCGCGAGGTGGCTCCGAATCGTCCCGCGGTCGCCGCGGCAGTTGCTGCCGATTCCGAGGGAGTAGCGACGGCGCTGGCCCACGAAGAAGCCGGGGAGCGGCTCAGTGACCGCGAGTACTGGCAGCCGTTGAAATCGGAACTCGAGCAACTCCGATTGCGGCGCCGTGGTGAAAAGGTATGAAGCGCTCCGGATCCGCCGACCTGCCGCTGCACGGCGGGCGCGTTCCCGAATGGCTGGCCAGTCGCATGACACTGCTGGGCACGGCGATCGTCGAGAGCGTCCTTCTGCATTACGGCCACTCGGAGCTGCTCTCGCGTCTGAGCGACCCTTACTGGTTCCAGGCATTCGGCAGCGTGATGGGGATGGACTGGCATTCCTCCGGCATCACGACTTCCGTAATGAGCGCGCTGAAGCGCGGCTTGAACCCGCGCGCCGCCGATCTCGGACTCTACATCTGCGGCGGCCGCGGCAGGCAATCGCGCCGTACTCCCGAGGAACTACGCATGCTGGCCGGCGCTCGTGGACTCGACGGCGAAGCACTCGTTCGCACCAGCCGCCTGACGGCGAAGATCGACAACAACTGCATCGCCGATGGATTTCAGATTTATCTGCATTCGTTCGTCGTGGCTTCCAACGGCGAATGGGCAGTTGTGCAGCAGGGGATGAACGACGCGGCCGGGCTCGCGCGGCGTTACCACTGGCACTCGGCGAATGTGCGCGACTTCGTCGACGCGCCGCATACGGGCATCGCGGGCGAGCATCAGGGCGAGATCGTCAATCTTGTCGACACGGCGGCCCAGCCCGCACGGGCCGCGCTTCTGAAGATCGCGGGCGACGATCCGGTCGCCACGATCGATACGGTGCGCCACCTAACGATGCCGAGGCATCATGACGTGCGGCGCGAGGACGTCGATCTCAAGCGGCTCGGCTCTGTTCTCGCCGTCGCGTACGAGCGTGATCTCAAGGGCTTCGCCGATCTCCTGCTGGTGGAGAACCTCGGTCCGCGCACTCTGCAGACACTCGCGATGGTCGCCGAAGTCGTGCACGGAACGCCCGTGCGGTTTTCCGATCCCGCGCGCTTTTCCTTCGCGCTGGGCGGGAAGGATGGACGTCCGTTCCCGGTTCCACTGAGGACATACGACGAGTCGATCGCGGTGCTGCGGCGGTCGCTCGATGCGGCCAGGGTCGAGGGCAGGGAAAAGATCGAAGGCTTTCGGCGATTGGACCGCTTTGTGCGCGTGGTCGAAGAACGGTTGCAGCCGGAAGCGGATTTCGATGCGGTCGTGCGGCATGAGCGGCGCATCTCGCCGTCATTATATGGGCGGACGGCGGGCGGGCGGACAGTACACCCCCGCGGGAACAAGCAGCTCAGCTTGTTCTGATCTTCAGGTTCGGATGTGCTCCGGTCGTACCCCAATCCCCACCAGCCGCGCCGGAATCCTGCGCAGCACAGGAAAGCGCTGCAACAGTCTGAAGCCGAGCGGCAGGCGCTGAATACCGGCGTGATTGCTTAACGTGGGTTCGAGCAATCGCTTGTGCGCCTGCACCTGAGCTGCCTGCGTGACGCGCGTTGGAAACTCACGGCGCTTCTGCACTTGCTCCAGTTGGGAATCTTTCACCGCGCCGCGCGCCAGCGGCTCCGCCAGGATGTTCGCCGCCGCGACCGCGTCCTGAATCGCCAGATTGATTCCGACGCCGCCGACCGGTGACATCGCATGGGCCGAATCCCCGATGCAGAGCAGTCCCGGACGATGCCAGCGAACCAGCCGATCCACCGCGACCGAAAGCAGACTGATGTCTTTCCAGTCGGCAAGCTCACCGACCCGATCGGAGAGAGGGGGCGCGACGGCGGCGATATCGTGCTGGAACGAAGCCAGTCCTCTTGCGCGGATCGCGTCGAACTCGCCTTTGCGAACTACGTAAGCGCACTGCCAATAATCGCCGCGATCGAGCGTTACGAGAATCTTCCCTCCGCGCACGCGGCCGAACGTCCGGTTTGGATCTTCCGGATGTTTTGAAATCCGCATCCACAGCACGTCGATGGGCGCGCCGAGATCCTTCACCTGAAGCCGCGCCTCCCGGCGTACCGTTGACCGGCGTCCATCGGCCCCGATCGTCAAGTCTGCCCGCGCGTCGAGCGCACCGTCTTTCGTCATGACACGTGCTCCCACAATGCGGCCGCTTTCCTCGATCAGCCCTGTCGCTTCGCATTCCATCCGCAGCTCGAATTTCGGGTAGCGCCTGGCCTTTTCCGCGATGAAATTGAGAAAGTCCCACTGCGGCATCAGAGCGACGAACTTGCAATGAGTCGGCAGGTGGGAAAGATCAGCGATAGTTACGAGCGAGTCTTCGATCTGCGCGCCGATTTCGTGGACCTCCTGATGAGGGCGCCGCAGGAATTCGTCGAGAAGTCCCAATTCGTACAGCAACTCCAGCGTCGAGGGATGGATGGTATCGCCGCGAAAATCCCGCAGGAAATCGGCGTGTTTTTCGAAGACAACGACACTGACGCCGGCGCGCGCGAGCAGAAAACCGAGCACCATTCCCGCCGGCCCGCCGCCTGCGATGCAACATTGGGTGCGTACTTCCTGGGTCATCGCCGGTGGTCTATTTCCCGACCGCGCACAACGCCCCTTCGGGCTGTGCGCTCGCTTTCGTTATATAGTGTGCGCATGAGTTCGGCCGATCCGGTCTTTGCGGGCCGCGAAACGCATGGCCGTGTTTTCCGTCCCGGCAATCGGCTCATCGCGCACAGTCAGGACGCCGGCTGGCGCTCGATGCATGCGGCCATTATCGAAGAAGCCCCATTCAGCGCATCCGAATCGGCGTGCCGCCATCCTTCGGTGATCTATCACCTCAGCCGCCCGACCGAAGTAACGCGGCGGATCGAAGGCACGCGCGGAGAAAAGGCGCTGATCGGTCCGCGGCGGCTGTGCCTGACTCCGGGAGATGCGACGACTCTGTGGCAGCATGGCGGACACCCGGAGATCCTGCAGGTTTATCTTCGCCGGTCGATTTATGACGCCGCGGTCAGCGAAATCTATGGCTGCGACGCTTCCACGGCCGAGCTCGTGCCGCGGTTTGCCATCACCGATCCGCTGCTGGAGCAACTCGCGATGGCGATCGTGAACGCGCTGCGTGACGGTACGTCCGAGGACGCACTCTACATCGACGCCATCTCCCACATGATGGCCGCGCATCTGGCGCGAGAGCACTCGACGCGCTCGCGTCCGGTTCGCGTGCTGCCGGTGAAGCCGATTGCCGGTGGGAAAATGCGGCGGCTCGTCGAGTTTATCGAGGAGAATCTGGAGAACGACCTGAGTCTCAATACGCTCGCGGCGGAAGTGGAGATCAGTCCGCTGTATCTGGCGCGGGCTTTTCGAGCCGCGGTGGGTCAATCGCCGCATCAATACATCCTGGCGCGGCGGATTGAGCGGGCGCGGGATTTGCTGCGAAATACCGATCTGCCGGTGGTGGACGTGGCGCTCGCGGTAGGCTTTTCTTCGCAGAGCCATCTCGCGCACTGGTTTCTGCGGCAGGTGGGTGTGTCGCCGGCCGCATATCGCAAACAGGTGTGAGCGGCATCATTCAACCGGCAAAGATCTGTCAGGCCTCCCCTCGCCGCCCGTAATCAGTGGGTGTGCGACATGAAAGTGAAGCCGCAATGTGATGTGCTTGATTCTGCTCCGCCATCCGAGCGTACCCCTGCGCAGCATTCGGAGCCGCGACCCGGTCATCCCCTTCAGAGGTGCCGGCGCGCGCGGTTCGGTAACAACGGCGTTCGGCTTCCGAGGAATGCGCCACGGCGCGGCTGTCGGCGGCACGCGCCGTGCACGTTCCCCAAGGGTCCACGCCAGACGACTGGCTCTCAGGGTTTCCGATAGCGCAGGATCCGGAACAGGTTGCTGTAGCGGTCGCTCCACATACTGAGCCCGCGCGGAATCTCGATCCCGGCGCTGGACTCACGGACGTCCGGGTCTTCAAAGAATCCCCTCCGCGAAGTCACGACCACCCACTGGGAGAAGAAAACGCGGACATCGTAGTTCGCATCGTTCGTAATCAGCGCCGCGCGCTTGCCCGACTCGGCTGCGGCGAGCGCCACTACCGGAGCCAGCGCCAGATTCCGGTTGGTCACGTGAACCGCGAGTATGCCGTCCGGCTTGAGGTGCCGCCAATAGAGCGCGAACGCTTCGCGGGTCAGCAGGTGAACGGGAATCGCGTCTCCCGAGAAAGCGTCGACCGCGAGTACATCGAATCCCTTCGGCTGTTCGCTTTCGAGAGAAAGGCGGGCGTCGCCGAGGATGACCTCATGCGGCGCGGGGCAATCCGGCAGATATCGAAATTGGCTCGTCGCGATCCTCTCGACCAGCGGATTGATCTCGTAGATCGTCACCCGATCGCCGGCGCGCGCATAGGCGGCGAGCGTCCCGGCGCCGAGGCCGATGACGCCGATGTGCGCCGGCCCGTTCCGCTGCACGCTCCTGATCGCGAGCCCGACGCCCGATCCGGTTGAGTAGTAGGTCGTCCGGAAAGGGCGCATGGCGGAGCTGAGGAATTGCTCCCCATGGTCGATCGTGCCGTGCATCAGGACACGAAACGGCCCCATCGGTCCATCCTCGTTGGCGTTGTCGTGGACTTCGAGCGCTCCATAGAAGTTGCGGGCGAGGACTCGGGAATTGCCGATCGACTGTCTCTCGCTTAGAGTGAGCTTCACGGTCATTGCGGCTGCCATCGAGAGACCAATGGCCACGATGACAGCGCGCGTGCGCGCGCGCCAGAGCAGCCAGACGAACAGGAACGCCGTCATCACGAGAACAACCGGGAAATCGTACAGAGCATTGAAGAAGTGCGGAGCCGCCAGGCCAATCAGGACACCGCCGGCCGCGCCCCCGGCCGCGATCATCAGATAGAAGGACGTGAGGTGCGCCGGCCCCGGCCGCCGCCGCGCGAGTTCTCCCTGGCAAACCATGAACAGGATGAACATTGCCGCCGAGTAGTAAAGCAGAGCGACGCGGATATCGCTGTTTCCGCCGGGCGTCGAGATGATGTACGCGGTTATGAGCAAAGCCAGCGCGGCCAGCGGGATGAAAATCTTCCGCCGATACCAGCGATCGCTGTCGAAGCAGAGGATGAAACTGAGCAGGTAAAGGCTGAGCGGCAGCACCCACAGGAAGGGAATCGCCGCCACATTCTGAGTGAGATGATTGGTGACCGCCAGCAGAAGCGCCGACGCGCACGTGGCGAGGCCGATCCAGATCAGACGGTCGGCGAGGCCCGGCACTTTCGCGACCTCCTCTGAGGCGGAACGGGCTTCCGCGCCCCGCGACCGCCAGGCCACTGTCGCGCAAAGGACAGCGAACGCGGCGTATGAGATCGACCACATCCAAGCCTGCTCACCGCTGGTCAGCCACGGCTCTATGAGCACCGGATAGGTCAGCAGGCCGAGCATCGACCCGGCGTTGGAGAGAGCAAAGAAGCGCCAAGGCATCGCGCCGCCGCGCGATCGCGTATACCAGGCCTGCAGCAGTGGACTGGTCGAGGCGAGCAGAAAATATGGAAGTCCAACCGTGGCGGCGAGAAGCCCGACTATCCTGAGCAGCGGATCATCCCCGCCGTGTGGCTTCCACGATGGGGTCGGCAGAATCGGCAGCGCCAGCAGGCTCAGCGCGAGCAGCCCCGGATGGACCGCGGACTGTACCCGCGCTGACTGTCGCCCGATCCAGTGCGCATAAGCGTACCCGCCCAGAAGCGTGACCTGGAAGAAGAGCATGCACGCGGCCCATACCGCTGCCGAGCCCCCGAACCACGGCAGGATAAGTTTCGCGATCAGAGGCTGCACCTGGAAGAGCAGGAATGCGCCGAGCAGGATTGTGATCGCGAACAGAATCGGGGGTACGCGGCCCGCGGGCGGTCTTGGGTTCATTGCGCGGCGAGTCTCTCAGTTTACGTTGTATACGTTACGAAACGTCTCCGCTCGCCGCCACGTAACCAGTGGTGTCAAAATAGAGCCATTCGGTTTCAGACGCATGAAACGATGCGGCTCCGCGCCGCTGCCGGGAGAATACGTTCGTGAAAAAGACCCTCTTTCTCAGCCCGCCCTCGTTCGATGGATTCGACGGAGGGGCCGGGGCACGCTACCAGGCCAAACGGGAGATCACATCCTATTGGTTCCCGACCTGGCTGGCCCAGCCCGCCGCTATGGTCCCCGGCAGCAAGCTGATGGACGCCGCGCCTCACCAGCAGACCATGGCGGACGTGCTTGCGATCGCGAACGACTACGAGCTGTTTATCCTTCACACCAGCACGCCATCCCTCAAGAATGACGTTCAATGCGCGGAAGCCATCAAAGAAAAAAATCCGCATGCGCAGATCGGCCTCATCGGCGCCCATGTGGCGATCCTGCCCGCCGAAACGCTGAACGGCGCGCCGATCATCGACTTCGTGTGCCGCAATGAATTCGATTACACGTGTGTCGATCTCGCGCAAAACAAGCCCTGGTCGGAAATCAAGGGCCTGAGCTGGCGCGACGCCGACGGCCGCATTCACCACAATCCCGAGCGCGATCTGATTCACGATTGGGATTCGATGCCGAGCGTCCTGCCGGTTTATCATCGCGATCTCGAGATCGAGAAGTACTTCATCGGCTACCTGCAGCACCCCTACATTTCGTTCTATACAGGCCGTGGCTGCCCGGCCAAATGCACGTTCTGTCTGTGGCCGCAGACGATTGGCGGGCACGCTTACCGAACGAAATCGCCGGCCGCGGTCATCAAGGAAATGGAAGCCGGCAAGGAGCTCTTCGGCAGCCGGGTGCGCGAATGGATGTTCGATGACGACACATTCACTATCGACAAACCGCGCGCAATCGAAATCGCGAAGGGCATGAAGAAGCTGAAGCTGACCTGGTCGTGCAACGCGCGCGCGCATCTGGATTATGAAACGCTCCGGCAGTTGCGTGATAACGGACTGCGCCTGCTGCTCGTCGGCTTCGAATCCGGGAATCAGGCAATCCTGAACCGCACGAAGAAAGGTCTGGTGCTCGATACCGCGCGCGAGTTCATGCGGAATTGCCGGAAGCTCGGCATTCGCGTCCATGGGACCTTCATGATTGGCCTGCCGATCGAGACGCAGGAGACGATCGAGGAAACAATTCGCTTCGCCGAGGAGATCGATCCGTTTTCCATTCAGGTTTCCATCGCGGCGCCTTATCCCGGTACCGAGCTTTACAAGCAGGCGACCGCGAACGGCTGGATCGATTCGAGCGCCCTGCAGCTATCCGGCAACGGGATTCAGGTATCGACGCTGCGCTACGATCATCTCTCGCCCGATGAAATCGAAGACGCGGTGGAACGGATGTACCGGCGTTTCTACTTCCGGCATCGTCCGATTCTGCGCTTCCTGCGCGAGATGGCGACGGACCGGCAGATGCTGGTGCGGCGGCTGCGCGAAGGCGGCGAGTTCTTCAGTTATCTGAAGGAGCGGAAGCAGATCGTGCGCTCGCGGCAGCAACAGGTGCAGTTGCAGGCGTAGCGCCGCAGCAGTTGGGAGCCGGCATGAGTGCCCGCGCCACGGATTCAGATTCTACGCGTAGATGCCGCGTAGTTTCATCGCCGTCGCGACACGATCCAAAGCCAGCATGTACGCCGCCGTCCGGTTGTCGACCGCATGCTTGGCGGCATACGCCGTCACAGCCTCGAAGCTTTCCACCATCGTCTCTTCAAGCCGCGTGTTCACCGACTCTTCATTCCAGAAGTAGCCCTGGCGGTCCTGCACCCATTCGAAGTAGGAAACGGTGACGCCGCCGGCGTTCGCGAGGATGTCCGGGATCACGAACACCTTCTTGTCGGCGAGAATCTCATCCGCAATCGCCGTCGTCGGACCGTTCGCGCCCTCGCACAGAATACTGCACTTCAGGCGCTCGGCGTTGTCCGAGGTGATCACGTTTTCCGTGGCAGCCGGCAGCAGCACGTCGCAATCGAGAAACATCGCTTCTTTTTTGTCGATCGCGTCGCCGCCATCGAAACCCGTGATCGATCCGGTGTCCTGGCGATGGCGGCTCAGCGCCGGGATGTCGAGACCCTTCGGGTTATAAACCGCGCCGTCGTATTCGATCAGCCCGACAATCCGGAATCCATTCGCGGCCATCAGTCTCGCGGCCATGCCCCCCACGTTGCCGAAGCCCTGGATCACCACGCGTGCGTCGACGGGCGCGATTCCCAGTTGCCTGAGCGCCTGCTGCGTGACGATCATGCAGCCGCGCCCGGTCGCCTCTTTGCGGCCGCGGGACCCGCCAAGTTCCATGGGCTTGCCAGTGACCACCGCGGTTGTCGCCTGGCGCTTGTGCATCGAGTACGTATCCATGATCCACGCCATCACGCGGTCGTTGGTGTTCACGTCGGGAGCCGGGACGTCGAGGTCGGGTCCGATCACGTCCATCAACTGGGCCGTGTAGCGGCGTGTGATCCGTTCGAGCTCACCATCCGACATCATCGACGGGTCGCAGATCACGCCGCCCTTGGCTCCGCCGAACGGGATGTTGACGACGGCGCACTTCCATGTCATCCACGATGCGAGCGCGCGCACTTCGTCGAGCGTCACGTCCGGCGCGTAACGTATGCCGCCCTTACCCGGCCCCCGCGCGAGCGAATGCTGCACGCGATAGCCCGTAAAAACTTCCAGCCGCCCGTCGTCGAGCGGCACCGGAATATTTACCGTGATCTCGCGGGTCGGCGCGCGCAGGACCTTGCGCAATCCGTCGTCAAGCCCGAGCTTCTCGGCGGCGTTGTCGAACCGCGCCTCGGCCGAGATCCACGGATTCTTCTCCTGCTCATGCGTCAGTAAGGCCACGTCAGCTCCTTCTCAGAGTTTCGGATCGAGCACGGCCTGGAGCGCCTTCTGAATCGGCGGATCGGACTGCGCTTCCACTTCATCGCCTTTTTCAACGCCGAACGCGAGATTGTAGATTTCCGTCTTCAAACGCGCCTGGATGAAGCTCCGGTTCTGGCTCCATTCCTGCAGCGACGGCTGAATTCTCCGCTCCGAAAGCCACGTCTGAAACTGATCGAGCACCTCGCCGGTTACGTCCCATCCAACCTGGATTTTGTGATCGCGCAGGTACTCGGTCGCGAATGAGGTGAACGATGCCGATTGCTCGAGCACGCCGCGAAATGCCGTCAACGGCTCCGGACCCGCTTCCATATCCGGTACGATGCCTCCGCCGCCGGGTACCGCGCGCCCGCTGTCGGTTTTAAAATCGTTGCGTTCGTTGGGATGCGCGGCCGTAGTGCCAAGCGCGAATCCCTCATCTCCAAACGGCCGCTGCGAAGTGAACGTCTTCTGAATCGACCGGCCGCTCGGAATGTAATAGAGCGCGGTCGTCAGCGCGAGCCCGGTATTTTCCGCAAGGGGGAATACGCTCTGCACGAGTCCTTTGCCGAAGCTGGGTTCGCCGACGATGGTGGCGCGATCGTGATCCTGCAGCGCGCCCGAAACGATTTCCGAAGCGCTGGCCGTTTTCTCGTTGATGATCACGGCGACCGGGAAGGGATAGGGCTCGTTGCCTTCCGGCACTTTCTCGACGGTCTCGGCGACATTGCGGCCCTTCGCCGAGAGAATCACCTGTCCCGGCTTCAGGAAGAACGATGCCGTTTCGAGCGCTGCCGTCATCAATCCGCCGGGATTGTTGCGCAGATCGATGACGAGCCCTTTCAGGTTGCGGCCGCCGAGTTTCTCGATGCCTTCGTGGATCTGCTGCGCGGTCTTTTCTTCAAATCCCGATACGCGGATGTAACCGATACCCGGCCGCAGCTCGAAGACCCGCTCCACGCTCGACGATTGCATGTCCTGGGGGACGAGATCGAGGTTGATCAGCCGCGCGTTGCCCGGACGCCGCACGATCAGTTGCGCGGGCTTCTGCTTCGACTCCGTCAGCAGCTCGATAATCTGATCGGCATCGAGCCTGTCGAGACGGTAATTGTTCACCGCGAGGATTTCATCGCCCGGCGTTATGCCGGCTTTGGCGGACGGCGTATTGGGCATCGTCTGCAGAACGAGCACGCGGCCGGGCAACACGGACACCACCGAGCCGAAGCCCTTGCGCGTCGATGTCTCCATCTGCTTGAGCTGGTCATATTGGCCCGGATCGAAGAAGACGGAGTGCGGATCGAGGTGGCGCAACAGGCCGGGGATGGCGCCTTCATAGAAAGCTTTGTCGAGGTCGAACGGATCGGCTGTGCTCTGCTCAAGAATTTTGTACGCGTCGATGAATTTCTTCATCTGTTGCGCATCGTCATCCTTAGGAGCGTCGGCCGCGAACGAAACGAGCGCGGATGCAAATAGAACTACCAGCCATCGCATCGTGTTTTATTATCGCGTGAACCGCGTCGCTTTCTTCTCAGCGTGCCGTTCGAGCGCGAGCGCGATGAGACGGTCGATGAGTTCGTTGTAAGGAATTCCCGAATACTCCCACATCTTCGGAAACATGCTGATCGGCGTAAAACCAGGCACGGTATTGATCTCGTTGACGTAGAGGCGGGCGGTGGAGGTTTCGCGCAGGAAATCGACGCGCCCCATGCCTTCGCAGCCTACGGCTTTGAAGCACTCGACGGCGAGCCGGCGCATCTCGAGGATCTCGTTTTTCGGCAGGTCCGGCGGCAGGATCGTGCGGGCTTTGTTGAGCTCATACTTATCCTCGTAGTCGTAAAATTCGCGGGAAGGCACGATTTCGCACGGTATGGAAGCTTCCGGATCCGTATTGCCCAGCACGGCGCATTCGAACTCGCGGCCTTCGATGCCCCGCTCGATCAGGATTTTGCGATCGTACTGCGCGGCAAGGTTCAGTGAGGACTGGAGCTCGCTGCAATCGTGCGCTTTCGAAATGCCGACCGACGAGCCGAGATTAGCGGGCTTGACGAACATCGGGAACGGAAAATCGCAGTGGATCGGGCCGGCTTCGATTTCCGCGCGGGTGACTGTCTTGTATTCGACTATGGGCAGTCCGCGATCGCGGCAGAGACGCTTCATCACGTCTTTATCCATCGACGCGGCGGAGGCGAGAACGTTTGCGCCGACGTAGGGCAGGTCGGCCAACTCGAAGAGCCCCTGCATCGTGCCATCCTCGCCGAAGGTTCCGTGCAGGACGGGGAAGACGATGTCGATATCGGGGTTGCCGCCGGGCGAGGGCACAATCGGGCCGGGATGCCAGGCGCCGTCCTTGCCGATTTTGTAGCGGACAACTTCGTACCGCTCGGGATTCATCGCGGCCATGACGGCTTCGGCCGATATGAGCGAGATTTCGTGCTCGCCGCTGCGGCCGCCGTAGACAACACCCACGCGGGTTTTCATTGGGATGCCCCTGGGGACACAAGCGCCGGCACGAATGCCCGCGCCACATTGTTCGTCACAGAATCTTCTTTCCCATGGCGGAGAGGATTAGTTCTACGGCCAGGTCCGCGGTGCGGTTTACTTCGTCGATCACCGGATTTACTTCGACGACTTCCATCGACAACATCTTTCCCGAATCGCAAATCATTTCCATCGCCAGATGTGCCTCGCGGTATGTGACGCCTCCGCGCACCGGCGTGCCGACTCCTGGCGCATAGGCCGGGTCGACGAAGTCCATATCAAGCGACAAATGGAACCCTGTCGTGCCCGCTGTTGCGATGGCAATCGCTTCATCCATGACCGACCGCATTCCGCGCTCGTCGATATCCCGCATCGTGAACGCGCGGACACCCGTGTCGCGCACCGTGCCGCGCTCCACCAGATCGACGTCGCGGAGCCCGACGAGAGCGACGTTGGCGGCTTCCACCTTCGGTGCGAAGCCGAGCAGGTTCACAAGCGACTCGGGGCCGACGCCGACGCAACATGCGAGCGGCATACCGTGTACGTTTCCACTTGGGCTCGACTGCGGTGTGTTCATGTCCGCGTGCGCGTCCATCCAGAGGAGGCCAGGTTTTTTGGCGAAACGCGACACGCCTGCCACCGTTCCGGCCGCGATCGAATGGTCGCCGCCGAGGACGATCGGTCTCCGCCCGTCCGCCAGCGCGCGGCCGACCAGTTCGGCGATCCGTTCGCACGAGGCCGCGATCTGCGGAAGATACTTCGCATCGCCCGGACCGGGATCGTCCACGGCCTCCGGCTGCACGACCGGGACGTTGCCGAGGTCCGCGACCATATACCCGAGCGCCGCGAGACGCTTTCCCAACCCAGCCACGCGGACGGCCGAAGGACCCATATCCACACCGCGGCGTCCGGCGCCGAGATCGAGCGGCGCGCCGATGATGGCGAGAGATTTCATCACGGCCGCAGGCGGTAGAGCATCCGCGGGAAGGCGATGGTCTCGCGCACGTGCTCGAGCCCGCACACCCACGCCACGCAGCGCTCGATGCCCATCCCGAAGCCGCCGTGCGGCACGCTGCCGTACTTGCGCAGGTCGATATACCAGTCGAAGGCTTCCCTGGGAAGCTGGTGCTCCTCGATGCGCCTGAGCAGCAATTCAAGATCGTGCAGCCGCTGCCCGCCGCCGATGATCTCGCCGTACCCCTCGGGCGCGAGCACATCCACGCCAAGCGCCACCTCCGCACGGTCGGGATCGGGGGCCATGTAGAACGCCTTGATCGCGCTCGGGAAGCGGTCGACCATAATCGGACGGTCGAACTGCTGCGTCAGCACCGTCTCGTCGCCACCGCCGAAGTCGCTGCCCCACTGGATTTCCGAGCCGTGCGCCTGCAGGTTCTTCACCGCATCGTCGTAATTCATGCGCGGGAAAGGCGCCTTCACCGCTTCGAGCTTCGCCACGTCGCGCTCGAGTACCTTGAGCTCCTCGCGACGCGCGTCGAGCACGCGCCCGACAACGTAGACGATCATCTCTTCGGCGACGCGCTTGATCTCTTCCAGATCGGCGTAAGCCATTTCGGGTTCGACCATCCAGAACTCCGTGAGGTGCCGGCGGGTCTTCGACTTCTCGGCGCGGAATGTCGGACCGAAGCAATACACTTTGCCAAACGCCATCGCGGTGGCTTCGCTATAGAGCTGGCCCGACTGCGACAGATAGGCTTTGTCGTCATCGAAGTAGTTGACCTCGAAGAGCGTCGTCGTGCCTTCGCAGGCGGCGGGCGTGAAGATGGGCGTGTCGACGAGCGTGAATCCGTTGTTATCGAAATAATCGCGCACGGCCTTGATCACGGCGTGACGCACGCGGATGATGGCGTGCTGCCGCTGCGAGCGCAGCCAGAGATGGCGGTGGTCCATCAGGAAGTCGACGCCGTGATCCTTCGGCGTGATCGGATAGGGGTCGGTCTCGGAGACCTTCTGGATGATGTCGACTCCTTCGACATCCAGCTCATAGCCGCCCTGCGCGCGAGCCTCGGCCCGAACCTTTCCACGCACAATCAGCGATGATTCCTGCGTCAGGTGCTTCAGGGCTTCGAACGTCTCTTCCGGCAGCGCGCTCTTCAGGGCCACACCCTGGATCAGCCCCGTGCCATCCCGCAGAATCGGAAAAACAATCTTGCCCGACTTGCGCAGATTGTAGAGCCACCCCGCGAGCTCGACGGTCTGATCCGTGTGTTTGCCGGCGTGGATCGCCGCTATCGTTGTGCGCTCAGGCATGCGTGGTTTTTAAGCCTTCGAGGTGGTTGAACACCCGCGCGACTTCTTCGAGCGGATGCCGCATGTCGGCCACTTCGCGCAGCTCCAGCAGCAGCGGACACGGGCCGGGACACGAACGCAGCAGCTCCATGGTGTCCGTCCAGTTGATGGTTCCGCCTTCACTCATCGGGAACAGATGCTTGTCTTCCTTGCCGTCGTTGT
>DASZLP010000025.1:0-17790 GCA_035552355.1 Bryobacteraceae bacterium | reverse complement strand
CGATGCGGGCAGTGACGAGCACCTTCGGAGAGCGTTTAACCTGCGCCAGTTGTTCGTAAGTCAGAGCAGGGATGTCCGAATAATCAATTCCGGCATCGTCCCGTGCAGCCTGTCTTCCCCGCAATCCGGGCGAGGGCGGTCTTCTGCAATTTACTCGCCGGGGTGTTGTCCCCGGTCACGAGTACATCGAAGCCCGCTTCCTCGCACGCCTTCAAAAGCTCGCCGTTTTTCAGCGCGCTCCACCCATATATGCGGCAGTGAATGTTTCGTGATGCGAGAGGTGCGCCCGGAGATCGTGGGGGACGTTTGAATCCAGCAGGACCTTCACGGGGTCAACTGACGGTCATGGGCAAAGGTGCGGAGCCGTCGAATCGCGTCCACGGACAGTTCGGGAAAGCTTTCATGCGTTTGCTCAGGTGTTCGACCGTATTCCTCTTCAACCAGGATTACGCCGGGTCGATGCGCGTACCCCGAATTGTGGGGCGCCCGCCGCAGCGGCCGGGAACTCGCTCCACGAGATCGCACTCTGTCCAGTCAACTTCGACGCTCTTGCTCATCTGCTCGATCCTTCTCTATCATTTTCCCTCACCGCTGGAGGTCATGGGAAATGCATGATAAACGGGAAGTGACCGAACGGCGCGACGCGATGGAGGAATTTGGCTATCGCAACATAGCTGAGCTGGAGGTGCACAGTGAAAAGCATCACTTTTCCCCGAGCGCATTGCCGACGCGCTGACGCGCTCCCGGGCTATGAGCTGGTGCTTGCAGAGGGTGGTCCGAAGTTAAAAAGGCGAAAGAGTTGAAGGAGCGAAGTCCGAATGCGGGCGCGGCGGCGCGGCATACATCGCTTGATGTGATTCGGTGGATCGGGGGGAGAAGAGTCCGACGGCGAATTGAGTGGGGATTTCGCGGCGGCCCGGTGATCGCAACTGGAATCGATCAATTGGACAGCTTGGGCGTTTTAGTGCCCGTGACGATCATTTCCCCCGAAGCACGTCTGTCGGGACCTATCATGGCCATGCAGGCTAAATGATCATCAATACGGAGAATTGTATGGCAAACACACAGACGCTCATAGCCGAGGTCTACTCTGCTTTCAACCAGCGGAACATCGAAGGTTCATTGGCGTTTATGAGCGAGAACGTTAGCTGGCCCAAGGCATCTGAAGGCGGGCGAGTAATCGGGAAAGAAGAGATTCGTTCCTACTGGAGCCGCCAGTGGAAAGAGTTTGATCCTCATGTTGAACCGATTGAGGTAATCGACCGCGGAGCTGGCAAGATCGATGTTCGAGTCCATCAGCTCGTGAAGAGCCTTGGTGGGGACGTGCTTTCAGATAGCGAGGTCTGGCATTTTTACACCATCGCAGACAGTCTGATCGAACGTATGGACATCGAAGCAAGCGAAGCAGGCTCTGAGCAGAGCGCGTCCTCAGCGTTCTACCATCACCAGGCTTAGCTGGGATCGCCGGTCTGACCTGCGTATGCGTCTTTGCGGATCGCATTCAGATTGGTCCTGTAAAGTCGGCTTGGGGCCGCTGATCCGCGCGCGTGTTCACTTGGCTGCGAAACGCCCGCCGTGCCGAAGGGATTCCGCCGACGCGCCCAAGCTGTCCCGATCTCGGAAGTAAGCACGGCTGCGGGGGCGGGACCTCCACGTCCTCGGGCCTCTTCTCGCGAACGTCCGTTTAAATTAACCCGCATGGCACGCCGAGGAGCACCGGCGCCATCTACAAAAGACCGGGTGGGGAACAGGTCCGGGGCTTTCCAGTCTTTAATTTTTTTTTGCGTAACCCTCCACCGACCCTTCAGTAATAGCTTTGCAGGAGACGATCCATGAAAGCTTTGAAAGTACTGGCGAGTCTGGCTCTCGCAACCACGGCATTCGGTCAGATGCGGGACAACCAGACCAAGGAGATGACTTGCGACAACAGCGGTTCCGGTAACCGGACGAGATACTGCGAGATTCGCGAGCAATCCACCGCCGCGATGGGTCTTTTGAATGTCGATGCCGGCCGGAACGGCGGGGCTGTAGTGAAAGGCTGGTCGCGCAACGAGGTTTTAGTGCGAACCCGCGTAGAAGGATGGGCCGACAGCGATGCGGATGCTCGCGTGATGGGAAGCCAGGTTTATGTAGACACGTCCGGAGGTCGTGTTCAGGCGCAAGGTCCCCAGTCCACAACAAATGCGGGATGGTCTGTCAGCTTCGAGATCTTCGTGCCGCAGGCGACCAGCCTGACGGTGAAGACTGTTAACGGAGGAATCACCGTATCCGACGTTCGCGGAAGTCTGCGATTCGACGCGACCAACGGCGGAATCAACCTCAGGCGCCTGGCGGGCGACGTAACCGGATCCACGGTGAATGGCAGTGTGAATCTCGACCTGATGGGAAAGACGTGGGACGGCAGTCAGGTTTCGGTGACCACACGGAATGGAGGCGTGAATATATCGGTTCCTGAAAACTATTCAGCGCACTTTCAGACAGAGACGCTCAACGGTACTTTGCGTTCCGAATTTCCGCTCAATGTAACCGGTGATGTTCGCTCCGGTAATCACGACTTCAGCATCGGCGCAGGCGGCCCGCTCATCCACGTGACGACAACGAATGGAGGCGTAAAACTGAAGAAGGTTTAAAGGAAGGTCTGCGGGGGCACCGGGGCACGTAGATCGGAAATGCTCGTCCAGTGATCGGGTCCCGATTCGTGCCAAACTCGAATCTGGAAGACGCCATGCCCCTCCCGGTCCGTCGCCTTTGCCCGTGGGTTCTTTTCCTGTCCGCTGCCGCGGCCTGCGCACAAACATCCGCACCCAAAGCCCCCACGGACATCGCGCCCGGCAGCATAACCTACGAGGAAATCGCCTATCCATACCCGGTCTCGTTCCTCCCGCTCACCCTTTACGGCCAGGACGTTCGCATGGCCTACATGGACATCCCGCCCTCCGGCGCGCCCAACGGCCGGGTTGTCGTCCTCTTCCACGGCATGAATTTCGGCGGCTTCTACTTCGGCGGACCGATCGACGTCCTCCGCAAAGCCGGCTACCGCGTCGTCGTCCCCGATCAGATCGGTTTCGGCCGCTCTTCGAAGCCCATCATTCCGTACAACTTTAACGACATGGCGACGAACGTCACGAAACTTCTCGCGACGCTCAACATCACCCGGGCCGCCATCGTGGGGCACTCGATGGGCGGCATGCTGGCCGCGCGCTTCGCCGCCACGCATCCCGATATCACGGAGCGCGTCGTCCTCTACGACCCCATCGGACTCACCGACGTGCGCTACGACCAGCGCTGGCCTTCTGCCGACGACGCCTATAAAGCCACCATGTCGCAGACGCGCGACCAGCTCTATCAGGGCTTCTACGCGAGCATCCGCCGCTACTTTCCGGAAGGCACCTGGAAGCCCGAGTACGAGAAGTACGCCCGCATTCTCTACGCCCCCACCCTGAGTGCCGACTGGCCGCGCCTCGCCATGGTGCGGGCGATTTACAGGCAGATTACGTACCTTGATCCCGTCGTCTACGACTGGGCGCATATCAAAGCGAAGGCGCTCGTGATCGGCGGGGAGAAAGACGGCGATAATTTTCCCGTCCTCGCCAAACACATCGCGGACTTGATCCCCGGCGCGAAGCTCGTCATCTTCCCGGGCGTCGGACACGTGCCGCACATCCAGGTCCCTGAGCTCTTCAATAAGGAATTGCTCGCTTTTCTCGCGAATTGACAACTGACTGGCCATGTCCTTCAACGGTCTCCGCGTCCTCTCGCTCGAATCCCGCCGCGGCGCCGAGATGGCTACACTCATCCGGAAACAAGGCGGCGAGCCTTTCATCGCGCCTTCCATGCGCGAAGTGCCTCTCGACGCGCACGTCGAAGCCTTCGCATTCGCCAATCGCCTCCTGCGCGGAGACTTCGACTGCCTCATCCTGCTCACCGGCATCGGCACGCGGCTGCTCTGGAAGACCCTCCTCACCCGCTTCGACGAAGCCGCTCTCAAACAGGCCTTGGCCGCCCTCACGATCGTCGTGCGCGGACCCAAGCCCTCTGCTGCCGTTCGCGAGGTTGGGCTCGTTCCGGCCGTTCAGGTTCCCGAGCCGAACACGTGGCGCGAAGTCGTCGCTGTCATGAAGTCGCGCCCCGAGACCCGCATCGCCATTCAGGAGTACGGACAGTCGAACACCGCGTTGAACGAGGGTCTCGGTTCACTCGGCAAGCAACTTACTCCAGTCCGCATCTACGCGTGGGACCTTCCGGAAGACACCGCCCCGCTCCGGCAGGCCGCCGCCAGGCTGATTGCCGGAAAGTTCGACGCCGTGCTCTTTACAACCTCCACCCAGCTCGTCAACCTGATGAAGATCGCCGAAGAGGAAGGCATCGCCACGCAGATCATCGAGGCGCTGCGGTCCATCTTCATTGGATCGATTGGCCCGGCCACCAGCGAAACGCTCGAAGACTACGGGCTCAAAGCCGATTTCGAGCCCAGCCACCCCAAAATGGGCCTGCTGGTGCTCGAAGCGGGAGGGGTCGCGGCCGATGTCCTTGCCCGCAAGCGATAATGGAACATTGTCGTCAACGCCTCTGAACTTCCACCTCGACCAGTACGAGGGACCGCTCGATCTTCTGCTCGACCTCATCCGCAAGCAGCAGATCGACATCCGGGATATCCCGATCGCGACCATCACGTCGCAGTACCTGGCTTATCTCGACAAGGCTCGCGAGATGGACCTCGACATCGGCGCCGAGTTCGTCTTCATGGCGGCGACTCTGATCCACATCAAATCGCGCATGCTGCTGCCGACCGACCCCGCGCTGCGGAAGGAAGGCGAGAACGGCGAAGATCCGCGCGAAGAGCTCGTGCAGCGCCTGCTCGAACACCAGCGCTTCAAGGATGCCGCGGAGATGCTGCAGCAGAAACGCATCATCGAGGAGAACGTCTGGTCGAATCCGCAGATGAAGCATTTCATCTCCGAAGAGGACACGCCCGGACTCGACGTCGGTCTTTTCGACCTCATCAAAGCCTTCGGCGAAGTGCTCGAGCGCGTAAAGTCGCGGCCCGTTTACGAAATTGAGGACGAAACGGTATCCGTCGCCGATATGGTGCTGCATGTCCGCTCACTGCTCGACGAGGCGAAAAGCGACCAGCCGGTGTTCATCCTGCGTGTCATGGAGCAGCAGCGCAGCCGCCGGGCGATGATCTGCTTGTTTCTCGCCGTGCTCGAAATGGTGAAATCGCAATCGGTCGAGATTCTGCAGGCGGATTTGTTCGGCGAGATCGCGCTGGCCAGGGGCGAACGTTTCGCGGAGGCCGACGCCGTGCCGCCGGCCACGATTGAAGAGGAATACAAGTAACGAATGGGTTTCCCAGAAGAAAACGCTGACGAGCAGCCGGACGCGATTCAGGAATCGTTTTCCGCCGACGAACTGCTCCCCGAAGAGCCCGCAGTCGAAGCGATCACGATGGAGGACGCGCAACTGAAGGCCGTCCTCGAAGCGATCATTTACGTCACTGACGAGCCGCTCTCGCTCGAACAGATCTGCACGGCGATCGAGCAGCCGCGCGAGCGCGTCATTGAGTTGCTGGAACAGCTCGCCGCCGATTACGAGCGCCCCGAGCGCGGCCTCAGCATCCGCGAAGTCGCCGGCGGATTCAAGATGACGACGAAGCCGGAGCACCACGAAGCTGTCCGCCGCTTCGTCAAGAATCTCAACCCGCCGCTGAAGCTCTCGCTGCCGGCCCTCGAGACTCTCGCTGTGATCGCTTACAAGCAACCGATCACGGCCCCCGAGATCATGGAGATTCGCGGCGTGCAGGGCGCCGGTGTTCTCAAGACCCTCATCGACCGCAAGCTCATCGGCACCGCGGGGCGCAAGCAGGTCGTCGGCAAGCCGATCCTTTATAAGACGACGCGCGAATTCCTCGTGCAGTTCGGATTGAAGGACCTGGCGGAGCTTCCCAGCCTGAAGGAGTTCCAGGAACTGGCGCGATTCGACAGCGAACAGCCTGGAGCATCAGAACCCTCTGGGGAGGCTCCCCGGGCGTAAGAACACGCCGGCAGGATTGCCGGCGCTGCGGGCGCGAGTGCCCGCGCCACATCGACCATGGAAGAGCGTTTGCAAAAAATCCTCGCGACAGCGGGCATAGCGTCACGCCGCAAAGGCGAACTGCTGATCGTCGAAGGGCGCGTCACCGTGAACGGCAAAGTGGTGACCGAGCTTGGCTCCAAAGCGGACGCCACGCGCGATCACATCAAAGTCGACGGTAAGCTGATCCACCAGCCCGAACACTTCCAGTACATCGCGCTCAACAAACCCGACAGCGTCGTCAGCACGGCAAGCGATCCCGAGCACCGCACTACCGTTCTCGACTTGCTGCACGGCGTCAAGGGCCGCCTTTATCCGGTGGGCCGCCTCGATTATCACAGCGAAGGCCTGCTGCTGCTGACCAACGATGGCGAGTTCGCGAACGCTGTCACCGCGGCGCGGAGCCACGTGCCGAAGACGTATCTGGTGAAATCCAAAGGCCAGTTGTCGGAAGAAGCGGAAGAGCAATTCCGCACCGGCATCCCGATCGACGGCCGCCGCACGGCTCCGGCGGGGATTCGTCTCCTGCGCCGGGGCGACAACCCCTGGTATGAAGTCCGCCTGATCGAGGGCCGGAATCAGCAGATCAGGATCATGTTCAAGCACCTCGGCCACCTCGTCGAGAAGCTGCGCCGGGTGCGCATCGGGACACTCGAGCTGGGGTCTCTCAAACCCGGCGAGTTCCGCCACCTGACGCCCGAGGAGGTGCGAAAATTGAGGCGGCTGGCGAGTGGGGACAGCGACCATGGCAGGCGAAAATCTTCTGCGCAACGCTAAGTCGATTGCAGTCGTCGGACTCTCCAGCAGGCGATCGCGACCGAGCTACGGCGTCTCCGAGTACATGCAGTCGCAGGGCTATACAATCATCCCGGTGAATCCCAATGAATCGGAAGTGCTCGGCGAGAAAGCAGTGGCATCGCTCGAAGAGATCGGTGGGCCTGTCGACATCGTCGATATCTTCCGCCGCTCGGAAGCAGTGCCTGAGATTGTGGATGCCGCGATTCGCATCGGCGCCAAAGGAATCTGGATGCAGGAAGGCGTCATCAATATAGAAGCCGCCGGGAGAGCGCGCGCGGCGGGACTCGAGGTTGTGATGGATCGGTGCATTCTTAAAGAACACAGGAAGTTGACGGTCGGGTGAGTTCGCCCCGCCACGTGACCTCGTTGATCACGGGAGCGGGCCGCGGCATCGGCAAGCGTCTCGCGATCGGTTTCGCCAAAGCCGGTATACGTGTCGGACTCATCGGCCGCAGCCAGGGCGAGCTCGATGTCACAAAACTCGAAATCGAGCATGGCGGCGGCAGTGCGCATCGCTTCCGCGCCGATGTGCGGGATTTTGAACAGGTGTCGGCGGCCGTCGGCCGGATGACCGACATCTCGGGTGAAGTGGACGTGCTGGTCGCCAATGCTGCCATACTCGGGCCTATCGGTCCGTTCGCGGCGCACCGGCCGCGCGACTGGAAAGAGGTTTTCGAAACGAATGTGATCGGCGTGATGAACGCCTGCCGCGCGGTGTTGCCGCAGATGATCCAGCGGCGCAGCGGAAAGATTCTGGTGATTGCGGACAGCTCGTCGTCGATTCCGCGCCCGAATTTCGCGCCGTACAGCGCAAGCAAGGCGGCGGTGGTGCGGTTTGTCGAGAGCGTCGCCGAAGAGGTGCGCGACCACAACGTGCAGATCAACTGTTTCTCGCCGGGCGGGGCGTACACGACGATGACCGATGAGATTCTCGAAGCCGAGGATCGTGTCGGATCGAGAGAAGTCGAGGAGGCCGAGGAGATCCGCCTGACCGGCGGGGTACCGGCGGAAAAGCAGATCCAGATCGCGCTGTTTCTGGCGTCGGAGCGGTCGAACCATCTGACCGGCAAGCTGATCGACATTGCCGACGACTGGAAAAGGCTGGAGCGCGAGAACACACGCCCTGACGCCTGGACCCTCCGCCGCCATCTGAAATAAGGCTGTAGCACAGCTGAATTTACAATGGGAGACGGCGCCCATGCACAAACGGTATTGCCTCATTTTTCTGCTGGCGGCGCTCGCCGCCCAGGCTCGCGAAGTCACGGTGCGCGTGCTTGCCACCACCGATCTCCACGGCAACATTTATCCCTGGGACTACTACGCCGCGCGCCCCGCGCCGCGCGGCCTCGCTAAGATCGCAACACTGATCGCACAGGAACGCGCCGCCAATCCGAACAACATGCTCATCGATTGCGGCGATACCATCCAGGGCACGCCGCTCGAAGCCGTTTATCAGGAGTATGTCCGGATCGGTCACTTTCCTCTGAACATCAAACCCGCCGGGCCGCTCGACGTCGACCCCATGATGCTCGCGATGAACGCGCTCCAGTACGATTCGATGACCGTCGGAAATCACGAGTGGAACTTCGGGTTGAAGAATCTCGATAAAGCGCGCTCGGAAGCGAAATTTCCGTGGATCTCAGCCAGCTTCCCGGTCCAGCCGGGCGCCGCGACGAAGTCGAATTTGGGCGAAGTTAAGCCCTTCGCCCCGTGGATCGTCAAGACCGTTGCCGGCGTGAAGATTGCCGTGATCGGTATCACGACGCCGTCCGAACCCGTGTGGGAGAAGCCCGACCATATCGCCGGCTATCGCTTTCTTTCGGGCAACGAAGCGGCGATGAAAGCAGTCGCCGATGTGAAGCAGAAAGAGCATCCGGACGTCATCCTCGTTGCCGCGCACGCCGGTCTCGAAAAGGAAGTCCGGAACGGCGCCATCCTTTCCACCGATACTCCTGTCGCCGCGCTGCCGGGCGAAAACATGGTTTACGACGTTGCGACCGGCGTCCCCGGCATCGACGCAATCATCTTCGGCCACACGCATAGTGAGCTTGCGACCGCGCGGCTCGGTAACGTATTGCTGATGCAGCCTCGCAACTGGGGAATGTCGCTTGGGGAAATGGATATTACACTCGACAACACCGAGGAAGGCCACTGGCGGATCTCGTCGAAGACCAGCCGCGTTATCCCGGTTACAAATGAGACGGCGGCCGATGAATCGATATTGCGCATTGGCAAGCCGTACCACGAGACCGCCGAGACCTATCTGAACACGCCGGTAACCGAGAGCCCGGTCTCAATGAGCGCCTCCACCGCGCGCGTGGAAGACTCGCCGCTCATCGACATGATCCACGAAGTGCAGATGCATTACGCCGCCGCCGACGTCTCGTTCGCATCGATTTTCAATGCCGGGCTCCGCGTGTCGAAAGGGCCGCTGACTGTTCGGCAGATTGCTGGACTTTACATCTACGACAACACTCTGTATGCGGTCGAGGGCACCGGCACGATCGTGCGCGAAGCCCTCGAACAAGCGGCGCGCTACTTCAATACATGCACAGGCGAGTGCAACACCGGCCCATTAATCAATCAGGACATCATCGGCTACAACGCCGATCAGGTGGGCGGCGTCGAGTATGAAATCGATCTGCGGCAGCCGGCCGGGCAGCGAATTCGCAACCTGCGGTATCACGGCCACCCGCTGGCGGACGATCAAAAGCTGCGCATTGCCGTCAATAACTATCGAGCCGGAGGCGGCGGCGGCTACACGATGTTCCCGAAAATGAAAATCCTCTGGCGTTCAAATGACGAGATGCGGGACCTCATGGTCGAATACTACACGGAGCACAAGACGGTGCCCGCGAAAGCGGCGGGGAATTGGAAGATCGTGCCTGAATCGGCCGCTCGGGAAGTACTGCGGGAAGCCAGCAGAGAGACGCCGGCTGCGAAGTGACTTGCTCGCAGGCCACGCAAAACGATGGCCCGCGTTACAGCTTCTTCAGCAGCGCCTTCGCATCCTTGAATTGAGGGAAGAGCTTCTCGTGCGCTTTGAATTCCGGCGTATGTACGCATCGCCGCGCGCGCGAATGATCGACCGGATAGTGCAGGTGCAGCATTTCGTGATACATGACATATTCGAGCGCGAGACGCGGCGTCCGCGCGTCGTCGAAGATGCGGCTGATCACGATCATGTTGTGCGACGGATCGAAGTGCCCGAGGCGGGTGCGTGAGCGGATGTGGCTCCAGCCGAGCGCCGGCCGCGCCATCATGCCTCCGAAGTATTTCGCGTTAAGCTCTTCAAAGATCTGTTCCAGATGATGAACCGCGCCCGCCGGCCCCGCGTGGGCCTTCCTGCCGCGAGTCTGCCGCACGAGACCGATTTGCCGGCGCACGTCTTTGCGATTGAGGTAGAGGCGATAGCGATGCAGATACTGACGAGCGGCCGGCTTTCGATAGAGCTTGCCGAGAAGAATGTGCGCAAGCGCTTCGGTCACCGGCGCTGGCGCGCTTTCGAGCAGATCGGTGATGCGCACCCGGATCGCGCCCCCATCCAGCCGCACGTCGCTGTTGGCGTTGGCGAAGCGCTTGTATTCCACTTCGATGGGCGGTGCCGGCGTGCGCGGCCGGATCTCGCGGTGCACGCGCCGGAAGAGCTCCGCCGGCGACTCGAAGAAGAGCGCGCTGGCAATGTTGACGGGTTGCAGAAAAGACGCGGTACCGCCGTCATCCATAATAAGAGGTTACTTCGCCACTGATGTCCGCTATCAAAGCTCAAATAACCGCCGTCGGGTGCTATGTGCCGCCCGCGGTCCTCACCAATGCCGATCTCGAGAAGATGGTCCAGACGAACAACGAATGGATACTGGATCGCACCGGCATCTCCGAGCGCCACATCGCCGCGCCGGACGTCGCGACTTCGGACCTCGCCACGTGCGCCGCGCGCGCGGCGCTGGCCCAGCGCGGCATCGATGCGAGCGATCTCGACGCGGTCCTCGTATGCACGGTGACGCCCGACATGTTGTTTCCATCGACGGCCTGTCTGGTGCAGAACAACCTCGGTTCGAAGAAAGCCTGGGGATTCGATCTGGTCGCGGCGTGCAGCGGATTCGTCTATGGACTCGTCACCGGCGCGAGCTTCATCGCGGCGGGCCTGCACCGGAAAGTGCTGGTGATCGGCGCCGATACGATGAGCCGCATCATCAACTATGAAGACCGGACGACCTGCGTGCTGTTTGGAGACGGCGCGGGCGCGATGTTGCTCGAACCCGCGGCGGATGGCAGCGGCGCTGGCTTCATCGACTTCGTCGGTGAGATCGACGGCTCCGGCGCTCCGTTCCTCAACATGCCGGCCGGCGGGAGCCGGAAGCCGGCCAGCGCGGAAACGGTCGAGAAGAAGATGCACTACGTCCATCAGGAGGGCGCGCAGGTCTTCAAGTATGCGGTGCTGAAGATGCAGGAAGTTTCGGCGACGCTGCTGGCCCGCAATGGCCTGACCGCGGCCGATATCAGTCTGCTGATTCCGCATCAGGCCAATCGGCGGATCATTCAGGCTACCGCCGAGCGGCTCGGCCTGCCGATGGAGCGGGTGATGATCAACATCGGCCATTACGGCAACACCACGGCGGGAACGATTCCGCTCGCCACGCGCGACGCGATCACCGAGGGGCGGCTGAAGAAAGGCGACCTTGTGATGTTCGCGGCGGTCGGCGCCGGATATACCGTCGGCGCAAGCCTGTGGCGCTGGGGCTATTAGTAAAGAAGTTCAACCCGGCCGGGGACTCAGCCTGACGCCTCCGGCGGGAACCGAGGGCAGGTATACGATTCCACCTGGATCGGCGATCTGCTCGATCATCTCTTCGCCATCGATCTCAAAGTGGTAAGAGCGCTTCGGGTCCAGCCCCACGATGAAGACCGTTGCGTCGTTCCCTTCGTCCGTCTCCGCTTCGCGCGCGGCGCGGCTTTCTTTTGGAAGCGGCACGGCCTTAACTTCAAACTGCTTCGATTCGCGCGCGAAGAAGACGATAGCGCTCTCGATATCCAGCGGCTCGCGCGCGAGCTTCGGATCCATGCGCGTCACGCTGCCATCCTTGAACAACTGCAACTGGCCGCCGAAGAAGCCGATCCAATCGGCATCGTCCTCCCAGGACGACCGGACAAATAACCGGCCTCCGATCTCGTCGTGAATGGCGAGCGGCACGTGATAGTAACTGAGCCCGGGCTGATAGGGATTCGCCCACAGCAGCTCGTAGGGAATCCCAAACGCGCCGCGCAGCAGAAAGCGGTCGTTCGTCACCCATCCCTGCAAAAGCTGCGAGGATGCGATGTTCGCGTCATAAGCCACCATGGCCAGCTCGGCCGCGCGCGAGAGCGCCGCTTTGCGGGCGTCCGGACCGGATTTGTCGATCGCCTCGTCGGCCGGAATGCGGAACTCATTCTCCCCGCCGGGCCACGGGGCGGGATAGTGGGCGAGCAGGTGCTGCAACGGATATTGCCTGAACCACGCCGGGAAAGTGTCGCGAAGGTCGAAGTTCAGGTTGTCGCGGACCGCGTGCATGATTTCGAGCATCGCGTAGGCGTCGGCGTTCGGCACGCCGGCCTTCGCGGACTTCAGCGACGCTATAAACGTCGCGTTCCAGAAGGCATCGAAGAAAGATTCAAGCGACTTTTGAGCTGCCGCCGGCTGCGCGTCGGTGAGGGCGATGGCGGCGAAGACGCGCGAGCGGGCATCAGCGAGGGTTCCGGCCGGGCGCGCGTCCGCGATCGTCCGCTGGAGCTTCGCGTTGAGTTGCCTTTTGTCGTCGCCTGTGATCAATGCGTCACACCAATCGGCGATGATGGCCATCTGGCGGACGTCATCCGGGCGGGCAGTGTCCGCGGGTCCGATAGCCCAGGCGACCGCGCGGGTCCCGGCGTCTTTGTCGTCGGAGAGCTGGTAGCGGAGCGCCTGCGTCCAGCCAAGCTCGGGGAACCGGGCATTACCGGTCCAGAGGGTTTCGAACTGGTCCCACCGCAGAGAGCGGCGCTCGCGCTCTCGGCGCAACAAGCGCAGCCGCTGCGGCCGAAGCAGCAGGCGCGGTCCATCCGTATAGACCTTAAAGGTGTCGGGGCGGGGGGCAGGCTGGGTCTGGGCCCGCAAGTGCATGGCCCCATCGAAGAAAGAGAGTGCCGGCAGACACAACAGGGCCTCGCGGCGGGTCATTGCTTTCTGATTTTGTCACATGCGATCAGACCGTTGGTATCATGCAGGATAGTCTCGAACGTCCTGATTCAAGCCGCCTGCCTGATGCTTATCGGCAACCGGGGCAGCCTTATCGGCGTCTCAGGAAAACTGATCGAATGAAGAATTTCCAAATCGTCTTCGGGCTGCTTGCGGCGGCCAGCGCCGCAACTGCCCAACAGTACACGATCTCGACGATCGCGGGTATTCCACAGGTCCAGGGTTACTTCGGCGACACGGGCGCGGCCGCCGGCGCTCAACTCGACTTTCCTTTTCGCGTGGCGGTCGATTCGAAGGGAAATTACTACATCGCGGACTACTACACCAACGTGGTCCGCGAGGTTTCCGGCGGCACTATCAATACCATCGCGGGCATCGGCACGTTCGGTTTTCAGGGCGACGGAGACCCCGCCATTCAGGCGTTCATTTCCGATATCCATGCGATCGCCGTGGATTCCAACCTGAATGTTTATCTCGCCGACACGCACAATGGGCGCATTCGCGAGGTGACGCCCGATGGCAAAATCTTCACCATCGCGGGCAACGGAAATTTTGGGTACACGGGCGACGGCGGCCCCGCCACCAGCGCGTCGTTCACGCTGCCCTCAGGCGTTGTGGTGGATTCGAGCGGCAATATCTACGTTGCGGACTACGGGAACTCGACGGTTCGCAAGATCGATTCGAAGGGCAATATTTCGACTTTCGCCGGAACGGGCAACTGGGGTTTCACAGGCGATGGCGGACCCGCCGCGAAAGCTCAACTTGCCGCGCCTTACTCGCTGGCAATCGACGGCGCCGGCAACATCTACATCGCCGACGTCGGGAACACCGATATCCGTAAGGTCACGACGGATGGGAATATCCAGACAGTCGTTTCGAACGTGACGGCAAACTCGCTGGCGGTGGATTCGGCGGGCAGCATTTATTACCCCGATCCGCTCACGAATACGGTGCAGAAGATTCTTGCCGGCGGCACGCGCTTCACGATCGCGGGAACCGGCCAGCAGGGTTACTCCGGCGACGGAGGTCCGGGCACGAATGCCCAGCTGAACCAGCCGTATGGGATTGCGATCGATGGGTCCGGGAACGTATATGTCTCCGACAGCGGGAACCAGATTATCCGGCTGCTGACGCCGGTTGCCTCGTCGATCAGCGTGGTGAATGCGGCCAGCAGCGAGGGCGGAGCGATTGCGCCCGGTGAGATCGTAACGATTTACGGGTCGGGGCTGGGTCCTGCGACCCTCGTCAGCGCGAAGCCGGCGAGCGACGGCAGCTATGGCACGATACTGGCGGGAACAACGGTTTCGTTCGGCGGGACTAACGGCGTCGTCCTTTACACGTCGGCGACGCAGGTTGCGGCGATTGTGCCGTATAACGTAACGATCGGCGGCGCGGCGGATGTGACTGTCAGCTATCAGGACCAGTCGTTCACGGCATCGGCGGTTCCGGTTGCCGGGTCGGCCCCGGGGATTTTCACCTCCAACGCGGCAGGCTTCGGGCAGGCGGCGGCGGTAACTCTGAATGGAACCATCAACAGTTCGGACGCTCCCGCCAAACTGGGCAGCTTCATTTCGGTCTACATGACGGGCGAGGGCCAGACGAACCCGGCGGGCGTGGATGGAAAGGCGGCGGTACAACCGCTGCCGCAACCGCTGCTTCCGGTCACAGCGACCATCGCGGGTCAGCCAGTGAGCGTGACCTACGCTGGCGGCGCGCCCGGGAATGTCGCGGGATTGATGCAGGTCAATCTGCAGATTCCGGCGGGCTTGATCCAAACTCTTGCCGCAGGCCCCGTGTCGGTGCCCGTAGTGGTGTCGGTCGGATTCATTCCGAGCCAGATAAATGTCACGATCAGCGTGACACCGTAACAGCTCGTGGTGATAATCGCTCTCGGTAAGATATTGAATTTTACCGAGCCGCGCACGCCAGTAAGCGTTCCCTTCCGGGTGTGATATTACTGAACGAGCGAATTTCCCGCACGCTCAAAGGAGTCCCGCATGAAGTTCAGGCTTTCCGCCGCCGTTCTCGGATTCGCAGTGGCGGTTACGGCTTTCGGCCAGACCGGACTAACCGGAAAATGGCAGACCGACAACGTGCCCGCTGCTCTGGAGGCGCAGAAGAACGCCCCCGCCCAGACTGAGGGACGCGGCGGACGTGGCGCAGGCGGCGGCCAAGCCATCATCATGGACCTGCAGGCCGACGCCTCCGGTAAGGTGAACGGCACGGTAACGGAAATCGGAAATCCACCGGTCCTGAATATCGAGTCGGGCACGATCAGCGGCAAGACGGTGACATGGGTAACGCAACCGCGTGGTGTCACGTGGAATCTAGAGATGGCGGACGACAACACGCTGACCCTGGTATCCCGCACGTTCGCGGGCAGGGGCGGCGCCGGAGGAGGCGGAGCACGCGCCGCGATTGCCACGTCGCCTGGTGGCGCGATTGCCACGGCGCCTGGCGGCGCCACACCGCCGGCCACGCTGCCGCCGGCCGATGGAGCCGCGGCAGGAGGGCCTCCTCCGGCGGGCGCGGGGCGCGGGCGCGGCGTTGGACGCGGTCCACAGCAGCCGATTGTGCTGCACCGGGTGAAATAGTTCGTCGAAGACGTAAGCGGACGAAGGTTTGCTGTGAGATTCTTCGATACCCGTTAGAGCAAGCGCTCCAGTTCCGTGACCAGATAGTGCTCCGCGACGAGACCGCTCCGGTAGGTCCGGCCCTCGAAGAAATGCCAGCGAGCGCCGTTTTCCGCGGGACAATAGAAGATCATTTGCTCCCCAATGCTGCCGTGGTCCAGCAGATCCTGATTGAATGAGCGCACCGCGCCGCGCAGTACGTAGGGCTTGCGGAAATCATCGTCCTCATAAAGCCCGTCGGTGGGCCCGAATTCGATCTGGAGGATGCGCCCGCGCAGATTGATCTGAAAGAGATTCAGCCCCCCATCGTTGTAGTTCGCCTCTTCAAAGACTGCCGGGTCAAGCAGAATCGCCGGCTCGGAGAGTTTCGCGTTCACGCGGTCGACGAAGCCGGTGCAGATGCGATGCAGATCGAGCGCACCACGCGCGCGCAACTCGTCCACGCGGGTGCTCTCGTCGATCAGTTTCCGGTCGGACTCGGCAATCGCCTCAATCGCCCTGGCCAGCCGCGTCAGCCGGTCCGGCCGGCGCCTTTTCAATTTCTCGGCCCATCCAAACAATGCGCGCCCTCACTATCTTCAGAATATTCCTTCCCTGCAGCGGAATCGATTGCCAGCGCGCCGGGTCTTCCCGGGTGAGGGCGTTGCCGATCCGCAGGCGGTCCTTTTCCAAAGCGAGATAGCGCACACGCAAGCCCGTGCCTTCCGAGACAACCCACAAAAGGCCGGCGGCCGGCGCGGCCCGCGCCAAGGGGCTTTGATCGAGCAGGACCAGGTCGCGCGCCGCAAGTTCCCGGGGCAGGACGAGGTCCGACCCCAGCCACCCAGCCACGGGATCGGCGACGCCCTTTACAACGGACGAGGGGAGTGGAACATAGCCGCGGATTGATCCGAGGTCTCCATCCGCGCCGGGGCCTATCCGGCCGTGGATGGCCGGCACCAGGCAGATATCCGTATTATTCCGGGGGGAAATACGCGAAAGAAGCTCGGGAATTTCCATGTCAAGGGCGGTCATCAGGCGGTCCGCTGAGGCGTTCGAAAGCGAGCGTATCTCTTTCAAAACATTGTGCATATGCGACTGAGACACGCCGCAGAAGCGCGCCAGGCCTCGTTCAGTGAGCCCGCCTGAGTGCACTCGCTCGCGGGCGATCTCAATTAATTTCCGCTGCAGAGTTTCGAAGTACACGGTTATATTTCTTTCAGAAATAGGTCAAATATCATATCGTTCATATTCATCTTTGAGGTGCTTTAGTTAACGCTGCCAAAGGTCTATGTTTATTATAAGTTGTGCCAAAAATCACACTAGTATCCTCGGAAAACCCCTGGCCTAATCAGAAAAATGAGAGAAATTTCTACTCAGTAGTTCTGTGGAATTTCGTTCTGTACTGGAAGGAACATTCGTGACTTTTGACTGGAATCGTTCGGAGACTATCGCGATAGCGAAAGAATCCTGCGCGCATTGTCAGGGATTTGGATTGCGCGCCAGACACACCAACAGAAAGCTGGATGATACGCCTTGCAACTGCGTTTTGAGAGAGATATTCCGGAGCTGCTTCTCGCGCTTCCGGTCATGCGTGCGCAAGGAGAAGCATATGAGCCAGGCGCGAATCGAGCTCATTGGCGGACGGGAACGGCGGCCTGTTTGGGGCCGCAAGAACGAAGAATACGTGGCTGATTTTTGCCTGGTCAGCAAGCGAAATCTGGACGAGTTCGAATATCAGATATTTCGCTTTCATTTTCTGCTGGGTGCAGACTGGAGACTCTGCTGCCGCCGTCTCAACATGGACAAAGGCCTGTTTTTCCATTCCATTTACCGGATACAACAGAAGCTCGGGCGCGCGTTCCGTGAATTGACGCCGTATCCGCTCTTCCCGCTGGACGAGTATTTCGGGTCGTTCGTCGGGCGCACTGTTCGGACGGAATCGGCCGCGGATCCGGCGGAGGAGTCGAAAAAGATTATCGAGATGCCGCTGTCGAAGCTCAGGCGGGGCCCGCTGCGGCCGCCTGTTCGTAAAGTGGCCTGAGCACTCTGCCGAACCACCTGTGTACGATGCCGGAGGAACCCGCATGGGCTTCC
>DASZLP010000024.1:0-7958 GCA_035552355.1 Bryobacteraceae bacterium | reverse complement strand
CCCGCGGTTGCATTCGGAGGGCGGCGGATCGCGTGGATGCGTACTGTGGATGCGCTGCTGCTTGAGTATCTGGAGCGGGGCAGCTAGCCGGCAACCTGATGCGGGAAGATGTGGCCGGCGGCGGCGAATTGCTCGCGCGTGAGAGTCAATGTGCCCGGCTGACCGGCGATTCCAGCATTTTCGAAAAGTTGCTGCAGCGGCTGGTTCCGTTCCGTCGCACAAAACGCGAAGGTGATCTTCGCCGCGCCCATCGATTCGAACAGATATTCCAGCGTGTGGAATTCGATGTGGCGCGAAAATGCGCGGCAGCTCATCACCCACGTTGAGACATCGATACAGTCCGCGAGGCGCTTGCCCGCTACCACGGCGATCACACCCAACGGGCCGAACTTGTCCTGATAAGAGACGCTCACGACGAATCCCGACTCATCCTCCAGATGGCGCAGCCATTGGGCTTCGGAAATGCGGGCGCCGTTCAGATTGAACTGATTGGTCTTGTTCACGAGCTCGAGCAATCGCGGGCTGGCCGAGCCTTCGATCACATCGAAAGTGACAGTACCGTTGAGTCCGCGCACGAAGTCGACGCTGTCGCCCGCCGGCGCGGATTCATGGAACGCCTTGAGGCTCGCCTGCCGCAGCGCATCTTCCTGTTGCAGGACGGGCTTGCCGAAGAGATCGCGCAGCTGGACGAACAACGAAAGCGCCGCCGCCGGTTGTTTCGAAAACTGGAGGCAGGTCATTGAAGGAAAGACCGTCTTCACTTCTTCCAGTTCCATCGGGCTGTCGTCCACGAAGACCACCGAATCGGCGCCGATATTCCAGACCCGAAGGATCTCCGCGACGTGGCGGGACTTCGCGCCCCAGTCGGCGCACATCGGAAAAAAACAACCGGCCGGGATGTACAGGTCGGCGCGCCGCATCGTCTCTTCCGCAAGAGAAAGCTCGTTCTTCGAGGCGACGGCCAGCAAAACACCCATCTCGGAAAAATGGCGCAGGAGCTGCTGATAGAGGCCGTGAACCTGCGTATGATCCGCCATGTTCCAGCTCACGCCCGCCGCGCCAAGCTCGCCGACAATTCCCGACCAGAAGGTTCCATCGAGATCGGTGATCAGCCCTTTCATGGGTCCGGGCGGGAACAGGGTCTGGACGATTTCACCGGCGACAATCGACGCATGTTCGAGCGTGTAGGGGAAACCGGTGCTGAGCTCACCGGCGGCGTTCAGGCGCTTTGCCGCCGGGCTGAGTGCCGCGAGTCTTGCCGGATTCAGAATGGAGACGCGCTCGATGCGAGCGGCGTCCGCGAGAAAAGTAATCAGAAGCTTTTCCATTTCCAGTTCATTGACGCCGATTTGCCAGCCGGCGGAGTGTCCAAGAAACGGAATGGAAAGTGTCGGCGGCACCACGGCAACAGGCATATGCGCCGCCACCGCGCGTAGTTTGTCGAGGATGCGTGCGAACCGGTCCCGGCACGTGGCCAGGATATCGCCCTGCACCGAGACGTGCCATCCTCCCGCGCTGCGAAGGCCCAAACGGGGGTCGAGGTTACTCCACTCGAGCACCAGGGCGGCGGCGCCAGCATCTGACGCGGCGGCCGACGCGAGCGTTCCTTCCAGATCTCCGTAGAGGCCGGTTTTGATTTCCGCCGATTCGCCGTCGAACCGTTGCGCCAGATGTGCCGACAGAAAGGTGCGCAGGTGCAGCGGCTCGAATCCGCAGACGAGGAACAGGCGGCGTGTGCGGGGCTTGTCCCGCGCCTCCTCGATCCGGCTCAGGGCTTCGGAAAGAGTCATCAGGCGCCCTAGGACAACCGCTCGGAGGTGACGCCTTTCTGCTGGAGCACGCCGGCCAGTTCGTCGAGCGTCCAGTTCGCCGGGATCATCGTGTCCGACAGGTCGACGCCGAAGAGCCGTTCGAGCTCTACCTGGAATGTAACGGCGCGCATCGAATCCCATCCCTTGATTTCGCCAAACGGCGCGTTGGCTGCCACCGGCGTTCCATCCAGCTCACAGACTTCGGTCAATACGGACTGCAGTTTCGTCATAGGTTCAATACCGTATTATGCTCGTGCCCCAGGCGAGTCCGCCGCCAAACGCGACAAGGGCAGCGAGGTCGCCGCGCGCGATGCCGCCGGAAGCAATCAACTCATCGAGAGCGATGAATACGGATGCGGAGGCCGTGTTGCCATACTTCTGAAGATTCGCGAAGAACGCGTCCTCGGGGACGCCGATGCGCGCGGCAAGTTCGTTGACGATGTTGATATTGGCCTGATGCGAAATGAAGCGGCGAATTTCCGCCGGCTTCAGACTGCATTTTTCCAGAGCGGCCAGAGTGATCTCGGATCCCTTTGTGACGGCGAATTCGTAGACGGCCCTGCCGCTCATTTTGAAGAAGCGATCGTCGGGATTCTGCATGCTGGCCCACGGCAGGCGCGTGCCGCCCGCAGGCACACGGATCAGCTCGGAGCCGGCGCCGTCGGCGCCCGCGTCAGTGTAGAGAACACCGGGCTCATCGGCGGCGCCGAGCAACAGCGCGCCGGCGCCGTCGCCGAAATAGGGGTACGTCGAGAAATCGCGCGGGTTCAGAAAACGCGAGTAGATTTCCGCCCCGATCACCAGAATCTTTTGATGCCGGCCGGACCGGATCAGGCTGTCGGCGAGATGCAGTCCGTAGATTCCGCCGCTGCATACTGCGTTGATATCGAGAGCGAAGGCGCGCGTGGCGCCGAGGAGATGTTGGACACGAGTCGCGGTGGGCGGCTGCAGACGATCGGGCGTCGAAGTGGAGAGGATGATGCCATCAATTTCGGCGGCGTCAATGCCGCTTTTCTCAACGCATGCTTTGGCGGCGTGCAGGGCGAGATCGGAAGTTGTCTCGCTCTCTTCGGCGTGCCGGCGGGCTTCGACGCCGGTCTTGGCGGCGATCAATGGAATGCTGGGGCGGGGAAACTGGGTGAGATCCTCGTTAGCGACGACGCGCGCGGGCAGGTAACAGCCCGTCGAGAGGATTTTCGCGAACATCAAACTGTGATTCCGACTCTAGCATGTGCAAAAGCTGGCTAGTGCTGAAATTGCAGCATCGACGAGAACAAGCGCCGGCAAGAATGCCGACGCGGCGGGCGGCAGCGCCTGGCAACAGTGCCCGCGCCACGATGTATACCTGACAGTATGTAAGTGCTGGCTGTGGCGCGGACAATTTTGTCCGCCGCGCCGGGAATCGTCCCGGCGCTTATCATGACAACGCTGGCTAGAACGTGTCGAAGAGCGAAAAATCCCAGGCATCCGGCTTCTCGAGCGCCGAAGCAAGATCAGGCTCGGGCGCGCGGTAATACTGCTGCCAGAACGGCAACTGGTACGTGTACGGCCGGAGCGCCATGACAACCGCGCGCCTGTCCGGCGTGCCCGTCATGTACTTCACGGCATCCACTCCATCCTCCCGCGCGAGCCGGATAGCGCCAAGCAGAAGGTCGCGAACGATTTCCGGGTTGTCGCCATAGGCCTGGAGATCCGCGACGTCGTACAGGTTCAATTCGGCGCCTTCCCCTTCGCGGCGCAGCAGGACAGCATAGCCCGCAAGCGTGCCGCCGTTCTCGCATGCGACGATCGTTGCGCGACGCGCCCTCAACTGTTTTCCAAAACGCCAGTCGAGCACGCGGCAATCGCGAACGGCGCGGAGCCGGCCGGGTCCGGTGCGAATTTTGGTCAGCAGCCCATCGAAGCGCGGATCGAAATTCTCCATGCGGCGGAGTTTGAAGCGCGTGCGTCCGCGTCCGCTGCCTGACCAGATATCCTTCGCGAGCAGAGCCACGCCGGCAGGGACAGCGAGCAGACCGGCCGCGGGCATCTTTCGCCGCGCCAGCGCGGCTCGGGCAAATGCGCGCCGGCGCATCGGCCAGAAGCAGGGCGACCCATAGTCCGGAATCGGCAGGCGAGCAATCTTCATCGCGGTGAAAATTTTAGAAGCTACCGGACTGGCGCTCACACCGAGGCACAGATCGACCTCTTTCTGCCGGAAGAAAGTGGTCATCAGCCGGAGCGAATCCGCGCGGTATTCGGTGTCCACGGCCCAATTGGCCGCCGCCGCGGCACGGATCGGCCGCCCATCGATTTCATAAAGCAGGTGCACATTGTCGACGGCGCCCACAATCTGGCCGCTTTCGGTTTCAAGGACCCAGCCGATGGGGATGTCCCCGAAGCGATCCTCAAACGGATAAGTCGACCAGCGCTCCTGCCGCTCGGAAGCGCTCAGGAGGTCCACGCCGTTGCGTTCGTTGAGGCGAAGGATGGCATCGCCATCGGCCCACGTGGCAGGCCTCAATGTGAGCACGAGCGATTATAACAACGGGCGCGTCGGCTACCATAAGAGATTCACCATCCTTCCAGCATGCGTCCGGCAGCACCCGACCCTTTCCCCGCAATATGAGCACGCCTGAGCCGGCCTCTGTCCACGACAGGATCGAACATAAGAAGCTGGACCGCGCTCTCGTGGGAGGCTTTGCGTGGACCGCGGGCGCGAAGTGGATTTCCCAGGCGGTCTCGTGGCCGTCCGTTCTGATCACGGCGCGATTGCTTTCGCCTTCCGATTACGGTCTGGTCGAACTGGCAGGTTTCTACTTCATCATCACCAACGTGATGGCGGAGTTCGGCATCGGGATGGCGGTGCTGCAGATGCGCGAGCTCGATGCCTCTATCACCGCGCAACTGAATACGCTGGCGGCGATGTCGGGCGCTCTGGCTTTCTGTCTTTCCGTCGCTCTCGCGCCTCTGATCGCCGCTTTCTTCCGCGCGCCGGCGCTCCATGTGCTGGTGATTGTCAGCAGTCTCTCGTTCATTCTCACTTCGCTCGAAGCCATACCCCTCGGACTCATTCAGCGCGATATGGATTATCGCCGCCTCTCGATCACCGAGTCGGTGCAGGCTCTGCTGACGGCCGTGGTCTCGGTCGCCTGTGCGTATGCGGGGATGGGCTATTGGTCGCTGATCGCCGGAAACCTGATTGGGCGCGCCGGGAATATCTCGCTGGCGGTCTATTGGCGGCCCGTGGGTTATAAGTGGCCGCGCTTCCGGGAAGTTGCGGGCCCTTTGCGGTACGGCATGGAGACGGCGGTGCAGCGAGTCGTGTGGGCCATCAACGCTCTCTCCGACACCCTGATCATCGGAAGGACGATGGGTCCGGTTCCGGTGGGAGCTTACCGGCTCGCTTCAAATCTCGCCAGCACGCCCGCGGACAAAGTTGGCGCTCTCATCATGCGCGTGACCGGACCGCTTTTTTCCCGCGTGCAGCACGATCGGGAGCTGATGTTGCGCTATTTTCTGATCTTCAGCGAGACGCTGGCGATGTCGGTATTTCCGCTGCTGATCGGTCTCGCGATTGTCGCGCCGGAGACGGTGAACCTGCTGCTGAAATCGAAATGGGACGGCGCCATCGCGCCCCTGCGCTGGCTCGCGATTTTCGTCCCGATACGGACGCTGAGCTATCTGGTGGGGCAATTGCTGAATACGCTGAGGCTCACGCGGTTCGGGATGACGATGTCGCTGATCACTTTCGCGGTGATGCCGGTCGCGTTCTACGTTGCTTCGAGATGGGGAGTGGGGGCCGTCGCCGCGGCGTGGTTGATCATGGCGCCGATCAACACGCTCCCGCTTTTCATCAAGGTCTGCCGGAGCATTCATTGCGGCGTGTTGGAATACCTGAACGCTCTGCTGCCCGCCATCGTCGGAAGCGCCGTGATGCTGGTGACCATCCTGCTGTTCCGGTCGCGCGTGCAAACGCACGGCTGGAAGGGTCTGTTATCCGAGGTCACGATTGGCGGCCTCGCATATGGCGTCACGCTCTGGGGTTTCTATCGGGATCGCGTCATGAGGTTCGTGCGCTTTTTTGCGAGCTTCCGGAAGAGGCCTGAAGAAGCCGCTACCGTGGCCTGAGGCGGTCCAGCGCGCTGCCGAGCATGGTTTCAAACTTTTCGAAATCCAGCTTCTCCTCGGCGAAGCGCCGCGCGACTTGCGACATGTGCCGCAGTTGCTCCGGGTCCGCGACCAGGCCGCTCAACCGCTCCGCCCACTGGGCGAAGCCGGCAGCGCGCGGCATGACGAATCCATTCTCACCGTCGCGAATCAGGTCGCGCGTGCCATCGACTTCGCCGGTCACGCAGGGCACTCCCGCCGCAAGGGCCTCGGCCACGACTTCGGGAGTGTAATCCTGCTGTGTCGGAAAAACGAAGAGATGGCTGCGCTGAAACACCGGCAGCAATTGATCGCGCGTGTGATCCCGCAGCAGTTCCACGCCGGCGGGCAATGCTCTTGCCGTGAGCGCGGGATCGTTGGACGCGATCGTCAGCGTGCATTTATCCGACAAGCGCTCACTGTAAAGCCGCAGCAGAAGCTCGCCGCCCTTGCGCGCGAAGTCGTTACCGACGAACAACAGCCGCACCGGAGGAGCGGATGGACGTTGCGGACACGGCTTCCACACGTCCAGGTGCTGCGGGGCCAGCGTCACGAAGCAGCGATCGGCGGCGACACCGTAATCCTGCTGGAGCGACGCAGAGCAGACAGAACTTTTGGGAAAGAAAACCGCCAGGTGTTTCGCGGCCCGGGAGAAAGCCCTGTGGTGTGCCCAGTCGGCGAGCGAGCGCTTGAATCCGGAAATTCCCTGCTGCCGGAGCTGCGCGCGAATAGTGGCCGGGACCGCATCCATCACTACTGCGGATGGCACGCGCGCGGCGACGTCCCGAAACGCCACGGCGAGTTCCCAGCAGTTGACGAGCAGGGCGTCGAAAGGCTGTTTGAGGAACGGCTCTGCTTTGCGGCGGGCGACGAACTGTGCTTCCCATGGATCGCTGAGCCTCGCCCAGCGCGGGGCGCGATAGCGGAGATAGTCATCCCGGGTGACAAAAACGTATATGGGATCAACGTCTTTCAATCGATCGAGAGCGCCGGTCAGTCTCTCGCACGCGGTCTTGTGGCCGAGGATTGTGGTCAGGATGCAGAGGACTCTCATGGACGGTTTTTGTCCACGGCGTCACGCGTCGTCCCGCGGCGCCGCCGCTCAGGATCCGACATCAACCAGCGCCACCGGGATCAGTCTTGAGTTGCTCAAGCCGCTCAGCATACATCTGTTTCATCGCATCGAGAACTTTTTCCTCCGTCAGGGGCAAAATGATCTTGACCGGCTTGTCGCCAATCAAGGCTTTTTTCTGTACGAGGTTGTAATTTTCCATTAAAACCTCACGGATCGCATCGGGGATTTTCGACGCGTCGATATCGATAACACGCGTGGAATGCGGCGCGTCGTAGCCGGCTCGTATAGATCGTATCTGGTCAATCTCAATCAGAAAGTTCATAGTGTTTTTTATCGTATCGTTGCATCTCCTCTCCAGTGTCCGTCACATCCAGGCGCTGGCGATTTTTCAAAAATGCGGTCTTTTTCCTGCGTGATATACTCCGCCCGAGATGAACGTCTTCTTTCGCGCTTGTTTGCTCTGCGCCCTCTTCCTGCCCGCCCTGCTTTTCGGACAGACCGGAACCGGCGAGTCCATGTACAAGGCCAGTTGCGCGCAATGCCATGACGCGGGTGTCGGCCGGGCGCCGCAACGCGATGCGCTCCGCCTGATGTCGCCCGAGCGCGTGCTGGCGGCGATGGAGACCGGGCCGATGGTCACGATGGGCATGCGCTGGCCCGCCGAAGGACGCCGCGCGATTGCCGAATTCGTCACCGGCAAAACATTCGGAAGCGCTCTCAATACCGAGCCGTCGCCTCATGCAATGTGCTCGCCGGGCGCGAAGAGTGATTTTAATCCCGCGGCAGGACCGGCATGGACTGGCTGGGGCGTCAACACTTCCAATACGCGCTTTCAGGCCGCGGCGATGGCCGGCCTCACGGCAGCCCAGGTCCCGCGCCTGAAATTGAAATGGTCGTTCGGATTTCCCGGCGAGTTGAACGCGAATGCGCATCCGACTTACGCC
>DASZLP010000023.1:0-46354 GCA_035552355.1 Bryobacteraceae bacterium | reverse complement strand
GCCCACAATGCCGTTGGCAAACGGAAGCCCGCCGGTGACAAGCATCCGCATGGTGACGGCGGCCGTATGCCAGCCGCTGGCAACCAGACGGCCGAAGACGCTCTGGCTCGCGGCATCGCGGTCGAGATGAAAAGGCTGCGGGTCGTACGTTTTGGCGAATTCGCGGATTCGCTCTTCAGTCATCTGATAGTCGCCGGAGCGGAAGCGCACGCCGGCTTCGAGGTCTTCGAGGTAAAGAACCATTGGAACTCCTGTAGAGACTGTCGGGCGTCGACCGCTGGCGATGCGGCCGCGGCAGACCTCTTCCTCTCTACGTCAACTTGTGCAGCTCATTGACAGGTCTGAAGCAGTTGGTCCTGTTTTGCTTCTATTTGCCCGCCGGGAATTTCAGATTCTTCGAAAAGAACGGCAGCAGATTCATGTCGAACCGCTCCGGAATCCTGTTCGTGTGATTCCCTTCGTAGGTCTCATACGTATGCGGAATGTCGAAGCGCGTAAGCGTCGAGTCGAGAGTCGCGTTGCTGGCGGCCAGCGTATCCTGCAGGCCGACCTCAAGCCCGATGGCGTGCATCTTTCGCAGGTTCGTCATGTACTGGTCGATCATCGCCAGCGGAGCGTTCGCCGCCCAGCGCGCCACCGTCTCGGCCTGCGGTTGGCCGTCTTTCGTCGGCAGATCGAAAAAGAACGGGGGATTCTTCGGATCGGGCGACCAGGCCGCCGCTTCCGCCAGCAGCGTCATGATACCCCGGTTGTTTCCGCTCTTCACATCTTCCGGACTCTTCAGCGCTTCGGCCTGCGCGCCGCCGCGACCGCCCGGATTCAGGCTCGCCGTCAGGCAGCAGGAACTCATCGCATACAGGCTCGAGAACACGTCGGGATTCTTCATCCCGATGCGCATCGTTCCATAGCCGCCCATCGAGTGGCCCGCCAGACCGCGGCTCATGCGGTCGGGGACTGTGCGGTAATGGCTGTCGACATATGCCACGAGGTCGTGCGCGATGAAGGTCTCCCAGTCGCCTGTCGTCGGCGAGCTCGAATACATGCTGCCGTTGTAGATCGTGAACGCGTCCGGATGCACCAGAATCATCTCGCGCGCGCCGCCGCCGGACATTTCCTTATCCGCGGCTTCCGGCACTTTCATGGTGTTCCAGTAGCGCTCGGCGCCGATCCCATAACCATGCAGGAAGTAGACCACTGGATACCGCCGGTCGCTCTGTTTTTTGTAGCTCGGCGGAAGGTAGATGAAAACGTCGCGATCGGCCGAGTCGCCTTCGAGATTGCCTTCGAGCGACTTCCCGTGGACCTTGATCTTCTCCATCGAACCCAGCGTCGGGACGCTGGGCGGCGGGGGCGGCTGAGGCGCGCCTCGCGGAGCCTGCGCATAGACGAAAACCACCGCGCCGAACGCGGGAACGAGCACCTGCCAAAGCTTCATCCGGAGAAACCTCCGGCAGTCATTCTATCGCTGGGGTGCCGGTCTTTATAGCGCTGATCAGTCTGCGCCATCGGGGATCGTCACGGTTACCCGCCCTGCCGCCACCTTCAGTTCCGCGCGTAATTGGAGGGCGAGGCTCTTCACCAGACCCATCGGCTGCGTCGCCAGCCCTTCGAAATCCTCGGGCAATTCCGGCGCTGTGTCGGCCACCGTCATCACGATCCTTTCTGCGTCGCGGCTTAGAGACACCGACAGCCTGACTGTCGCGGCAGCGGACCGCGCGCGTTTGCAGACACCCGAAACCAGCTCGTTCAACAGCAGTCCCCACGGCGCCGCCCGGTCAAACTCCAGGGTGATGTTTTCACCCGATACGTCCGGCACGATTTTGCCTGCCGCACCGCTGAATTTGAGGATGTCGGGAAGCATCTGGCGGGCGCAGGTGAGAAGGTCCACCAGCGTGGCGGATGGCGATTGTTCCAGCACGTCGTGAATCGTGGCGATCGAATGGACGCGATTCCTCATCTCGAGAAAGGCTTCGCGCGCCCGCGCATCGTCGACGCGTCTCGACTCAAGACCCAGCAGGCTCGAAATGATCTGAAGGTTGTTGCGTACGCGATGATGAATTGCCTTCAGACTTTCCGATTTTTCGGCGCCCGGCGGCTTTTTCGACCCTGCCATTCTGGAATCGACCACTATCGCAGACGGCAAAAGCGATCATCCGCGTTACATGTCCCGCGGAAATGCCGGGTTGCGACGCATCGGAGTTACAGCGGGCCCCGTTTCGGCGCGCGCGGTTTTGGTGGCGTACCCTTGAAATCGAGCGTCACGTCGACGACGTGCGTGTCGGGATTAATGTCCGACTTCGCGCTCGTGCCCCCGAGATTGTCGAACAATCCCTCCTCTTTCACCTTGCCCAGGAAGTAATCGCCGTAACCCGAGGGAAACGAATCGCCGGTCCTGACGCTCCACAACTTCCGGATGGCGGCCTCGCCGTCGAGCCCGAGCCCATTGACGCTCAGCTTACCGAACGTATACATCGGACCAGTCTCGACCACAAGGAAAAAGGCCACCGTCTTTTTCTCGTCGTCGACCTGTTTATCCGTCTTCACGCGCGCGTCGAGATAGCCGCTGTGCTGCATCGAATCCTGCACGCGCGTCGCGGCCTGCCGGATCTCCTCAAAGTTGGCCACCGTCAACTTCGGCAGCTTCGCGGTTTTGAGGATGCGCGCGCTTTCCTCCGGCGACTTACCAGACACGGCCACCCGCGCCAGTTTGTATTCACCGCCCTCGTCGACCGTCACCTTCACGTCAATCCCCGTGACTTCTGTCGAAGGCTGCGTGGTGATCTTCGGGAACGTGACCCTCATGTAGCCCTTCGCTTCGTAGAGCGGAACGATTTGGTTCTGCAGCAGCGTTCGAAAGCCCTCGTCCGTGAAGGGCTGGCCGTATGCCACCTCGGAGATCTTGTTGTGCAGATCGATCGCGGAAATCACCTTGCTGCCTTCGAAGGAAACGGCGTTAACAGCGGGAAGTCCTCGCATTGGTGTGAACCGGATCTCGAACTTCTCGGGCGCTGTCGCGACCACCTTCCCGGTTACCTGCTCGGCGTGACCCTTTGACGTCAGGTACTGCTCGATCTCGGCGGTGGTCCGCTGCAGAACCTGCTGAGTGCCCGGCATTTGTCCGATAAAGAGCGGGTCTTTGGTCCGCAGAAAGGCGTCGATCTCGTCGGCCGAAGCCGGCAGTCCTTCGATACGGATCGGATATAACTCGCGGACCTCCTGTACGTCGAATGTAATGTCGTACCCGCCGCCGGTGGTAGCAGGCTTGTACGAGTAGGCGATGTTATCGAAGTAGCCGCTGGCCAGCAGCCGGTCGCGCGCCGCATCGAAAACCGTGCCGTTGCCGGGCGCGCCGCGCCGCAGTCCGGAAGCCGCGATAATCGCCGGAGACGAAAGAATCCGATTGCCCTGAATGGTGATCGAATCTACAGGGAAGTCGCGGGTTTGGGCCGGGCTGGAAGGCGCGGGAAATCCCCCGTTCGGCGGCCGGTTCTGGGCCGGAAGCGCGGCGGCAAATATCAATAAAAACAGAAAGATACGCGGCATTACTGAATCCATCGTAGCGAGTTTCCTGCGCACTCACACGATGCTTTCAGAATAGACGTGCTGTGTAGAATGGAGTTACGTGACATACGACCTGATTGTGATTGGTAGCGGCCCCGGCGGCTACTCGGCAGCGGTGCGCGCGGGCCAGTACGGCCTCAAAACCGCCATTATTGAGAAAGATACGAAGCTCGGAGGCACGTGCCTCCACGTCGGCTGCATCCCTACCAAGGCACTCCTCCACACCGCCGAGTTGTGGACCTTCGCCAACCATTCCGCCGACGAAGGCATCACGATTGAGAAGCCGGCGCTCAACTTCCCAAAGGTAATCGAGCGCAAGAACGGGATCGTCCAGAAACACGCCACAGGCGTCGAGTTTCTGATGAAGAAGAACAAGGTCGAAGTTGTAACGGGGCTTGGGACGATCAAGCCATCCAAAAACGGCCTCCAGCAGGTCGAGGTGAAATCCGAGAAGGGCGCTCAGACCCTCGAGACCAAGAACATCCTGATCGCCACCGGCTCGGAAGCCCGCGTGCTGCCTGGCCTCAAGCCGGACGCTGAGTTCATCCTGACCAACATCGAGATTCTGAACCTGACCGCCGTGCCGAAGTCGCTCATGATTATCGGCGCGGGCGCGGTAGGCGTGGAGTTTGCGTCGATGTTCCAGCGGTTCGGGACGCAAGTGAGCCTCTTCGAAATGCTGCCGCGCATCGTGCCGGTCGAGGACGAAGAGGTGTCGAAGGAACTGGAGCGCGTCTTCAAAAAGGCGAAGATTCGCGTCGAGACCGGCGCGAAATGCGACAACGTCCAGAAGACGGGCCACAGCGTGAAGATGAAGGTCACGCTGGCGAACGGCAAAGTCGAAGATGTCGAAGCCGAAAAGCTGCTTGTCGCGATAGGACGCGCGCCCAATACAGCGAACATCGGCCTTGAAAACACGAAGGCCGTGGTCGATCGCGGATTCCTCAAGGTGAACGAATTCCAGCAGACCGCGGAACCGGGCATCTACGCCATCGGCGATGTCGTCGCGGGCACGCCACAGTTGGCGCACGTGGCCACGATGCAGGGAATGGTGGCTGTCGGTAAAATCGCGGGCAAGCCGGTCACGCCGGTCAATCGCAACCGTATTCCCGGCGCGACTTACACCGAGCCGGGCATCGGCAGTGTCGGGCTCACCGAAGCCCAGGCGAAGGCGGCCGGATATAACGTCAGGGTCGGCAAGTTTCCTTTCGTGGCCAATAGCAAGGCGACGATTCTGGGCTCGCACGACGGCTTCGTCAAGGTCGTCGCGGACGAAAAGTACGGCGAGATCCTGGGTGTTCACATCATCGGTCCGCAGGCGTACGAGCTGATTTCGGAGGCCGTCGCCGCGATGGAAGCCGAAGCGACGGTCGAGACGATGATGCATACGATCCACGCGCATCCGACGATTTACGAAGCGGTCGGGGAGGCGTTCAACAACGTGTACGGCCTGGCGATAAATGCGTAATTGCGTGGTGCGGGATCTCGGGCGCATGAGCTACGGCGAAGCGTTGGCGATCCAGTCCAGGATCGCATCGGAGCGCAAGCAGGGATTCGGTGTCGATCACCTGCTGTTCGTCGAGCATCCGCACGTGGTGACCATTGGGCGCAACGGCCATGAGGAGAATGTTCTGGCGCCCGGAGAAACGCTTCGCCGCGCGGGCATCGAGTTATACGAGACGGATCGCGGCGGCGATGTGACGTATCACGGTCCGGGCCAGATCGTCGCGTATCCGATCATGGATTTGCGGGAGTGGAAGCGCGATGTCGGAGCGTTCGTGCGCGGCATCGAGCAGGTGTTGATCGATACGCTTGCCGATTTCGGTATCGCCGCCCGGCGCCTCGCGGGCATGACCGGCGTCTGGACGGACGCCCAAGGTTCGAAGGCCGGGGGTACGGAGGCCGGGGGTATGGAGGCTAAGATCGCTGCGATCGGCGTTCATTTGAGCCGATGGGTTTCCACGCACGGCTGGGCTTTGAATGTGACCACCGACCTTCGATATTTTCAATACATCGTGCCTTGCGGACTCGCCAAGCCCGTGACGTCGATGGAAGCGCTGGGTGTCGAGGCCGATATCGGAGCGGTGAAGAATGCGTTGACGCGCCACTTCGGGCGGATTTTCGACTTTGAGATGCAGGCGGAGGCGCTTGCCATGGAGATTTTGACCGCATGACTGACGTCGTAATGCCCCAGATGGGCGAGAGCATCGTCGAAGGAACGCTGACGAAGTGGCTGAAGAAGACAGGCGACAAGGTCGAGCGCGACGAGCCGCTTTTCGAGATTTCGACGGATAAGGTCGATACGGAAATTCCCTCCCCTGCCGCCGGTGTGCTCGGAGAGTTGCTGGTGCAGGAAGGCCAGACCGTCCAGGTGAACGCCGTGGTCGCGCGGATCAGCGAGAATGGCGCGGCGGCTGCCGCTAAGCCCGCGGAGGCCGCGCCGGCTCCTGCTGCACCTCCTCCGCCTCCCGCACCTGCGCCGGCAGCCGCCGCTCCGCCACAACCTCCTCCGCCGCCTGCCCCCGCGCCGGAAGCCGCACCTGAACCCGCCGGTCCGTTGTCGCCGCTGGTGCGAAAGATGGCCCGCGAGAACAACATCGACCTCTCGAAAGTTTCAGGCAGCGGCGCCGGCGGACGAATCACCAAAGACGATCTCGCCGCGTTTCTCAAGCAGCCGGCCAGCCCGGCAGTGCAGGCTCCGGCTCCCGCTGTGACACCCAGTGCCACGCCGGCGGTCCCGATCGGCCAGGCCCAACCCACGGCCAAATCGCGCATCGAGCCCATGAGCAACATGCGGATCAAGATCGCCGAGCACATGGTGATGTCGAAGCGTGTCTCCGCGCACGTGACGACGGTGCATCGGGTCGACATGACCCGCGTCGCGAAAATGCGCGCGAAGCACAAGGAAGATTTTGCCGCGCGCTACGGGATGTCGCTGACGTTCCTGCCGTTCGTTGCGAGGGCGGCAGTCGAGGCGCTGCGCACGTATCCGATCGTCAATGCCTCTATCGATGGGACAAACATCGTCTATCACAATGAAATCAATCTGGGAATTGCCGTCGCCCTGGATAACGGGCTGATTGTTCCGGTGATCCGAAATGCGGACGAGAAGAACGTCCTTGGCTTGCAGCGCGCGATCGTCGATTTGGCGTCCCGCGCCCGCGCGCGCCAGCTCAAGCCGGATGAAATCCAGGCCGGGACGTTCTCGATCACGAATTTCGGCAGCTTCGGCAGCGTGTTCGCGACGCCTGTGATCAACCAGCCGCAGGTCGCGATCCTCGGCGTCGGGGCCGTGGAGAAAGTTCCCGTGGTGGTGGATGACGCCATCGCCATCCGCTCGCAATGCTTCCTTGCGTTGACGTTCGATCATCGCCTGATCGATGGCGCGTTGGGCGATCAGTTCACGGGCAAGGTGAAATCGGTTCTGGAGAGCTGGTCGGAAGAAGTGCTGTAACACCGGAGAGCTCAAGCGCCGCCCATCGGGCGCTTCCAACACTGAAACAGATGCCTGGTGCGCGCATGACCGCGTCAGTGGCGCTGCCTGAACTCATGCGGCTTGCGGTCCTGAGCCTCGTTGTCGTCCCGGTTTCCGCACAAAGCGCCGCTGAACACCCGCGCTTCGAAGTCGCTTCCGTTCAGCGCAGCGCCGCCGCGATGAATCCGTTCACGTATATTTCCGGCGGCGTTCTGCGTGGAGAGCGCTATGAACTGAAGAAAGCCACCATGCTGGACATGATTCGAATCGCCCGGGATGTCGATTCCGATATTGTGTTCGGCGGCCCGGACTGGCTCGAATTCGACCAGTTCGATATAACGGCAAAAGCACCCGCGGCGACCTCTCCTTCCAGGGTTCGGCTGATGCTGCAATCCCTGCTCGCCGACCGGTTCGGTCTCATAATCCACCAGGAGACGCGCCCCATGCCCGCCTTTGTGCTTACACAGGGCAGGAACAATCCAAACTTTCAGAAATCGGAGAGCCTGGGTGGAAAAGGGAAAGCGGACGGCGGTTGCAACTATGTCCCGCAGCCAGCCGGCTCGACTTTCAACGTATATTCCTGCCGCAATGTGACCATGGCGGTATTTGCTCAGCGGCTCCGCGCGCTCGCGGGAGACTACCTGGTCGAACCGGTCGTCGACGGAACCCAACTTGAAGGCTCCTGGGACCTGGATCTCAGGTGGAACGGCCGCGCGCGACTCTTACCGCCAGGAACCGAAAGGGTCACGATTTTCGACGCGGTCCGAAAAGACCTCGGCCTGACTCTCACGCTGAAGGATTCTCCGCAACCCGTTCTCGTCGTGGACCGTGTGAATGAGCAACCGGCTCCCGATCCGCCCGGCACCGCGGAGAAGCTTCCGAAACGCGAAGTCGCCTTCGAGGTCTCCGACGTGAAGCCGAGCCGTCCCGGCGAAAGCGCACTAATACAGCAGACCAGAGGCGGCGGCGTGGAGGTTCGCGCGGTCCCTCTGCAAAACCTCGTCACGATCGCGTGGGATATCGACGAGGGCCATCCGGAAAGAGTTTCGGGGCTTCCTCACTGGGCGCAATCCGCGAAATTCGACATCAATGCGAAAGCGCCGGCCATTGCGAACGCGCCGCCGGTTCTCGGCTCGGGCTATATCGATGACGAGGGCCTGCTGATGCTGAGAAATCTTTTGATCGAGAGGTTCCGGATCAAGTGGCACTACGAAAACCGGCTCGTAACGGCCTCGTCGCTGGTCGCTGTCAAGCCGAAGTTAGCCAGGGCTGACACCTCGAAACGCGCTGCTTGTCGCAAAGGAAGAGTTGTCGACAACGATCCGCGCGATGCCAATCCCCTGCTCTCGTCGTTGTTTGTCTGCCAGAACGCGACCCTGGCGCAGTTTGCGTCGCGCCTTCAGCCATTCGATCCCTCCGATTTCTCTTACCCGGTGGAGGATGCGACCGGCTTGAAAGGCTCCTGGGACTTCCGGTTGAGTTTCACTCCCACTTTTGTACTGCGGAACATGCAGCGGGAAGCAGGCGATGGCAGCGCCTCTGATCCGACAGGCGGAATTTCGATTCAGGACGCAATGGTGAAAGAGCTTGGGCTGAAACTCGAACAACGGAAGCGTATGCTGCCGGTCGTTGTAATCGATCACATAGAAGAAGAACCGATCGGGAATTGAGTTACTTTCAATGCATCTGCAATATTCACGTCTGCTTTTCTCCGCGGTGATGGCCGTTGCGCTTACTCTCGCAGTTAACACGGGCGACGGCCAAACGCGAAAGCAGCCGGCGGCGGATGCCCCGCCACGATTTGAAGTGGCATCGATCAAGCTGAGCAGGAATCCCGAACCGGGCGGCAACGTCGAAATCACGCCGGGAAGGTTCAAAGGGACCGATCTCGCCCTGCAATGGCTGATCCTGACCGCGTATCGAATCAAATCCAGTAATCTCTCCGGCAACCTTCCGGACTGGACAATCTCCGAACGATACAGTATTGACGCGAAAACGGACGACGCGAGCGGCGAGAATCGAATACTTTCCGCCCTTCAGACTCTGCTCATCGATCGGTTTCACTTGAAGGAGCACCGCGAAATGAAGGAAGAGCCGGTCTATTTCCTGACGATCGCAAAGGGCGGTGTGAAGATGCCGGCCGGAAGTTGCGTGCCCGTCAAAAAGGATCTTCCCAATGAATGTTACAGCGTGCGCAGCGAAGGCCTGGTCCAGACTTTGGATTGGAGAGGGGTGACGATGTCCGATCCATCAGGCGTCGCATATCGCAGCCTGGCGTGGGCGCTCTCCGGGCCGCTCAGACGAACCGTAATCGACAAGACCGGGCTCACGGGGACGTTCGATGTACATTTGCGCTGGTCGCGCGATCCGGAGCCTGCGGCCGTGGGACAACAGGTTGAGCCTGCAGATCCGAGTGCGCCGGCTATCAGCGAGGCTGTCGAAAAACAATTGGGGCTGAGGCTGGAATCCGGGCGAGGGCCGGTTGAATACCTGGTTGTGGATCACGTTGAAAGGCCGAGCGAGAATTAACCTCACCGCTTCCCTTTGGGGACCTGCGATTCCAGATTCTCGAGATGAATCGTCTTCTGCTCACCCGCGAAAAACAGTGCATCTCCCCTTGGTTCGACAGCGCCGGGCAGAAAAGCGACTCCCGAACTCGCGAGCTCGTTTTGACCGTTATCCTTGCCGATAAACTCCAGCCACCGCCCGGGCATGAACGAAGCCCTGCTCTTCGCGCTCTCGATGAATGAAAATCCGGAGGTCGCATAAGCTACGGCCCCCGACACGGGCACAATCACGAACTGAACCGGCTCGCTCGCCGTCGCCGCGCCGGATATTTGAATCGCGCCCGCATACAGCCCCGGCGCTGCTCCACGCGCGAATACCCGGAACGAAACGTCGCGCGAAGTTGAAACCCCCACTGTCACCTCCAGCTTCGCGGGAGAAAAGTCGAGTCCGTCGGCTTTCGGCTCGAGAACGAACGTCCGGATCTCGGGCGCATTATTCCGCAGGCTGATCGCAAGATCGCGTCCGGTGCGTTGATTCACCGGGATGGTCGCGGGAAAAAGCGGCAAAGCGGACGCAGCCGTCAGGTGTACATCGATCGCATCCGGAAAGCGCAGGCTGACCGGCCGCAGCAATTGCGGACGTGCATGGCTCATCTGCATGCCATCCGCCTCGATCGCGAGGTCCGCGTGGTCGCCATGCACAGCGGTCGCAGGCACCTTCACGTTGTAGGTCAGATGCAGCGGTTCTTTTCCTGGCTGCTGCTCCGTCGCCATAGCCGGCGCAGTACGCAGCCGCGATCGCTGCGCGACGGCTTCGGAGGAAAACTCGGCTGTCAGGTGGTTGGTTTCTCCGATCATCAGCACGCGGGCGCTGTCGAAAAATGCCGTCGCGTCAGGAGGCTCGATCGCGAGCCCGATACGCACGTGGTTCGCCGTGCCCGTTCCCGCGGGAATGTGCAGGCGCGCACGCTTCGTCTGATCGTCCCAGTCGAATTGCGCGGGTCTGCCCCCGGCGACAAGCGGTCCGGACGGCTCGCGCGTAAGCTGTAAAACCACATCGCCCTCGGACGGGGCCGCGAACTCCATCGCGAGAATGCCGTTCTCGTATTCCATCGACGTGAGCTCGGCGGTTGCGTACACAACATGGTCGGTGTTGGCGAAAGCGCTGCAATCCCTGCACAACGGTCCGTCGGTGAGCGGCACGTTGACCGGCAGCCAGAGAGCATTCTGCGGCGGCACGCGCACGCCCGGCACGGTGATGGTGTGTTTTGCCGCGGGATAGAAAGCTTTGAGGTCGCCTGTCCAGACGTTCGGCCATTTATTGACGACACAGACCACCGACGCGCCATTGTCGGCAGCAAACTGCCGGACCGAAGGCGTCCGCCCGGTCGGCCTGGAGGCGGCCGTCACGCCCGCGCCAGGAACTTCCCGCAACGAGGAAAAGGTTCGATTCCAATAGGCCGAAAGCTGCGCGTTCCGCCGCAGTGACGTCGAAGCCGCTTTCTCCTCACCCGCGAAATTCACCGCGCCCGGCCGATAGCCGGCGGGGCCGAGTGTCTCTTCGACGTCGGTCCAGACGATTGCGCTCGCTCCCGATGCCAGAAGCTCGCGCGCCCGTGTTATCGCGCCGGGAGCCAGAATCGAGATCCGCGGCGTGGTGGCCGGCAGAGGATCGGTAAGCGGCCCTCCATGCGCGCGCATCAGCGGCTGCAGTTCGTCGGGCACCGGCCCTTCAAGATCGACTTCGATGTCGAGGCGGCGAATAATGGCGAGCAAATCGTTCAGCCCAGGAGCGTCTTTCGCGGGCGGGAGGCTTACGTGGGTGATGCCGATGTTTTTGAGCCAGACAAGCTCGCGTTCCCACAACGGCTTCGGATAAGCATTCCAGGGGAACTCGACGGATTCCGTCCACGCGGGCAATACCGCAGGCAGCAGCAGAAGCAGGGCAGACGCCCGAATCACTTCTCGGCCTGCTTGCGAAGTCGAAAATCGTCGATACCGGCCACGCGGACAGGGCGACACATCTCGAACAGACGTGATCGTGCGCGTGGACCGATGCGATCCTCAATCGTCGTTTTGTAATTGCCCGTCCCTTCCCTGCGTTCGTGAGCCGTGTAGGCCTCAGGGTCGAAAAGGTTCGTCGTCGCGATCAAAGCCTTTCGGTGATTACAGCGCGCAGTGATGATGGAGGTGACGGTATCCTCCGCCCAATCCATGACCCGGCGTGCCCCCAGGTCGTCCAGCAGCAGGACTTCTGTTTCCATGGCGGTTCGATACATCTCTTTGTCGCTCGAATTGGATGCCGGATCCCAGCCCGAGCGGATGCGATCGAGAAGATTTTGATAATCGATGAACAGCCCTTCGAATCCTTTGGCAATGATGGCGCGCAATGCCGCCACGGCCAGGTGAGTTTTACCTGACCCAGGATCGCCCATGAGGAGCAAGCCAGGCTTCTTTGTGAGAGGAAAGTCGCGCGCGTAGCCGCGCACAGCAAGGAAAACTTCAGTCAGCTCACCATACTGCACCGGGTTTTCGCGCGGAAGAAGAAAATTCTCGAAGGAAGCTTTCGAGTAAAGCGGCGGAATTTGCGCCTTTGATTCAAGCTGCTCCGCCCGGTCGGTGGCAACGCAGCCACACTTTACGGCGCCCGAAACTTCGTCGCGCTCGACGATTTTCCATCCAGTCCCGTTGCATTCGGGACAGACCGCAGTGGCAGGCATCGTGTGTCCATTATCGCGCCTGCCACAGCCGGAACGCGGCGTTCGAATGGCCGATCGCCGCGCTTATGAAAGTCGCGGTGCTCACACCGAGCGTCGCGATATAAAACTGACCAGCCAGAGAATGAGAAAGACGAAAAACAGGATCTTCGCAATCCCGGCCGCCGCGCCCGCCACGCCCATGAAGCCGAGCAAGCCTGCGATCAGCGCGATCACGAGAAAAACCAGAGTCCAGTGCAGCATGTTGCCTCCTGCGCTTACAGAAGCAATTGACGCGCCAAATCCCTATCGGAGCGTCAAATCGCCCGCTAAGAGTTTGGCTCGAAGCCGATAGCGGCCGGCCGAAAAGGTCTTGTCAAAGCTGCGAAAGAGTCCATCTTTTTCAATCCCGAATGCCGAAGCCCGCACGTCGCCGGCAAGTACGGATGCCTCGACGTGCCGGTATGAAGCCGGATCGCCGACATTGATCGTGAGATCGCCCGCGTTCAGCTCGACGTCTTTGTCGCCTGTAATTCCGGAGAGAGTCATATCGCCGGCCGAAGCCCGCACCACCAGATTTGTGGCGCGCGGGATTTCGATGTGGAAGTGTACGTCATTGCGCGGGCCGCCGCGAATGGTCAGCCGGTTCGCCGCAAAACTGATCCTGACCTGATCGCTGCGGCCGCGATCGACCGTGCACGAGACCCGCAGAACGGCGGCGTCGGTGCCCGCGATTTCGATATCGCCGGCGCGCAGATTCATGGCGATTTCGCGGCCTGACGCCGCGGGCGCCTCGAATGGACTGGCGCACGTTCCCGAGGTCTGCGCGGAAAGACCGAATGGCAGCGCGAGCAGCAGGCAGATTGGAAGTCGCATCACAGAATGGATTACGAACGGGGAGCCCGTTCCGTTCGCAGTCAAAATGAACCGGGCCTAATGCGTCATCGAATAAACGATGTCGTTGATCCCAATCCGGATCGCGAACGACGTCACTTTTTCCGGATAGCGGGGGTCGTCCGCATACTCCCACGCGTCCCCCAGATCCGAGTTGTAGGAGATCGCGATCATGATCCGTCCCTTGTCGTCGTATATCGCGCGCCAGTGGGCGCCACGGCCGCCGTCTTCGCAGTTCTTGCACCCCGCCCGCAGATGCGCTTCTCCGGGCACCTGGAAGCGATCCGCAAGATCGTAGACCAGATGAAAGACCGGATCGTCATCCGGGATATCGACAATCTGCCGTTCCGGAAAAACAAGTTTCATTGAGTCCTCGAAGACCTTGCGTTCCTCATTGCCATGAAAATCGTCGGCCATGAAGAAGCCGCCGCGCAACAGATATTCGCGCAGCTCTTTGCCTTGCTTCGGCGTCAATCCCCACTCGCCGACCTGCACGGCATAGACCCACGGCTGGTCGAATTCTTCATCTTCATCAAGATTGACCGGCTGCTCGACGGAGCGCACGTGAATGCGCGTCAGACGTCTTATCGCCTGCGAGAAGTGCCGGTCGGCGCGCGGATAATCCTGTGTCCACAACGACAGGCCCAGACGGTAGTCGCCATCGAAGCGCCCGCGATAGCCGTCATTCCAGCCGCCGGGGAACATCAGGCGCGCGAACTGAAATTCGGTCTTTTCCTCGTAGTCAGGCGGCGTCTCGAACGAATAATACTCGACACCGTGATACTGGCGGAAAGGCTTCTGGAAGGCGTAGACCGTGCCGAAACACGCGAGCACGCCAGCGGCAGCCCAACACGCGTTCCGGAGAGTCTTTTGCACGGCCTTGCCCTGAGGATATCACCGCGACCGGAAAACGCTCCCTCACGGTCGCGCCTCGGAACCGATTTGAGACGCGCGCGTCAGCAAGCGTTACCTTTGAAGCCAGACCGCCGATGATTCCAACGCCGCTCCTCCGGCTTGTCGTGCCGACGCAGAGTACTTTCGGATTCAGCCCGGCTGATTACGTTTTGCTGGGCCTCGCTGGAGTGATCGCCGGTGTTTTCGCCCTGCGGCTGCAAATCCTGTGGGCTGTGAACGCGCTGGCGAAACGGCCGCTGGTCTCGATGCTCGTACTGGCGGCGCTGCCGATCGCGCTGCGGCTCGCCATGCTCGGCCATCATCCGGTCCCTGTGCCGCGCGTGGCCGACGATTTCAGCTACCTGCTGCTGGGGGATACGCTGGCGCACTTTCGCCTGGCGAATCCGATGCATCCGATGCGCCGGTTCTTCGAGGCCGTGTTCGTGCTGCAGGAGCCGTCCCGCAGCTCGATTTATCCGCTGGGACAAGGGCTCGCGCTCGCCTTCGGGCAACTCCTTTTTCGCGTACCCTGGGCGGGCGTGCTGATGTCCGACGGGCTTCTCGCCGCGCTGACTTTTTGGATGCTGCGGGCCTGGACCGACGCCCGATGGGCCCTGCTCGGCGGAGTCCTTGCCGCTATCGAGTTTGGCCCTCTCAGCCCATGGGTGAACACTTATTGGGGCGGCGCGGTTTCCGGTATCGCGGGCTGCCTGGTTTTCGGCGCACTGCCGCGCCTGAAGCAAACGCGCCGGACCCGCGATGCCGTTCTTTTGGGAATCGGCCTCGGGCTCCAACTGCTGACACGGCCGTTTGAGTTCGCCATTTTGGTGCTGCTCGTCATTCTCTCGTTTGCGCCCGCGCGCAGCCTGTTGATCGCCGCCGCGGTGTTGCTGCCCGCCGCGGGACTGACACTGCTCCAAAACAAACAAGTCACCGGCGCGTGGCTCACGCTGCCGTATCAGGTCAGCCGCTGCCAGTATGGAGTTCCGGCGACGTTTACGTTCGAACCGAATCCGACGCCGCACCGCGCGCTGACGGCCGAGCAGCAGGTGGACTACGATTCGCAAATCGCGGTTCACGGCCCAGGCACGGATACGATGGCCGCCTGGTTCTCACGGTTGGTTACGCGCGTCCGCTTCTATCGCTTCTTCTTTCTGGCGCCGCTCTATCTCGTGATTCCCGCGTTTGCGCTGACACTGCGGGAATACCGGTTCGCCTGGGTGCTGATGGCTATCGCGCTCTTTTGGATCGCCGGTACGTTCTATCCCTACTTCTATCCGCACTACATCGCGGCGGCGGCGTGCCTGTTCCTGCTGGTGACGGTGAAGAGCCTCGAAGTCGTAAGTCGCCTTCGCATCAAACAGCGCCGTGTGGGTACCGATGTGGTTGCCCTGATTCTCATCCTGTGCCACGGCCACTTCGGATTTTGGTACGGAGTGGAACTCGCGGGCGATGAGAGGCTCTTGAATGCCCTGAACGCAGAAGCGTACCCGAATGTTGTGAACTATGGCGATCCCGAAGGCCGCATCGCCGTTGACCGCCAGCTTGCACATTCGCCCGGCAGGCAACTGGTCTTCGTGCATTTTTCGCCGAGACACGGTCCCGAGGAATGGATTCAAAACCGCGCGGATATCGACAATTCCAAAGTCGTCTGGGCGATTGATCGCGGATCGGCTGAGAATACCGCGCTGACTGGGTATTATCCCGACCGTACGGCATGGCTGCTGGAAGGGGACGTACATCCGCCAATCCTCAGGCTCTACATCGCTCGATAAATCTCACACAAGAGTTACGGAATTGCTGCACTTCAGACAGACGCCGGGAGCTCGGCGTCGCCCGGAGACCCTATGACATCCATTTGGAAAAACGGAACACTACTGGCGACCGCCACGATCTTTGCCTTAGCCGGCTCGATGGCCTTCGCACAGACGGAGAACACGAAAGGTAGCGATCCGAACGCTACCGGAGCCGCCGCTAAAACGACAGCCAGCGATGCGAGATTCGCAAAAGATGCGGCCATCGGCGGAATGACCGAAGTGGAAATGGGCAAAATCGCCGTGAAGAACGGTTCCAGCGACAAAGTCAAACAGTTCGGCCAGCGGATGATCGACGATCACTCGAAGGCCGCCGATCAACTCAAATCGGTCGCGGCAAAGGACAACATCACGCTCCCGACTGAACTCGATGCCAAACATAAAGCCATGGTCGATAAGTACGCGGCCATGACAGGCACCGCATTCGATCGGGCATACATGCGCGACATGGTGAAGGACCACCAAACCGACGTGGCCGACTTCCAGAAAGAATCGAACTCGGGCAGTAACTATGACCTGAAGAACTGGGCAGGAACTACCCTTCCGACGCTCCAGGAACATCTGCGCCTCGCGAGGGACGCCGAGAGCTCTCTGGGGACAAGAAGCAGTAAGTAGCGTTACGTATTCAACGATTCAGACGACTCATTCCTAAAGCCCGGGAACGAACGACGGCCGGACCGCGATTCTTCGCGGATCCGGCCGCGCTGTCTTCACCCGCCTGTGGCGCTGACACTCGTGCGCGCGCCACGTTAGAATGGTCCGATGGCCGAAGCCCCACAGGCGCCGCAGACCGTGGCAAGCTTTGAAGCCTCGCTCGAAGAGCTGGAGAAAGTCGTGAAAGAGCTCGAGACCGGGGACTTGCCGCTCGACCGCTCGCTTGAATTGTTTTCGCGCGGGATGCAACTGAGCGAGTCCTGCCGCAAGCAGCTCGAAGAAGCCGAGACGCGCGTCGAGATGCTGGTACGCAAAGAAGGCGTGTATCAGGCCGAGCCGTTCCAGTCCGAAAAATAATGTCGCTCAAGGAATTTCTGGCGGCTGAAGCCCGGCGGGTGGAGGCGGCGCTCGATCGCCTGACGCCCGCCGAATCGGTGGTGCCGGCGACGATCCATCGCGCCATGCGGTACAGCCTGTTTGCGGGAGGCAAACGGATCCGCCCGATTCTTTGCCTGCAGGGCGCGGCAGCGGTTGGCGATGAGATGCGAGGAGCTCTCGATGCGGGCTGCGCGCTCGAGATGGTCCACACATATTCTTTGATCCACGATGATTTGCCGGCGTTGGACAACGACGATTTCCGGCGGGGCAAGCCGACGTGCCACAAAGTCTTCGGTGAGGCGATGGCGGTGCTCGCGGGCGACGCCCTGCTCACACTCGCCATGCAGACCCTGGCGCGCATCGAGGGGCTTGAGGCGGCGGCGAAGATCGGGCTCGTCGAAGAGCTGTCCTCCGGCGGCGGGACGGTCGGCGGCATGATCGGCGGACAGGTGGCGGATGTCGAAGGCGAAGGGCAGCCCGCGACGGCGGAGTTGCTGGAGAGTATCCATCGGGCGAAGACAGGAGCGCTGCTGCGGGCGAGCGTGCGGATGGGCGCCATTTGCGGCGGCGCGGACGCGCGGCAGCTCGCTGCATTGTCGAGCTACGGTGAGCATGTCGGGCTCGCGTTCCAGATCGTCGACGACATTCTGGATGTCGAAGAGTCGTCGGAGGCGCTCGGCAAAACCGCTGGCAAAGACGCGGCGCAGGGGAAGATTACCTTCCCGGCGGTTTACGGACTTGCGGAGTCGCGGTGCATGGCGCAAAAAGAATGCGAGCGCGCGCATGAGGCGCTCGAAGCGTTCGGACCGCGCGCGCAGCGTCTGCGGGAAATCGCGGATCTGATTGTCTCCCGAAAATCGTGAAGCAGCGACTCGATCGCGCCATCGTCGAACGCGGGCTGGTTGCTTCGCGTGAAAAGGCGCAGGCTTTGATCATGGCAGGGGAGGTCCTCGTCGACGGCCAGAAGGCAGCCAAAGCAGGATATCTTGTATCGGGCGACGCGACGATCGAACTGACATCGAAGCTGCGCTACGCAGGGCGCGGAGGGCTCAAGCTCGAAGGTGCGCTGCAATATTTCAATATCGATGTAAGAGGCGTGACCGCGGCCGACTTTGGATCGTCAACTGGCGGTTTTACCGATTGCCTGCTGCAGGCGGGCGCGGCGCGCGTCCACTCGATCGACGTGGGGACCGGACAGCTCGACTGGACTCTGCGCAACGACGCGCGCGTGATTGTGCATGAAGGCGTGAACGCCAGGTATATTGAACTGACGGATCTTGGCGAGCCTGTCGATTTCGCGGTCTGTGACGTCAGCTTCATTTCGGCGACGCTGATTCTGCCGGCCATGGCGAGGGTGTTGAAACCCGAGCCCGGGCGGAGCGTGGTCGTGCTGGTAAAGCCGCAGTTCGAAGTGGGCAAGGGCCAGGTGGGAAAGGGAGGTATTGTGCGCGACCCCGAACAGCACGCCGCAGCCTGCTTAAAAGTAGAGGCGTGCGCGCGCGAGCTGGGATTCGAGACGCAAATCATGGAAAGCCCCATCACAGGTGCGGAAGGGAACAAAGAATTTCTGCTGTATGGGCGCCTGTAAATATGAGGACGCCGGCAGGAGTGCCGGCGCTGCGGGCTGAGAGCCGCGCCACATGCCATGACGGGTAGTCTTCTGGTCCGCAGGGTAGGGATTTTTTCCAAGCCGAATTCACCGGCGGCGGCCGAGCTGGTGCCGGAGCTGCTGCGGTGGCTGGCCCAGCGAGGCGTCGAGGTGCGGCTGGATAACGAAACCGCGCGCTACGCCGGAATGCTCGTCGGGCTCGATCGTTTGCACGTGCCCGACGGCTGCGATCTCGCGGTTGTGCTGGGCGGCGATGGCACATTGTTGTCGGCGGCGCGCGCCGTCGGCAATCGCGCGATCCCGTTGCTGGCGGTGAATCTCGGCGGGCTGGGATTCCTCACGTCCATTCCGGTGAAGGACCTCTTTCCCCAACTGGAGCGAGCACTCGCCGGCTCACAGGAAGTTACACGGCGCCGCATGCTGCGCGTCCGGCTGCTGCGTGAAAGCGGTCTGGTGGCGGAGTATCACGCGCTCAACGACGTCGTGATCGCCAAATCCTCCATCGCGCGCATTATCGATCTCGAAGCATGGGCCGGCAGTAGCCTGATCTGCGAATACAAGGCCGATGGGCTGATTATTTCAACGCCTACGGGCTCGACCGCTTACTCGCTGTCGGCCGGCGGGCCGATTGTTTATCCGACTGTGAACGCGATCTGTCTGACGCCGATCTGTCCGCACATGCTGACGAACCGTCCGCTCATCGTGCCGTCGGACATGTCGATCCGGATCGTCAGCCGCGCGCGCGACGAAGACGCGTACCTGACCGTCGACGGGCAGATCGGCAGTCCGTTGGAGAGCGGCGATGCGGTCGAGTGTTCGATCGCCGATTTCGACGTGCTGCTGATTCGCACGCCGGACAAGACGTTCTTCGAAGTGCTGCGCCAGAAGCTGAAGTGGGGCGAAAGATAGAATAAGGGTACAAATAATGGCTCAAACAACTACCGCGGCGGCGCCGGGCGATACAGCGAAACCGGTGAGCGCATTGATCTGGCCGGTGGTCGCGGCGTGGATTATCCCCGGCGGCGGACATTTCCTGCAAAGAAGGCTGGGACGCGGCGCGCTTCTGCTGGCTTCGGTCGGCCTGATGTTCGTCTTCGGACTGTTGATGCGCGGCATGATGTTCATGCCGGAAAAAGGCGACGTCCTGACGACGCTGATCAATTACGGCGGCTTCATCTGCGACATCGCGTCAGGCGCGCTCTATTTCGTTGCGACGGTCGTCGGCGGCTACGCGGCGCCGGACCTGCCTGGCGACGTGCACGATTACGGCACGAAATTTCTGGTGACGGCGGGGCTGCTGAACATCCTCGCGATGGTCGACGCATACGAGATTGCCAGCGGGAAGAAGGATTAAGCCGGCGATGAAGATGAATCTTTCGCATTTCGAGGCGGCTTTTCTTTTTGCGCTGTTTACGTCGGTCGTGATGGGGATCACGACGAAGAAGACGGACAAGGAACGGTTTAACTATGGAGCCTACTGCTTCGGGTGTTTCCTTGTGGCGCTGTTCGTGATCGGCTGGGTGATGAAGCTCGGGCACGGGTAGAGCGGGCCGGCAGTCTTTAGTCAACTGAAGTCTCCACGATCGTCCAGCGTCACGGCAGCGACTGACTTTAAGGGAATGTGCAGGAAATATCGCGTATGGCGGCGCTCGCCCGTCCGCGTTAGAGCATCCATTTCCACCAGTTCCCCTTTGATCATCAAGGCATCCACGGGCTGTACCGATTAGTCAACAATTCGCGGCGATCTTCCAGGCCCGATGCGATGCATTGACGACTCGCTCGTGCTCGAATAGTCTCCCTTGAACCCGAAGTTCACCCGGTGCCGTGTCCGTGGCGCACGAGTGGTAACGTAAGTGTCTTTCGACGCGACGATATACTGAGGGCCAACGGCCGTCTATATATGTGGATACTCCGGTTGGCGCTCAGCCGCCCTTATACCTTCGTTGTCATGGCGATTCTGATCGCCATCCTCGGCGGCACCGCCATCGTTACGATGCCGGTCGACATTTTCCCCTACATCAACATCCCCATCGTGAGCGTGCTCTGGCAGTACGGCGGCCTTTCGCCGGATGAGATGGAAAAGCGCGTCGTCACGAATTTCGAGCGCGGACTGACGTCGAATGTCAACGACATCGAGCACATCGAATCGCAGTCCTACAACAGCATCGCGGTGGTGAAGATCTATTTCCACCCGAACGTGCTGATCGACATGGCGGTGGCGCAGGTCACGGCGCAGATGACGAGCGCGGTGCGGCAGATGCCTCCGGGAATGTTTCCGGGCAATGTGCTGAAGTTCGACGCGGCGAGCGTTCCCGTGCTGCAGCTTGGCTTGTCCAGCAAGACGCTGCGCGAGCAGGACATTTTCGATCTCGGCAACAACTTCATCCGCACGCCGCTCGGCACGGTCCAGGGCGCGAACGTTTCCTATCCCTTCGGGGGGAAGTCGCGTTCCGTCATGGTCGATCTGAATCTGGATGAGCTCTATGCCAAACAGCTCTCGCCCATCGATGTCTCGAATGCGCTCACGCTGCAGAACCTGATCCTGCCGACGGGCACCGCGAAGCTGGCGGAGACGGAATATCACATTAAGGTGAACAGCAGTCCGCTGGTTCTGAATGAGCTCAATAACCTGCCGATCAAGACGGTGAACGGCGCGCCGGTTTACATCAAGGATGTCGCCCAGGTGCGCGACGGGTTTTCGGTGCAGAACAATATTGTCCGCACTAACGGCAATCGCGGCGTGTTGATGACGGTGACACGCACCGGCAAAGCTTCCACGCTCGACATCGTCAACGGTGTGCAGAACGAACTGAAGAAAATTTTGAAGACGCTGCCGCCGGAGTTGAATGTCACCACGCTGGCCGACCAGTCGATCTTTGTGCGCTCGTCGATTCAAGGGGTGGAGCGCGAGGCGCTGATCGCCGCCGGCCTGACCGGCATGATGATCCTGCTTTTTCTGGGAAGCTGGCGCAGCACGCTGATCGTTTGCATTTCGATTCCGCTGTCGATACTCGCATCTCTCAGCATTCTCAGTTTGATGGGCGAAACGATCAACGTGATGACGCTCGGCGGACTCGCGCTCGCCGTCGGCATCCTCGTCGATGATGCGACCGTCGCGATCGAGAATACACACCGCAATATCGCGATGGGCAAACCGCTCGTCCGCGCGGTGCTCGACGCCGGGTCGCAGATTGCGGTTCCGACGTTCGTCTCTACGCTGGCGATCTGCATCGTGTTCGTGCCGGTGCTGCTGCTCACAGGGGCGGCGCGATATCTGTTCACGCCCCTTGCGATGGCGGTGGTATTCGCGATGCTCGCGTCGTATCTGCTGTCGCGCACGCTGGTGCCGACGATGGCCAATTTCCTGCTCGCGAAAGAGCTCGAGATGTACCGGCATGAGGGAGAGGAGATCGCGGGTAAGGGCGTCTTCTGGCGCGTTCATCATCTGTTCAACCGCGCGTTCGAGGCGCTGCGGCGCCGTTATGTCGGGCTGCTCGATTGGTCTCTCGCTCATCGTGCGGGCGTGCTGACGGCCTTCATGGCATTCTCGATTGCTTCACTCGGTCTGGCGTTGCTTGTCGGTGAGGATTTCTTCCCGACGGTCGATTCCGGGCAGATTAAGCTGCACGCGCGCGCTCCCGCGGGCACGCGCATCGAGGAGACAGAGCGGCGTTTCGCTCTCATCGAAGACGAGATTCGCAGCGTGATCCCGGCGTCGGAAATGGATACGATCATCGACAACATCGGGATTCCGAACAGCTGGGGCAGCCTGGCGCAGGGCGATATCCCGACCATCTCGTCGGCTGATGGAGAGATCCTCGTCTCGCTGAAGAAAGACAAGCATGCGCCGACGCCGGGTTATGAAGTGAAGCTGCGCCGCATCCTGAGTGAGAAATTCCCTGACACGGTTTTCTTCTTCCAACCGGCGAACATCACCAGCCAGATTCTGAATTTCGGACTCCCCGCTCCGATCGATCTGCAGGTTGTCGGACGCGATGCCGAGGGAAACTACAAAATCGCTGAGAGGTTGATGGCGAAGATCGCGCGCATTCCGGGGGCTGTCGACGTGCATGTTCATCAGGTGGTCGATCAGCCGGAGATTCGGCTCGACGTCGATCGCGTTAAGGCGGCCGAACTCGGATTAACGGAAAGAGATGTCACCGGCAACATGCTCATCTCGCTCAGCGGCAACGGCACCGTGGCGCCGAACTTCTGGGTGAACTGGTCGAACGGAGTGAATTACAACGTCGGCATCCAGACGCCGCAGTATAAGGTGAACTCGCTCGATGCGCTGCTGCGGACGCCGATCTCGGTCGCGGTCGGCGGGCTGAACACGACAACGCCGGGTGGTTCGACCATTGCGGGCACAGGTGGAATCGCTCCGGCAGGAAGCTCGCAGGCGTATGGCAACCCCGGCGCGATCACGGGGAATGCGCAACTGCTTTCGAATCTCGTGACGGTGAACCGCGGGTATACTCCTGTAATCGTGAACCACTACAACGTTGCGCCGGTCTTCGACGTGTACGCGAATGTGGCGCGGCGCGATCTGGGTGGCGTAGGGTCTGAAGTCGAAAAGCTGGTGCGGGAAGAAGAAGGACATCTGCCGCGGGGCGTCTCGCTTACGGTGCGCGGGCAGCTCGAGACCATGCGGGCATCGTTCCTGCGCCTCGGGCTTGGGATGATTTTCGCGGTGGTGCTGGTCTACCTGCTGATGACGGTGAACTTCCAGTCGTGGGTCGATCCGTTCATCATTCTGACTGCTCTTCCCGGCGCGATGGCAGGCATCCTGTGGATGTTATTTGTGACGCGAACAACGCTTAGCGTGCCCTCGCTCATGGGCGCTATCATGTGCGTCGGAGTGGCAACGGCGAACAGCATTCTGATGGTGACCTTCGCGAACGATCAGAGGGCCGTGATCACATCCGCCCGCGACGCGATGCTGGCAGCAGGAGAAGCGCGCATCCGCCCGGTATTGATGACCGCGACGGCGATGGTGCTCGGAATGCTGCCGATGTCGCTCGGGCTCGGCGAAGGCGGCGAGCAGAATGCGCCGCTCGGACGGGCGGTAATCGGCGGGCTCGCCTTCGCCACGGTAACGACCTTGTTTGTGGTTCCGATAATATATAGTTACTTGCGAGTCAAGCCCCCTGCCGATTATGCAACTCAGCTCGCCGCGGCGGAGCGGGAAGCGTGATGCGATATACGGAACGCGGACCTGAGGAAGCAGAAGCCGAAGCGCTCAAGCTCCGTCAGGAAGTGGAATCCCTGCGGCGGCAGTTGCGTGAACACCAGCAAAACCCCGCACCTCACGCATCCGCACGAACCGGGTGGCGGCCATCAAGCGCGACGATCTGGGGACTCGGGCTCCTGGTCACGGTGCTCATCGTCGCGGCCTTCTTCGCCGGATACATTCCGCTGCGGGCGCGGGATACGCTGGTGCGGAACGAGGCTTCTGAAGAGGCGCGTGCGCTGCCGCGCGTCGACGTTATCCGCGTCGGCCGTGCGTCATCGGTCGGCGATCTGGAACTGCCGGGGAACATCCAGGCGATCACGGAAGCCCCGATTCTGGCGCGAGCCGATGGCTATCTGGCGAAGCGGATGGTCGATATCGGCGACCGCGTGCAGAACGGGCAGATCCTCGCCGAGATCGCAGCGCCCGAATTGGACGAGCAGGTGCGCCAGGCGAAGGCCGCGGTGCAGCAGGCGCAGTCGGCGCTCGATCAGGCGACCGCCAATCTGGAACAGGGCAAGTCCAACATGGAGATTGCACGCGTTACCGCCGAGCGGTGGGCCAAAGTCGTCGCGCGCGGCGGTGTCTCGAAACAGGAAAACGATCAGTATCAGGCGCAGTACCAGGGGCAGATTGCCGCGGTGCAGTCGCTTGAGAAGGCCGTTGCCGCCCAGCGCAGCAATGTCGCACAGGCCGAAGCGAACCTGGCGCACATTGATGAGGTGCAGGGTTACCGGATCGTGAAAGCGCCATTCGCGGGCGTCATCACGCAGCGTAATGTCGACACCGGCGCTCTGGTCAATTCCGGGAACACAATGCTCTACCGGATCGCACAGACGGGCACGCTGCGAACATACATCAGCGTTCCGCAGACGGATGCGAGCTCGATTAAGGTCGGGCAACCAGCGCACCTTACCGTGTCGAATCTGCCCGGCAGGCAATTCATCGGATCGGTGGCGCGCACTGCGAGCGCGCTCGATCCGGCGAGCCGCACGATGCTGGTCGAAATACAGGTGCCGAATGCGGATGGCGCCCTGTTGCCCGGCATGTACGCGCAGGTGCGGATGACGGACGCGCGAACGTCCGCGCCAGTGCTCGTTCCGGGCGACGCTTTGCAGGTGGGAGCGGACGGAACGAAGGTCGCGGTGCTGCGGCCGGATAACACGGTGCATTTCGCGACGATCGAAGTCGGACGCGATTACGGCGACAGGCTCGAAGTCCTGAGTGGATTGTCGGAAGGCGACACGATCATCCCACGGCCGGGCGACGCGGTGCGTGAAGGCATGAAGGTCGAGCCCGTGCTAACGGAGAAGCCGGCGGCGGGCGCCGGGCGGAAATAAGTCAGCGAACGTCAGGGACGCGATGGAGGCAGCACGCGGAATTTGCGGCGCCCATCAATGCGATACGTCTCGAAGTCCGCGTGATCGACTGTAAAAATCGTGGAGAGCCCAAGCGGACACTTTCTCCTCCACGCAATCGTGCCGGCCTTGTTCTACTCAAAGATCCGCCCTGACCAACGCTTTCAGACGTAAAGCGTCGCGGGCCGCGTATCCTGAATCGTCATTATCGAAGTAGATATAGACGCCAGACATTTTCCGGCTGTAATCGCTGATTCTGCGCGCCCAGTCCCGAAGACTTTCATCGCTGTAAGTCCCCTGATATTTGCCCCCGGGGCCGTGCAGGCGAATCCAGACGAAATCGGCCGTTACCTCGAACGGAGAGACATAACCCGCCAGGTGGTAGATGCAGTATGCGGCATTGTGGCGGGCGAGCAGATCGTAAGTTGGCGCTGTGTTCCATGCCGGATTGCGGAACTCGAAGGCAAAGCGGCGATGCGGCGGAAGAAGCGCGAGGAAAGCGCCCAGACGATCGAGATCAAGCGGCCAGTTCGGCGGCAATTGAAAAAGGATCGGTCCCAGTTTCGGATCGAGAATTTCTACCGCGTCGAGAAAGCGCTGCAGGCCGGGCGCTGCGTCTTTTAGCTTCTTCATGTGAGTCAGGAACCGGCTGCCCTTGACTGCGAACTCAAATCCGGGAGGGGTCGAATCGCGCCAGTTTGCGAGCGCGGCCGGCGTCGGGAGCCTGTAGAAAGTGTTGTTCAGCTCGACAGTGTCGAAGTGGCGCATGTAGTGATCGAGCATGCGGGCGGCGGGAAGTCGCGGAGGGTAGAAACGGCCGATCCAGTGTTTGTAGTGCCAGCCGGAAGTGCCGATCCGGATGTTGCCCATGTCTCGATAATCTCTTGAAGCCGCCGCTGTTTCGGTCTGTCGAATGGTTCGATCGTTACGAAACTCCTGAAATGCCGCTCTCCAATGTGCGGATTCGTCTAAGTCAGAGCGGCGCCGGTGCGACCTGCTTCACGGTTTGACAGGCCCGTTACATTCCCGCAACTACATCCGCGTGGGTTTCCCCTAGCCTCAGGGTGTGCATCGAACGCTCTCGAGGTAGAGAATCATGAAATTCAAAAACGCAGCCATATTCAGCTTTACGCTTGCTCTCGCACTCACGTCATTCGGCGTGGCAAAGGACGACGAAAACGATGGAAACGAAAATGGCGCCGCGCAATGGCAAGTAGCCGGACAGAATCTTCAAAACACGCGCAGCGCTCCGAACAACAACAGGATCAACTCAGGAAACGTAACGTCGCTGCACCCGGCGTGGGTGTTCACGACCGGAGGCGATGTTTCCGCCACGCCGACCGTCGCGGGCGACGCCATCTACTTCCCCGACTGGGCAGGCAACCTCTACGCGGTGAACCGTAAGACCGGCGCGGCGATCTGGTCGCATCAAATCAGCGAGTACGATCAGGTGCCCGGCGCCATCGCGCGCGTCAGTCCGGCGATCCACGGCAACGATCTGATCATCGGCGACATCCAGAACAGCGGCGCGCCCCATGCCGGAGCCAGTGTGATGGCCATCAACCGGCAGACCGGCGTGCTCGAGTGGATCACACAGGTTGACAGTCATCCGGCCGCCGTCATTACGGGATCGCCGGTTTTCCTTGACGACGTTGCCTATGTAGGCGTGTCTTCGAGCGAAGAATCGCTGGCGACGAATCCGGCTTATCCGTGCTGCAGTTTCCGCGGCAGCATGGTGGCGCTGGATATCAAAACGGGGAAGATTCTCTGGCAGACTTTCATGGTCCCCGACAACAACGGACGTCCGGACGGCTACAGTGGCGCGGCCATCTGGCAGCCTCCGGCGCTCGACCCGGCCCGCGGCTCCCTCTACGTCGGCACAGGCAATAACTACGAAGTGCCGCAGGACGTGAAGAACTGTATAGCCGCCGCGCCTATGAGCGCCCAACCCGCATGCCTCGCGGCCGACGATCACTACGACAGCGCGATGGCGCTCGACCTGAAGACCGGCGCGATCAAATGGTCGAAGCGCGTGCAGGGCCTCGACGTCTGGACCCTCGCCTGCATCAGCAATCCGAATCCAGTTGCCTGCCCCGAGCCGTCGAGTCCCGACTTCGATCTCAGCGGCTCAGGACCGAACCTTCTCGATCACATGGTCGGCTTCGGACAGAAGAGCGGCCTCTACTGGGCGTTCAATCCGGATAATGGAGCAGTGCTGTGGAGCTCGATGGTGGGGCCGGGCGCGACGCTTGGCGGCATCGAGTGGGGAACCGCGACCGATGGCAAGCGCATTTACGTGGCGATCGCGAACGGGGCGCACAAACCGTATCCGCTGATTGACGGCAGCTCGACCACCGGCGGAGCGTGGAGTGCTCTGGACGCAATGACAGGCAAGATACTCTGGCAAACCGCCGATCCGACCGGCGCTATCGATACCGGCGCGGTGAGCGTTGCCGGCGATGTCCTGTTTGCACCCTCATACTCCGGCAACATGAACGCTCTCGATGCGCGCACGGGAAAGACTCTGTGGACTTTCGCGAGCGGGGGTTCGGTAATCGATGGGCCGTCTATCGCGGGCGGGACCGTTTACTGGGGCTCAGGCTACCAGCACATTCCGCCGGGCACGGGGAACAATAAAGTGTACGCGTTCGAAGTCGCCGGAGACGGCAATGGCGGCGACAACGACGGCAAAAACTGAGTCTGGAACTACTTCACTTCCAGCGCGGCAAGCGTCGGACCGCCGCCGGTCTTCGGCCGCGGCAGCAGGCTTGGTCCGGACGCTTTCAATACGGTCGCGATGTCGGTTTTCACCGGGAAGATGAATCCAAGAAATACCGACTGCATCTCGTCCCAATTCTGCGGACCCCAGTAGATCGTCTTCGTCGGGTCCGGATTGAAGGGATTGTTCGCCGAGTTGTCGTAGTGCGCGATCGAAACGATCTTCGTCCCTTTGGGCAGGACAATCGGCTTCGCGAGATCGTAGCCGAGCTGCCAGTTGAAATCGAATTTGCCCTTGAAGACCGTTTCCTTCTCGCCGGTCGGATAAACGACGCTGATTTCGAAATCCTTTCCGCGCAGATGGGCGTGTGGCTGGATGTAGACCAGCTTCACGTCCGCGCCGACTGTCGATTCGGAAGCGACTTCCACATTGCTCTCGCCGGCGGGGATCACGAGATTCAGAGCCGCCGGCGTGCCGGGCGACGTGTAGTAACGCGTCACGGGCGCATTCTTCGCGAGGACGAGCCCGACGCGCGCCGTGTCCGAAGTGGCTTTTCCCGTAGTCGTGTAGTGCAGCTCGAAAACGAAATCGGAGCCCTTCGGAATCAGCTTGGCGGATCCGTCGATCTCGAAATTCTGCGCGCCGAGGCCGGGGTTGTACTTGCCGATAATGTCGTTGCCTTCCTCGGCCGAGTTCTTGCCCATTCCGGTGGAATAGGGGACGCCGGGAGTCGCGTGCTCCATCCAGTGCGATCCGGGAGGACGCACCCAAACCTTGCCGTGGTGCAGTACTGCGTTGTTGGAAGGCCGCATCTCGGCTTGTTTCACCCAGAGATCCTCGGTGATATTGCCCTTGACGAGAATGTACTGGTAGTCGATCGTGCCGGTGGGCGGAAGCTGGAACGCGTTCGGCATCGAGATCACCATGTCGGGCTTGAGATTCCAGCCTTCCTGAAACTGCCTCGGCGCGCGCTTGTCTTTGGCGTCGCCCTCCGGAGCCCCGTTGTCCGCCCATGCGGCCAGGATCTGAATCTGCGTTTCGTTCAGCCGGCGGTCGTTGGCGAAGTGGCCGACTTTCGGATCGGCGAACCACGGCGGCATCTTCTGGCTGATGACGGCGGCCTTGATCGCCTTCGCCCACGGACGCGCGTCGGTGTAAGTCATGAGCGACATCGGCGCGATCTCGCCGGCGCGATGGCATTGCTGGCAGTTGTTCTGCAGGATCGGCAGGACGTCTTTGTTGAAAGTGACGTTGGTCGCAGCCGTCGCGGCGACTGTCATCAATCCGCTTGCAAGAACGATGCGCAGTGCTGTCATAAAGGCCTCCCGCTTTGAATCCACGGTACTTATGCCGCTTCTGGATTGTATTGAAGATGGGGGCTGAACGCAAGGGTCGAACGATGCTCGAATAATGCTGCCTGAGCCGCGCCAGTTTCCGGTGTTGTCACGCTGGCGGTTTTCGCGGAACTTGAAGGACATGGAACACGCGAAATGCTCAGCAGCCGCTATGACGACCTGAAAAGCGGCAGGATGAAACCCATTTCGCGTGACGAAGTTGTTGCCCATTTCCGCGAAAAGAGCGCCGCCCGCCGCACGCAACCCGGCGAATGATTGCCTATGACTTCCACCCGGAAGTCCGTCGTGACCTTGACGAGATTTGGGATTTCATCGGCGCGGATAACCCCGAAGCCGCCGTCCAGCTGATTGCGGAAATAATCGACGCTATCGACGCTATCGATGCGCTTGTCCCTTTCCCCCACGTCGGCCGCAGACGCTCCGACCTTACCGGACGGCCCTTGCGCTTCATTTCCGTGTGTGAGTACGTGATCGCCTGCGCGCCAGAGGAAAAGCCCCTTTGGGTTGTCGCGGTGATGCACGGAAGGTGACACCCTCGCGTGATGGCAGCGATTTTGAGAGGCAGCGAGTAGGCGATTCCTTACGCGGTGAAGAGTATTAGCCCTTGCGTGAAATCCTCACAGGGGCACGCAATGCAGCCTCAATCTTCGCCGCCAGGGTCTCGTAAGTCGCGTTGCCGGGATTGTAGAGCCGCACAATCCCCTGTCCGTCGATCACAACCATCGTCGGTGTCGTGCTGACGCCGAGCTTTGCGAAGTTCGATTCGCTGAGAGGAACTTCGACCGGACCGAGCGTCGAATAATATTTCGTGAATACTTCGCCGATGTATTTCGTTTCGACCGCCGGCGCCGCATCCTGCCCGCCCGCCACGTAGCCGTAATGCTGGGTGGGGGCGACAACGACGAGGCCACGCGGTCCGTAGTTCTTCTCCAGCTTCTTCACAATGTCGATTTCGTTTTTGCAGTCGCTGCACCAGTGCGCCCACAGGAAGAGCAGCACGGGATGTCCCCGATGCGCCGAAAGCGGAAGCGGTTTGATGGCGCCGACGCCGTGCGAAATATCGAGCACAGGCGCGGGCTTGCCTTCCAGAGTCAGCAGGTTGAGATTTTTCTGAAGCCGGTCGTGCATCGAGGTGGCGCCGTACTTCTTCAATTCTTCGTTAAGGAAGAGGACTGCTTCGTCGCGGCGATTCTCAGCCGCCACCGCCTGCGCCTGCACTTCGATGCCTGCTCCGAGCGCGAGCGGCAGCAGCGGTTCAGCGTCGAGCTTGCGGTGCGTGAGTTGGGCAACGCTCAGGTTCATCACCTCGGCGGCGTTCTTCTCCGCCTCCGCTGGTTGATGGCGCGCAAGGCGGTTGCGGCCGACCCAGGAGAGTGCCTGCAGATACTCCGGTGTGATGCCGTGTGCCGCGCGAAACTGCGCGAGTCCTTTTTCCGCCATGGCGAAATCGCCCGCCATCGACCAGCCGCGGACGGCATCCACGAGTGAAACTGTCTGCTGCGCCAAGGCGGCGAGCAGGCACAGGCCGAGAAAACCCGCGAGAATGCCTGAAATTCTGGAGGTCATTGCCGTTCTCCAGTTTAAACGATTCAATCGGCTGCGGCAGGCCAAACCGCCGGCGCAGGCGGGTTGCTCAAAAAGGGCTGGCCGCCGATGAACGCCGATGAAGTGGATCGCCGGAAAAGAATTTATCGGCGTTGATCGGTGTTAATCCGCGGCCGGAACTGGTTTTTCTGGAGCCCGTTAGTTTACAGCTTCAGCGATTTCAAATACTCGCGGAACTGCCCGCCGAAGTCGTGCCGCTGCAGCGCAAACTCCACGGTCGCTTTGAGGAAGCCGAGTTTGTCGCCCGCGTCGTAACGCTTGCCCTCGAACTTGAAGGCGTAGATCGGGCGGCTGCGCAGCAGCAGGCGCAGCGAATCGGTCAACTGAATCTCTCCGCCGGACCCAGGCTCCACTTTCGCAATCGACTCGAAGATATCCGGCGTCAGAATATAGCGCCCGATGATCGCGAGATTCGACGGGGCTTCCGACGGCTTCGGCTTCTCCACCAGATCGCGAATCCGGTAGACCCTGTCTTTGCTGCCGTTGTGGGAAACCGGCTCGGCATCGATACTGCCGTACGAAGAAATTGATTCATTCGGCACCTCCATCACGGCGAGGACCGGCGCGGAAAAAAACTCGTAGATATCGAGCAACTGCCGGATGCATGGCGTCTCGGCATCGATTACGTCGTCGGCAAGCACGGCCGCGAATGGCTCCGGGCCGACCAGATCCTGCGCGCGCAGCACGGCGTGTCCCAGCCCCAGCGCTTCCTTTTGCCGGATGTAGGAAACGTCGATGAGATCGGAAACCTGCCGGACGATCTTCAGCAGGTCCTTCTTCTGGCGCTTTTCGAGCAGGTCTTCGAGCTCGAAGCTGACGTCGAAATGATCTTCGATGGCCGACTTGCCGCGTCCGGTCACGATGATGATGTTTCGAATGCCGGAGTGCAGGGCTTCTTCCACTCCGTACTGAATAATTGGCTTGTCGACGAGGGGCAGCATCTCCTTCGGCTGCGCCTTGGTGGCGGGGAGGAAACGGGTTCCGAGCCCGGCCGCCGGAAAAACTGCTTTGCGAACTTTCGCTGCTGGCATCGTTATTTATCTTCCCCGCACGCGAACGAATGCGCAACTCTCACGGTGCGATCCCGGGCGGGCTCGCAGCCATTTCTCCGCCCTCGCGCGTGTGGTACTTTTGAAGTTTCCAGAGACATATGGCATACGTAATCGCAGAACCCTGCATTGGCACCAAGGATACGGCTTGCGTGGACGCCTGCCCCGTCGATTGCATCCACCCGAAGAAGGAAGACGGGCGGTTCGCCGACGCCGAAATGCTTTATATCGATCCGGTGGAGTGCATCGATTGCGGCGCCTGCGTGCCGGTTTGCCCGGTGTCGGCGATCTTCGCGCTCGACGATCTTCCGGAGAAGTGGAACGAGTTTACGAAGAAGAACGCCGACTTTTTCGGCCGCTGAAGTCTTTCCCGAGCACGCCCCACGCTCCTCTGCACCGTTCGTAACTGTCATCAGGAATTGAAGCGTGACGAGAGGCGGATGGTGTGTCCGCAGGGGCATTCCTTCGACATCGCACGCTCCGGCTACATCAACCTGCTGCAGCCGCAGGACCGGCGGTCGAAAAATCCAGGCGACACCGCCGCGGCCATCGCGGGACGTCTGCGTTTACACGATCGCGGTCTGTTCGCCCCACTAATCGGCGGCATGGCGGAACTGATTCCTCTGACTCCGGAGGATATCGTTCTCGACGCCGGCTGCGGGGACGGCTATTATCCCGGCAATCTGGCGCGTGCAACCGGCGCGCGTGTACATGGCGTCGACATTTCCCTGCCCGCGATCGAAGCCGCCGCCCGGCGTTTTCCGGAATGCGAGTGGATCATTGCAAATGCAGATCGCTTTGTGCCGTATGCGGACAGGTCGTTCTCAGTGGTACTGTCGATCACGGCGCGAATGAACGCGACCGAATTTCGTCGCGTGCTGCGCGACGGTGGACGGCTGCTCGTTGCCCTTCCCTCCCCCGAAGATCTAATCGAATTGCGCGGACGCGGACGCGATCGAGTGGCGCGCACGGTTGACGAATTTTCAGACAGGTTTCGGTTGGTCGAACAGCGACGGGTCACTACCAAGGCGCAACTTGACGCCCCGGCGGTCGAGGATGTGTTGCATTCCATCTACCGGCCCCTGCAGGCGGAGCCGTTTGGCGCGATGCGTTTGACGTTTAGTCTGGATTTGTTGCTGTTCCGGCCACGAGCGGCGGCATGATTGCCGAGCCGGCACCCCTGAAGGGGCTGACCGGGCGCGGCGGGCACGAGTGCCTGCGCCACATACTACTTCCCCGTCTGTTTCGAGGCTGCGTCGATCAGCGCAGGCGTGTCGCCGATCGAGCACGACAACTCCAGAATCTGATCGAACGGCGCCCGTACCAGCGTCTGCTTTGGAACGACCCAGGGTTTCGTCAGCACTTTCGGATCTTCGAGCGTCGCTTCGATCTCGAGCGTGTTGGCGTCCACCAACCGGTAGCGCTCCACCACGTGCAGCGCGTCGGAATGAAACGACACGCGGCCCTCGGCCGAAATCCAGTTCGTATCGTTGAAATTGGTCTTGTCAACCACGAAGGTGTCGCCCTCCCACCGTCCGATGGCGTCGCCGCGGTCGGATGGAGGCACGTCCTCACGATGCTTGCGGCCGTCGAAGGGAACTATCTGAAATCCGCGATAAGTCTCGGTCAGCAGGATCAGGAACTTCGGTGTCTGAACGATCTGCCCAACCGCGCCGACATCGAAGAGACTGACATTCAGGGTTCCAAACGCCGTCGGGACGCAGCCGAGCGAAGGATCGTCCTTATCGCCAAGCGTCTTTGCTTTGGCCTGTGCCGAAGGCTGATAAAGACTGGAGAAAGTCACGGGGGCCGGACCACGTCCCGCGCCGCGGCCAGGTGCCGGACCGGGAGCGCCCGCAGGGCGCCGTCCGCCGACGTCGGCGCCGCCCCACCAGACACCGGAGAGATCGGGATGTCCGTCAGCCGCGCGCGGTATTTTCGCGGCCGATGGCGCAGTCTGCGCCGTCAGCGCTCCGGCGAAAATTGCGGCGGCGAGGATTGCCTTCGCGGACATCACTTGGCTTCCTGCGGGCCGAAGAGCCCGAACACCTTGCCGTCGGCGGTCGTGAGCTCACGCAGCATTCCGCGCTTCTGCGAGGCATCGCGCGCGCGGAAACCTTTGATCGTGACTTCCGCGCCGGGCTTGATGATGCTCGGCTTGTAACCATTGCGGAGCATGCCGCTCGGCGTGCCGGCTTCGAAGGCCCACTCCTCGACTTTGCCGTCGGGGGTCTTCACGTTGATCTCGAACCACGAATGGGGATTCCTCAGCAGCACCTGGACAATCTCGCCATGCACCGTCACAGGCTGCTGCAGATCGTATGCGGCGGCAAAGGAGTGATGCGCCGACGCCGGCAGCGCGAAACCGAACAGCGCCAAAGCCGAGATCGCGATTGCGAGGACTGTTTTGTTCATTTCTTACCCTCTGATTTCCGGGATTTCGTTGACGATTCGTCGAGTCGAGTATACACCTCGGCGGGCTGGCCCCTTCACCGAACTATCATTCGGATTGATGAGAACCATCACGCCCATACGATTGACTCCGGCGCAAAGCGGGCATACTTTCGCTTCGGGGGAACCGTCGCAATGGGGTCAGAGTCTCGTCTGTATCCGTACATTTTTCGCGTGTCGCTCGCGGTGATGGCGCTCGCGCTCTTCTCATCAAGCCGGTTAAGCGCACAGGGACTCACCAACGCGTCGCTGCTCGGAACCGTCACCGATTCCGCCGGCGCCGTCGTTCCCAACGCCTCCATTCAGGTGAAGAACGTCGCTACCGATCAACTGAAGCAGGCGAAGACGGATGGCCAGGGCCGATATACAGTGTCGGATCTCCCCGTCGGAGACTATGAAGCGCAGGCCACCGCGCCCGGCTTCCAGACGACGGTCCGCCGCGGGATCACGCTGACTGTCGGCGCGCAGGCCGTGGCGGATTTTACGCTCGCCGTCGGGCAGACCCAGCAGACGGTCAATGTGGAAGGCGCGGTTTCCCAGGTCGATACAGTGTCGACGGCGGTGTCGTCATATGTTGAGCAAAAGCAGATCGCGGATCTGCCGCTGAACGGCCGCAACTTCACTGACCTCGTCGCTCTCGTGCCCGGCGTCGCGGGAGGATCGCAGGTCGGAAACGGCGGTGCCAATCTTTTGTACGGAGTCGAGAACAACTTCAGCGTTTCCGGCGCGCGATCCGAAGGCCAGGCCTATCTGCTGGACAGCACCGATATTCAGGGCTTCTGGAACCACGGTTCGGGATCCGGCGTCATGGGCACGACGCTCGGCATCGAAGCGATCGCGGAGTTCTCCGTCCTCACGAATACTTACAGCGCGCAGTTCGGCGGCAACGGGGCGGTGGTGAACGCGGTCAGCCGGTCCGGCACCAACACCTTTCATGGGTCGGCGTACGAATTTCTGCGCAACAGCGCGCTCGACGCGCGCAACTTTTTCGACGGCTCCACCAAGCCCGCGTTCCGGCAGAATCAGTTTGGCGGCAGCCTGGGGGGCCCCATAAAAAAAGACAAGCTCTTTTTCTTCACGAACGATGAGGAGTTGCGGAAGTCGCTTGGCCAGACGGTGGTCGCGCTGGTGCCCGATGCCAACGCACACCTCGGAATCGTGAACGGAGTGAGTGTGCCGATCAATCCGGCGATCGCGCCGCTGCTGGCGCTTTATCCATTGCCAACCGCATCGGTCGCTCCCGGCGTCGGCTCCATCAACGAAGTGGACACGACGACCGGCAACGAGAACTACCTGCTGGCGCGGGTTGACTATACGATGTCGAGCAAAGACTCGCTCTTCGTGCGATATGTGCGCGATTACGGGGACATTACCCAGCCGTTCTTAGGCTCGCCCCTGCCACCGCGATGGCCGGAAGTGGGCGCGACGCGCAACCAGTTCGCGACTATCGAATACCGCCGCGTGATTTCTCCCAACGTCGCGAACCTTTTGCGCTTCAGCTTTACCCGCACCCGCGAGACGGATGTGGAACAGAATCCCGACCAGGCCTCCGCCCTCGATTTCTTTCCGGAACGGCATCAGAACGGCGGTGTGAACATCACGGGCTTATCGCCGATCGGGACCAGCATTTACGCGCCGCTGCTTGAAGTGCAGAACAAGTTCCCGCTCGCCGACGACATTCTGTGGACCCACGGCTCGCATAGCCTGCGGTTCGGCGCCGCCTTCTCGCGCGTCCAGAGCAACTTCCAGCAGCAGGGATGGTGGGGTGGCTTCTATACATTCCCCAGCGTGACCAATTTCCTGCAGGGCTCGCCGAGTCTCTTCCAGGGGCCGGAGCCCGGCCTTACCGACTCGTATCGCGACTTCCGCGAATTCGAGCTGGACGAGTACATCCAGGATGAGTGGAAAGTGAAGCCGCGGCTGACCGTGAATATCGGCCTCCGCTACGAATTCGTGAGCGACCCCACCACCAACCAGCACCCGCTCAACAACGTCATCAACCCGCCGTTCGGAACGTTTACACGCGTGCCGAATGTCTTCAAATCGAATCCGTCGGTGCACAATTTCGATCCCCGCATCGGCATAGCATGGGATCCATTCGGCGATCACAAGACGTCGATTCGCACTGGCTTCGGTATCTTCTTCGATCCGATTCGCGCGCGCAGTTACGCATCGGGCTACTATTTCAATCCACCCTACGCGCTGGCATTTGTTCCTCTGCCGGCGTTTCCAAATCCTTTTCCGGGCGCGCTGCCGCCGCCGGCACAACTCGTCGGCGTGGACTATAACACCACCCAAACGCCGCGCATGTATCAGTGGAATTTCAATATCCAGCGGCAGCTCTTTGAATCGACCACGCTGACCGTCGGCTACGTTGGCTCGCGCGGACTGCATCTCTATGCCGCGCGGGACGTGAATCCCGTGGAGCCGACCGTCGTCAATGGCGTGCAGGTCTTTGGATTCCCGAAAGGCACAGCCGCCGTTCCCGCGTCCGGCATCATCAGCAACCCGCGCCTGAATCCGGCAGCCGCCGCCTTAAGCAGCGAGGCTCCCGTCGGGGATTCGAGTTATCACTCCCTGCAGGTCGGCCTGAACCGGCGCTTCTCACACGGCGTTCAGAGCCAGCTTTCCTATACCTGGTCGAAATGCATGGACGACGCGTCCGGCACGTACGGTCTCGAAGGCGGCATCCCATGGTCCGACCCGCTGAACGGCTCCTTCGACCGCGGACGCTGCCTCTTCGACCGGCCGCAGGTTCTGCGATGGAGCGGCGTTTACGCGCTGCCGTTCAAACAGAACATTCTTGTGAAGGGTTGGCAGATGAGCGGCGAACTGACGGCGCAGAGCGGTTCGCCATGGAACGTGACGGTCGGATTCGATCAGGCCGGAGACGTGGTGGCGGGCAGCGAACGGCCTAATGTGGTCCCGGCGGCGGGCCAGATCATTACCGGCTCCGTGACGCAGTGGGCCAACCCGGCCGCCTTCTCACTGCCGGCGCCCGGCACGCTCGGCAATCTGCAACGAGACTTTTTGCCCGGACCCGGCATTGTCGATTTCGATTATGCCGTGATGAAGGAGACGCCGATCAAAGAACAGGTCCGCCTGCAGTTCCGCGCGGAGTTCTTCAATCTCTTGAACCACGCCAATTTCGCCCTGCCCAACGCGAGCGCGTTTGTGCAGACCGCGAACGGCGGCGGCGCGCCGAATCCGACTTTTGGGAAAATCACGGCTACCACAACTTCTTCGCGGCAGATTCAGTTTGCGCTGAAAATACTGTTCTGATCGGGCGGGCGCCGGGCGCTTACTGCCGTAATGCGAACGCAACGATGTTCGTCCCCGCCGCCACCGCCACATACTGCTGGTTGTCGAACATGTAAGTCATTGGCGAGGCCTTCCATGTCTGATTCGTCGGAAACTGCCACAGCGCTTTTCCCGACGCCGCATCCGCCGCCATGAACGCGCCGCTGTTCTCGCCGAAGAACACCAGTCCGGCGGCCGTCGAAAGTGTGCCGGCCGAGGCGGTCAGCGTCCCGGTGATCTGCGGCAGTTCCCACTTGATCTCGCCGCTCTGAATATCCACCGCGCGCAACACCTTCTCGAAAGACTCGCCAGGCGCCGGACGCGCCGCGCCTCCCATATAGCCCTTGCCCGCCTGCCATTCCATCGTGCGCTTCGAAAATAAATTGCAGCGCTCGAGCGCGTTGAAATAGTAAAGCCCCGTCGCGGGATTGTACGAAGTCGAGAACCAGTTCGTGCCTCCCTGGAAGCCCGGACATACGTACGTCTCGCCCTGCGCGTTCTCTTTCAGGGTGTTCAGGATCGGGCGCCCGTCCTTACCGATCGCCTCGGCCCAGTTCAGTTTCTTCAGGAATGGCTTCGCGAGCAGCAACTGCCCGTTGGTCCGGTCGAGCACGTAGAAGAATCCATTGCGATTGGCCTCGAGCAGCAGCTTGCGCGGCTGCCCGTGCCAGTTCGTGTCGACAAGCACCGCCGGCTCCTCTGCGTCCCAGTCATGCACGTCGTGCGGTGTGAACTGGTAATGCCACTTCAGGTTTCCCGTCTTCGGGTCGAGCGCCACGATCGAATCGGTGTAGAGATTGTCGCCCGGACGGTTGTCGCCGTCGAAATCGGGCCCCGGATTCCCCACCGGCCAGTAAAGCGTATCGAGCTGCGGGTCGTAAGTTCCGGTCATCCACGTCGCACCGGATGGATGTTCGAGCGCTTTCGCGGTCCACGTTTCCGATGTCGGCTCGCCCGGCTTTGGAACGGTCCAGAAGCGCCACGCTTCCTTGCCGGTTGCCTGATCGTAAGCCGCCACGAAGCCGCGCACTCCTTCATCCCCGCCCGCCGTCCCGGATATCACGAGATTGCCGACCGCCAGCGGCGCGGAGGTTCCGTTGTAGTTCTGATGCCAGTCCGCCATCTCGGTATCCCACGCAAGCTCGCCCGTGTAGCGATTGAGCGCGATCATGTGCGCGTTGTCGGTCAGCATGAAAATGCGGCCGCCGGCGGCTGCCACGCCACGATTGAAACCAATGGCGGCGTTTCCCGCCAGCCCTCTGGTACGCGGCCGCTGGAAGTGCCATATGGTGCGTCCAGTGCCCGCGTCGAGCGCCCAGCATTCGTTCGCGCTCGAGATGTACATCACGCCTTCGACGACCACCGGCGTGGTTTCCACCTGAGAGACGTTCGGCATCGGGAACATCCACTTCGGCGCCAGCCGCGCGACGTTTGTTTTATTGATCTGCGTCAGCTTCGAATAACGATTGCCGCCGGGATCGCCATTGTAAGAAGGCCAGTCCGTCTGCGAGGTGACGATGCGGTAACGATCGCCCGATTTGCGCAGCAACCGGAGCTCATTGTCGCCGGTCCGAAGCTGCAGCTCGGACATGCCTTCACTCATGACCTGTCCTTCAAGCGTCTGTCCCGCGGTCGTCGTCACCCTGCGCCGCGCGACGGCCGGCGCGGCATTGCGCGACATCGGCGCCAGTGAGCGCAGGTATGGCGCGAGTTCTTTCAACTCGGCATCGGTGAGCGGAAACGCCGGCATGCCTTTCGCCGGACGCCCTTCGCGAATGATCGCCGCGAGATCGCCTTCGCTGCTGTTCGCGATCTTCGTCACGATGTTCGGACCGGACTCGCCTCCGGTAGCGTCCGCGCCGTGACAGCGCGCGCAGCGCGATTCGAACTGGCGGCGTCCGGCGTCGGTATTCTGGCCATAGAGAGCGCAGGCCGTCACGAGCATGAGCGATAGACTGGACATTCGCATAGTTGGAAGTTTATAGTATGCGCGGACTGAAGATTCTCCTCATCGCGGTCACCGTCTTCGGCGCCGCGTGGGCCTTCCAGCGGCCCTTCCGCCAGTATCCCGGGCAGGAATACACCAACTTCGAAGTGCCATCCGACGCCAACGAAAAAACCGAGTTCGTGATGGGCCGCCTGATGTTCCGCGCGTCACCCTACGGCATGTTCGGGCAGCTCGACCGCTATTACGACTGGCGCGAAGGCAGGACCGGCTGGACCAACGACTACCCACGCGCCGACCGCCACTTCGTGCAGGCCGTCCGCCGTCTCACGCGCGTTCATGTCCGTTCGGCCGAGCAGCCGGTGAATCTGGATGACGGCGACGATGTCTTCGACTGGCCGTGGATCTTCGCCGTGCAGTCGTCGCCCATGGATCTAACCGCTCAGCAGGCGGGAAAACTGCGCGAATACCTGCTGCGCGGCGGCTTCCTCATGTGCGCCGACACGTGGGGCGACGACCAATGGGACCTTTTCGCCTCGGCCATGAAGCGGGTCTTCCCGGAGCGCGACTTCGTCGAGATTCCCGACCGCGACCCGGTCTTCCATGTGATCTACGATCTGAAGGATCGTTACGGAATTCCCGGCGAATGGTCGCTGCGCTCCGGTGTCCCATACCTGAATGGCGGCCGCGTCGGCCATTGGCGTGGCATTTATGACGATAAGAACCGCCTGATGGTCGTGGCGGATTTCAACTCCGATACCAGCGACTCCTGGGAATGGGCGGATGAGCCGCGTTATCCGGAAAAGTATTCAGCGCAGGGAATCCGCATCGGCGTGAACTACATAATTTACGCGATGTCGCACTGATCGAGCCCACAGCCGGAAGGCGTTGTGTGCGTTTTGGTAATGTGCAGCTCTACAGCGGCGTAAACGGCCGCGTTTCCGTCCCGACACGCACCTGCTTCGTCACCACCTGATCCGGCGGCAGCGACACCAAATGCGGACGAATCGCAATCAGCAAATCTTCGTGCTCTTTATCTTTCATCGTCTGCCGGAACAGCCGCCCGAGCAGCGGAATCTGCGCCAGTCCCCAAAACCCGTTATCGCTCTTCGAATCGGTCCTGCTCATGACGCCGGCGACCACGGCCCACTCTCCATCGAGCAGCCGCACCTGGCTGGTCACCCCGCGTTCTCCAATGATCGGAATGCCGTTTACCGTCTGGCCCGTCAACAGCTCGAACTTTGTCTCGAGCGCGAGCGTGACGCCATCCACGCCGTGAACGTGCGGCGTCGCCTTAATCTCAACTCCCAGGTTTTCGAACGTGAACGAAGGCGGCGGCTGGAACGTTGTCCCCTGCTGCCCCGCCGGAATCGCGCCAAAATAACCCTGGGTAATTACCGGGTACTTCTCGCCCACATGGAATGTCACCGCCTGGCTGTCCACCGAGCGGGCCTGCGCGCGAAACAACGTCCTGGTCGAAGAGAGGCTCTGGTTGAATAACGCATTGACCTGCGCAACGCCCAGCCCGATCAGCGTCTTGCCGCCGCCGAACGTCAGGAGCTGCGTGATGCCTGAAGGCACCGATGGGATGCTGTTTAGAATGCTCCCCAGATAAACGGCCTGAATACTGTTAGTGAGATTGAATCCGTAGTTTTTCAGATCGCTGTCGGAGACTTCGAGAAACTCCACTTCGATTGCCACCTGCGCGCGCCAGGCGAAGAGTTGTTCGAGCAGCGCCTGCGCCGGCAAAACGCGCGACACGCGGTCGCGCATGATGATTATGCCGTCGGCCGTATCCCACGCGATCTTGTCGATATTGGTCGTCTGCTTAACCGCCTGGCCGATCTCGGTGAGTTCCTGCGTCGTCAGCGCTTCCGGAACCGGCACCGTCACGGCAACGAATTGCTCGAGATCGTTGCGCTTCGCCGGCGTATCCTGCGCCACGATAAAGGTCCTGCCCGACAGCGGCGCCACAAACGAATTCGTCATGGCTTCGAGATCGTGCAGCGCCTCGCGATAATCGATTCCATCAATGCGGAAGCGGAACTGCGGACCGCCCGTTGGATAATCGCCGTCGTAAACGGCCTCCAGACCGAATCGCTGCGCGACCTGATCGAAGAGGGTCCGTGCATTGCCGTTGATATCGAAATCCTGCGTCCCCGCTTTCGCCTTCAGGGTGGGTGGCGCCTTCAATTGCCGCGCGCGCGCCATTTCGGCGGCGGTGAGACTGTCGAACACGTTTTCCGGAGCAAGCGGCAGAGCAACCGCAGCATCGGTTGCATCTGAGCCCGCGGCCGCCGGTGGCGGAACCGGACTCGATTCCAGCGCCGCCCGCGACTGCAGCGCTTCCATCTTCTGCTTGAGTTTCCGGTTGCCCGGCTGCATCGCCGCCGCTTCGGAAAAAAGCAAATACGCGTCGGCATTCTTGTTCGCCTTCGCCGCTCGCTTTGCCTTTTTCACCAAGGCCGCAGTCTGTTCTTTGGGAGAGTCCTCCTGCCCGCTCGAGCCGAGCAGCAGAGTCCCGGCGCAGAAGACCGCGAGCACACTCCGGCCTGTGGAGCTCGAAGGCATCAAACCAGAATGACGCCGCCACATGCCCACGCGTGCAGAATAGAAGTTCATGCGTCCGGTCGATCAACTTCTGAGGGACCCCTTCGAACTCCTTGTCCCGCTTGCGTTTCTGGGCGGCGCCATCATCGGCGGCCTCATCGTCCGCGCCATCCTCCTGCGCGTTCTTCGCGCGTGGACCGCCGGCGCCGACCGCAATCTCGACCGTATCATCGCCGATAGTGTTCGCGGGCCGATCGTCATCTGGGCTCTCATCCTCGGCCTGCACCTCGCCACGCAAAACTCGGAAATCCCGCGCATCTATCTCAAGTACGTTCCGCGCACGCTCGCGGTGCTGTGGATACTCTCGCTGACGATCGCCATGACCCGCCTCGCCGGCGGCGCCGTGCACTTTTATGGCGGACGCGTTACCGGCGCCCAATCGGTCACCAGCCTCACGCGCAAGCTTGCGCAGCTCGCCGTCGTCGCTCTCGGAATCGCCTCGCTCCTCCGCGTCTTTGATGTGAGCCTGACGCCCATCCTCACCACCCTCGGCGTCGGCGGCCTCGCCGTTGCTCTCGCTCTGCAGGACACGCTTTCGAACCTCTTCGCCGGCTTCTATGTCTCCATCTCGGGACTCGTCCACATCGGCGACTACATCAAGCTCAACTCCGGCGAAGAAGGCTACATCACTGACATCAACTGGCGCTGCACGATGATGCGCGGGACTTCAAACAATCTCGTTATCATCCCCAACAGCAAGCTCGGCCAGGCCATTTACACGAACTACAGCATGCCCGACCGCCGCATGGGCATGTCGGTTTCATTCGGTGTCGATTACGAGTCCGACGTGGCGCGCGTCGAACGGATTCTTCTGGAAGAAGCCACTGCTGCCGCCGCGCAAATCGACGGCCTCCTCGCCGAGCCTGCGCCGTCGGTCCTTTTCAATCCGGGGCCGAGCGACTCCGCGCTGGTCTTTCAGGTCAACTGCAATGTCGCGGACTTTGCAGCCCAGGGCCGTGTTCAGAGCGAATTGCGCAAGCGCCTGTTCAATCGGCTCAAAGCCGAAGCAATCAACATGCCCTTCCCGACACGCACAGTGCTCCTCCGTGGCGCCCGGCATCCCCTTCAGGGGTGCCGGCTGGGGAATCGTGCCGACCGCGCCGACCCACTGGCAGCCGTCCTCAGTTCCGTCCCGCCCGGCAAGGCCCTCGACCTCGCCGCTGGATCCGGCCGCCACTCCCTCTGGCTCGCGCAACACGGCTGGAACGTTACGGCAGTCGATCTCGAACCTGCCACGATCCCGGGCGTACATTTCCAGCAAGCCGATCTCGAAAAACACGAGTACCGCATCGCCCCCGCCGCTTGGGACCTTATCCTCTGCTGGCTCTACTGGCAACCGGATCTGCTGCCGGAAATCGCCGCGGGCGTCCGGCCGGGCGGCGCTGTCGCCATGGCGGGCAAGACATCGGGCCGCTTCGCCACTTCGCTTGCCAACTTTCGAAATGCTTTTCCTGGATGGACCGAGCTCGCGTCAGGCGAGAACGAGGTCCGCGCTTTCCTGATCGCCCGCCGCCCCTGAGCCGGCAAAAAACTCATCGACAAGGCCGGCGATCCGCGCGGCTTCCTTCGCCTGATAAATCGCCACGCGCAACTGCGCGCCACCCCGCACACCGTGCGTGAAGTACGTCGCGAACTGCTTCATCTTGCCGATCGCGTCGTCCTCGCCGCGCTCGAGCAGCATCGCGTAGTAAGTCCGCATGATCCCATAGCGGTCGTCATGCGTCGGATGCTCATACCTTCCCGTCGCCAGATACTGTTCAATCTGCCGGAAGATCCAGGGATTCGACGAAGCCGTCCGTCCAATCATCACGGCATCGCAGCCGGTCTCTTCCACCATGCGCACGGCATCCTCCGGTGTGACAATGTCGCCGTTGCCGATCACCGCAATCTTCACCGCGTCTTTCACGGCAGCGATTCTCGACCAGTCGGAACGCCCCGAGTATCCCTGCTCGCGCGTTCGCGGATGTAACGCAACGGCCTGCAGCCCGCAATCCTCGGCAATCCGCGCCATCTGGATCATTACCAGTTCTTCATCATTCCAGCCCGCGCGGAACTTGCAGGTAAATGGAATCGAGATCGCTTTCCGCACCGTCCGCAGCAGCGTCTCGACAAGCGGCAGATCGCGCAGCAGCCCCGACCCACCGTTGCACTTCACGACCTTGTTCACCGGACAGCCGAAATTGATGTCGAGGATATCGAAACCGAGATCTTCGCAGACCCTGGCCGCCGTGGCCATCGTTTCCGGGTCCGCGCCAAATAACTGAGCCGAAATCGGATGCTCGGCGGGATCGAACGTCAGATATCTTTGCAGCGTCCGGTTCGGCCTCTTCGTTTGATCCGCCCGGACCGCGGCGCTCACGCCGTGCGAACTGGTGAACTCGGTCATGATCAGACCGCAGCCGCCCAGATTGCGGATAAAGCGCCGGAAGACGGTGTCGGTCACGCCCGCCATAGGGGCCAGCACCGTCGCCGGAGTCACGGAAACATTGCCGATTCCCAGAGTTTGTGGGAAACTCACGAGTCTATTTTAGCGTCCCTGTGTTAGACAGGTGAGCGCACAGGCGAAGTCCGTTGTGCGCGGTTAAGACTAAATCAGCGCACAGGCGAAGTCCGTCGTGCGCGGTTAAGACTAATGAACGCACAGGCGGAGTCCGTTGTGCGCGGTTAAGATATAAAGCGGTATGAAACCCCTGCACATCGGATTGCTCGTCGTCGGCGCGGGGATCGCCGGCGGGCTGGCCGTGAAGATGACTCAGCCGCCGTCGCTTCCGTCCCCTCCGCCCGTCAACGTCGCCGCGGATGTCGCGAAGTCCGCGCCGCCCGCTCCCCCAGCGCCGCCAGCTACTGTGGATCAGCCCGTCGCTGCTCCCCCGGCCGAAACGAAGCCCTCCCCGATTCCGGCAGCCGCGCCCGCTGCGGTCTACAACGAAGAATCCAAACGCGCGCCCCGCAGGAATAAGACCGAGAACCGATCCGCCCCAGTCCTCATCGCAAAGGCGAGGCCAACGCAATGGCTGCCGCAGCCCTACGTGCCGCCCGTCGCCCCAGTCGAGCCGGATGCGACACTTCCAACGCCGGACCCTCCGGCGCCAGTCGAGCAAACTACTTTGCCCGACCCCCCCGTTGCGCCCGAACCACCAGCGCCTCGGCATGTCACGCTTCCCACCGGTATGACCATTGCCGTCCGCCTGAATGAACCGATCTCGACAGACCGCGCCATGCCCGGCGACGCTTTCTGGGCCTCACTCGCCCAACCCCTCATCGTTGACAGGCTGGTTATCGCGGAGCGCGGCGCGCGCGTCAGCGGACGCATCACCAGCTCCGAGCGCGGCGGCCGAGTGGGCGGCAGCGCGATTCTTACTCTTGCCCTCTCCACCATCTCTACTTCCGACGGCCAGCGCGTCTCGATCTCAACCGACCCGTGGACCAGACAAGGCGACAGCTCACGCAATGAAGATGTAGCGAAGATCGGCGGCGGCGCGGCCCTTGGAGCAATCATCGGAGCCATTGCCGGCGGCGGCAAAGGCGCTGCCATCGGCGCAGGAATCGGCGGCGGCGCCGGCGCGGGCGCTGCCATTGCCACACGCGGAAGGGCCGCCACCGTGCCGGCGGAGACGGTCATCAACTTCCGCCTCGCCTCACGCGTCACGATCACTGAACAGATCGCTGCGCGCTAGCGCGCTAATTCGCCGGATACCGCAACACCACGTAATTCGTCAGCGCGACGCTATCCGGACCCACCAGCGACAAAGCCGCCTTAAAACTGACCGTAATGCCCGACGTCCCCACCGGCGCGTTCACGATCCCCGGCAGGAACGGCAGCACCGTGCCCCAGCTCTGGATCGTCACCTGCGCGCCGTTGGCCGTGATCCCGGCTTCCGCCTGGCCGGCGACCGCCGAATCCTGCGCCGACGCCGTCCGCGAAAGAACCGTTGTGTCGCCCCAGTTCAACTGCACACTTACGCCGGAATTCGTGCCCGTATGCGCGAATGTGAACCGGACTTCAATACGGTCGCCAGGCTGCAGACCGGCTGCCGGGATATCGCAGCTTCCGAGCGTCGTCAAAGTCGTCGATGAGCTCGACGTTCCGGTCGAGCTGCAGAGAACCTGCGTCGCCGCCGTCCGCAACCCCCCGCCACCCGACAGCCCTCCAATATTTCCCGCCTGCGAAGTGTCCACGCGATAGGAAGCGGTCAGGCGATCGCCGGGTTGCGGCGTCGCCCCCGCCACAAACTGCACGGTCGAGCCAT
>DASZLP010000022.1:0-34335 GCA_035552355.1 Bryobacteraceae bacterium | reverse complement strand
GCCGAGCCCGGCGTTGAGGCCCGCGCCGCTGCCGATGGGCTGCTGAATGCCCGTCGGGAACGGATTGCTCAGCGAGTTGGCGGGCGTCGCGTTTCCGTCGTTCGAAGCGACATATGGCGTCGCGTACGTGTAGCCGAGCGGATTCACGAGACTGAACGTGAACGGCGCCCAGAAGATGCCGTAGCCGCCGCGGATTGTGGTCTTCGGCATCACGTTGTACGCGAATCCGATGCGCGGTGAAAACTTGTCCGCGTTTGGATTCATGGCTGTGGTGCCATAGCCGTTCTGGCCGGCGTATTCGAGAACGCCTTTGGTGGTGATGCCAGTGACCTGACTTTGGATCGGGTTGACGGCATTCGTGTCGAAGCCGACGACCAGCGTGTTGAGCGCCGACTCGAGGCCCGTTTCATATTCATAGCGGACCCCAAAGTTCATGGTCAGCTTCGAATTCAGCCGGAAGTCGTCATGCACGAAGAATCCGTAATAGGTCACGTGATTTTCGATCGGCAGCGAAGTCGTCACACTGCCTGAAGCCGGGAATCCGAGAAGCATGCTCGCGATTGCTCCGCCGGTTCCGGAGACGGTCTTACCGGCCGTCGAGCTGGTAAATGTCGGATCGAACGAGAAGGCGCCGGGCGTCACAGTGTTGATGCCGGAGTCATGGATGATGCGATAGTCAAAGCCGGTCTTCAGGCTGTGCTTGCCGAGGAACTTCGACACCGTGGCGGAGAAGCTGCGCGAGTAGAAGTTGGACTGGCTGAAGCCACCCGCGCCGAAGTTCGACATGTCGCCGGTCATCGTGACGGCCGGGAACGCGTCATAAGGCAACTGCGAGACATAGGAGGCGGGGAAGCCCCACTTCGTCATGTCGATGCCCTGGCTGGCGAGTTGATAAGTCTTGTTCGGAAAGCGGTTGAATCCGAAACGAAGATAGACAACCGTTGTGGGCGATGGCGTCAGCGTGGTGTTGACCTGCGTAGCGTCAACGTGCCGGACGAGCATGCTCTGGCCGGGCGTGCCTGGATCGCTGAAACCGAAGTAAGCGTTCGATTCTTCGCGGCTGCCGTAGTGAAGGTAGGAAGCGCTGACGCGCCACCAGGAAGTGAGTTGCTCATCGACCTTGGCTGTTACCTGATCGGCGCGATCGTAGATGATGCCGGTGCCGCTGTAGTTTGGCTGTCCAAAGTAGCTGGTCGTCTGGTTAGGCAGCGGGTAATACGATGCCATCGCGAGCCCAACCGGATTCAGCAGGCTCGCCGGAATGACGTTGCCCGGAATCGGCGTGCGGGTCGTCGCCGAAGTCGGATAATACATCTGCTGCAGAGCGGTGTGAGCGGCATTCGTATAGCTCTGCGAGAAATCGCCGGCCCTTTCGAGCGCTGTAGGAACGTTCAACTGCGCCGTGTTGGCTTCGGTCTGGCGGTAGCCTTCGCCGGTCACCCACCAAAAGGTCTTATTCCTTCCGTTGTAGAGTTTGGGGATAATCACCGGACCGCCGAGCGAGCCGCCGTAGTTGTAAAAGGGCTGGTTGGCGATGGGAGATTTCAAGGTGCCGTCGGGGTTCCGGCCGTTAGCGTTACCGAAGTAAGTATTGGCGAGCCAGTCCTGCATCCACGTGTAGCCGAAGGCGGCGCCGTGAATGTCGTTGGTGCCCGAGCGCAGCGTGAGATTGAAGGTGCCTCCGCCGGTGCGTCCGACTTCGGCATCATAGGTGCTGGCCTGGAGTTTGACGTCCTGCACGGATTCGACAGTCGGGATAATCACCGCGCGATTCTGCGAGTCCGTAATCGAGATGCCGTCGAGCAAATAGTTGTTGCCGCGCACGGGACCGCCGGCGACGGTGATCTGCGATGAGCCGCTCTGGTCTTCCATACGGTTGAACTTGGGGTCGCCGCCGGGCGTCACATTCTGCGAGACCTTAACGCCTTCATAGAACGGATTGCGTCCCATGTTGGGCAGGTCGTCGAGCTTTTGCTTGTCGATCATCTGGCCGGTCGAGGCGCTTTCGGTCTCGAGCAGCGGCGCGTCCTCGGCGGTCACGTTCACGCTCTGGGTCACGTCGCCGACGTCGAGCTTGAGATCGACGATCAGAAATTCCTGTGTGCCGACGATCGTGTTTTTCTTGTCGAGCTTCTTGAAGCCGGGCTTTTCGACTGAGACGGTGTAAGTCGCCGGATTGACGGCTGTGAAGGAATACTCGCCGCCGTTGCCCGAGACCGTCGAGCGCGCGATGCCTGTTCCTTCGTCGGTCAGAGTAACTTTTGCGACAGAGATCGCCGCGCCTGAAGTGTCCTGAATCGTCCCGCGGATACCACCCTGAAATGTCTGGCCCCAAACGGGAGCCGCTGCAATCAGGGCAGAAATAAGAATAACGATCCTTTTCGTCAGATTCATACGAGTTTTCCTTGCCGAGAAATTTTGTTTGGAGAAGCTGGCGGCCGCACGCCGCTGAAAGACGGCTAACCGGCCGGGTTCGCTCTGTTCGTCGAGCGGAAGATCAGCTACAAGGCAGGAAGTGCGTACTTGCGAAACCTGGTCCCAAACGCTGGGACGGCTGACGGGGGAACCGATAATGCTGGTGATTCAGGGTAGCCGCGCGCGGACGGGCAAGTCAAATTGCTAAGTTTTGTGGGGCGGATTGCAAATTTCTTCTTGACAAACGGCGATTGCCGTAAGGGAGGTAGAGTAGTCCGGAGGAGACTCCGATGAAAATCCCGGTGGCCATTCTCGCGCTTGCGGCTCTCGTCATTGCAGCTGCGGCCCGGGCCCAGAGCGTGCCGAAGTTCGAGCCCGATCCGTTCTGGCCGAAACAACTGCCGAACAACTGGATGCTCGGGCAGGTGGGCGGAATATTCGTAGACTCGCATGACCATATCTGGGTTACAAGCCGTCCGCGGACGCTCGATAACAACGACAAGTACGCCGCGCTGACGCCGCCGCAGGGCGATTGCTGCCTGCCCGCGCCGCCGGTGATAGAGTTCGACGCGGCGGGGAATTTCATCCAGGGCTGGGGCGGCCCCGGTCAGGGGTATGAGTGGCCGGATAACGAGCACGGCATGTTTGTCGACTACAAAGACAACGTCTGGATCGGCGGTAATTCCGAGAAAGATACGAACATCCTGAAGTTTTCAAAGTCCGGAAAATTTCTGCTGCAGATTGGCCATCACGGCAAGACGGGCGGCAGCAACGACACGGAGAATCTCAACCGGCCGGCGGGGATTTACGTCTATCCGAAGTCGAACGAGGTCTTTGTAGCGGATGGGTACGGCAACCGGCGGGTCATCGTCTTCGATGCGGATACCGGGGCTTACAAGCGGCATTGGGGCGCTTATGGCAACAAGCCCGACGACAGTGTGCCGCGGACGCGTGTTTACGACGGGCCCGGTCCGGCACAGTTCAATACCGTGCATGGGATTCGGATCTCGAACGATGGACTGGTTTATGTCGGCGATCGTGTGAACAACCGGATTCAGGTCTTCACGCCGGAGGGAAAGTTCGTTAAGGAAGGTTTCATCGAGAGGAAAACCTCGACGCCGGAAGGCACGGCGTTCGATGTGGCTTTTTCGGCGGACAAGGGGCAGGCGTTCTTATATGTGTCCGACGGCAGCAACAAGAAGGTGCAGATTCTGAATCGGCAGACGCTCGATGTCGTCGGATATTTCGGCGGGCATGGCGGCCACGGGCTCGGGCAGTTTTATCATCTGCACAGCATTGCGACGGATTCGAAGGGCAACGTTTACGTCGGGGAGTCGTTCGGCGAACGGGCGTTGCGATGGAATCTGAAGAAGTAGCGGGATGCAGATGATTACAATCGTCTTCGCAGCTCTTGCTCTCGCGGCGCCGCCCTCGCGCTCGCGTGAAGTGATCCGGCGCGACGGCGTGACCGTCGAAACCATCGCCGAGGGGCGAGGTCCGCTGATCGTAATGCTGCCGTCTCTGGGGCGCGATTCCGAGGAGTTCGATCCGGTCGCCGAGCGGTTGGCGTCCGCCGGATTCCGCGTGCTCCGTCCGCAGCCCCGCGGTTATGGGCGCAGCGCCGGTCCCATGACAAACATTACCCTGCACGATTACGCCGGGGACGTGGCGGCCGTGATCCGGAACGAGAACGCCGGGCCCGCAATCATCGCCGGCCACGCCTTCGGCCACTTCGTCGCCAAGATGACGGCGGTCGATTTTCCGGGGTTGGTGCGGGCGGTGATCCTGATCGGGGCGGCTGAAAAGCATCCGAAGCCGGAGGTGCAGCGGTCGGTGGCGATCGCGACCGATCCGACGCAACCGGAAGCCGAACGGCTCAAGCATCTGAAGATTGTGTTCTTCGCGCCGGGCAACGATCCGACACCGTGGCTGAAAGGTTTCCATGCCGAGCTGCGGGCCGCCGAAGTCATCGCGCGCGACGCCACTCCGCAGGCTGAGTACTATTCGGCGGGGAAGGCTCCGATGCTCGATATTCAGGGCGCGGACGATCCTTACAAACCGGCCGCGAGCGCCAATGAACTGGTGGAGGAGTTTGGCGCGAAACGCGTTTCGGTAGTGAGAATTCCGCACGCCGCGCACGCCATCATCGTGGAACAGCCACGCGCGGTTGCTGACGCGATCGTTAAGTACGCCAGATCGCTTCAGAAATAAGAGCACGTCCGGATGAAGGAGAATCCGCCGGGCGATGGTTTGGGTGCTGAAGTCGAAGTGGCCGGCTTTCACAGGGGATGATCGGGCGCAATTATCATGAAGAAAGCATGCGACTCGCGTGGGTGTTCGCGCTTGCGGCCGTTTTCATCCCAGCCCAGCAGCAGAAGATCGACTGGACCGCGGCCGAGAAGCCGATCCTCGGGCAAGTCAAAACACTGCGGGAGCTGCCCGACGAGAAGCGGGCCGCGGTGACCAAAGATCTGGCCCTGCGTATCCGCAAGCTGCCACAGTCGGCGGGCCGGGAGGAACTTGCCATCGAGCTGTCCAATCTCGTGACCGAAGGCGACCCGGGCCGCGACACGCTGCAGGAAACCGCTGACACTCTGGCTTTTGTGCTGCGCGAACAGCCGATGAACAACGACGATCCATACAGGACGCTCGCGCAGTACGTCCGCTATGAGCATTTGGATCCGTCGGGATGGTTCAGGGGCGTGGCGCCTGAGCGTTATCGCACCGCGATGGCCGCGCTCGAAGCGGAGGACGCATGGCGCGAGAAGCTTGACTTCACGCTGACGGATCTCGACGGGAAGAGCTGGACCCTGCGGCAGCTTTCCGGTAACGTCGTGCTGGTGAATTTCTGGGCGACGTGGTGTCCGCCCTGCCGCAAGGAGATGCCGGATCTCGATGCGATCTACAAAGAGTTGAGCGGCAAAGGGCTGGTGATTCTCGCGATCAGCGATGAGAATCGGGCCGTCGTAGTCCCGTTTTTGGCCGAGCATAAGGTGAGTTATCCGATTCTGCTCGACCCTGGGCGCAAGGTGAACAACGATTTCATCGTGCAGGGAATTCCGAAGACGTTCGTATACGACCGCGCCGGGCATCTCGCGGCCCAGTCGATCGATATGCGGACGAAGCGGCAATTTCTCGAGATGCTGCGCGCCGCCGGCTTATAGCCCACCGGCTCAAGCCTGTGAGTGATCTAAAATTCAGTAATTGTAATGATGCGCACAAAGCTCACGGTGGTGTGTTTTGGCGGCTTATTTCTCGCCTGCGCGTGGACGGCGCCGGCGCAGACGATCATTACCACGCTGGCGGGCACACGCAACGTCCCTCCATCCGATGGCATCGCGGCGGTGAACGCCCCGGTTGGATATATCGGCGGAGTCACGGCCGATTCGCGCGGCAACATCTATTTCTCCGATCTGGCCACCGACCGTGTGTATCGCGTTGACGGAGATGGGGTCCTCAGCGCGTTCGCCGGCAGCGGCACGGCAGGCTACGCGGGCGACGATGGACCCGCGACTTCCGCGGCGCTGCTGAACCCGCGCGGGCTCGCGTTCGACAGCGCCGGAAATGTCTATATCGCGGACGCGGGGAACAGCCGGATCCGCAAAGTCACTCCAGCGGGAGTTATTTCCACGCTTGCCGGAAACGGCGTAAGCGGGTATGCCGGCGATGGCGGGCCGGCGATTTCGGCCGCGCTGGGGCAGAGCCTGCGCATAGCGGTTGACCGCAACTCGAACGTCTATATTTCCGATCCGGACAACCACCGAATCCGGCGGGTCACCACGGACGGCATTATTCAGACGTTCGCGGGCACCGGCGCGAAGGGCTCCGCTGGAGACGGCGGACCAGCCACGCAGGCCATGCTGAACACGCCGCTCGGGATCGCGTTCGACCCGGCTGGGAATTTCTGCGTCGCCGACTATGGTGCGAATCGCGTGCGGAAAGTGGTGAACGGCAACATCACCACAATCGCAGGCACCGGGACCGGCGCGGAAGCGGGCGACGGAGGCCTGGCGACGGCAGCGAAGCTCAATGGTCCAGCCGGTATCGCGGTCGACCTTACCGGCGCCGTCTTTATCGCCGACCAGAATGGGAACCGCCTGCGGCGCATCGACCCGCGCACGAACATCATCAGCACCATCGCGGGCACGTCGCAGGTGGGTCTCGGCGGCGATGGCGGACCCGCCGCGAGCGGGTCGCTCTACGCGCCGCAGGATCTGGCATTCAACAACAATGCGCAGACGCTGCTGATCGCCGACTCGGCGAATTTCCGGGTACGCGCGATTGCGAACGGAATGCTGACGACGATCGCCGGGAACGGCAATTTCCGGTATGCCGGCGACGGCGGGGCCGGAATCACCGCGCAGCTCCCCAGCCCCGACGGACTCGCGCTCGATACGGCGGGCAACGTGAATATCTGCGACAGCTACGCCAACCGCGTGCGTACGGCGAATATTTACGGGCTGATTCAACTCACCGCCGGTACCAACACGCCGGGATTCGCGGGTGACGGCGGCAGCGCGATATCCGCGAAGCTGGTAGATTGCAGCGGCATCGCGGCTGACTCCGCGGGAAACCTCTATGTCGCGGACACGCACAACCGGCGCATCCGAAAAATCTCGACTTCCGGCATCATCACGACTGTCGCGGGAAACGGCGTCAACGATTATGCGGGCGACGGCGGATCGGCCTTGAACGCGGCGCTGAGTAACCCGCTGGGTGTCGCGATCGACGGGTCGGGCAACCTCTATATCGCAGACACCGGGAACGATCGGATTCGCAAAGTCGCGCCGGCGGGACTGATCATTTCGATCGCCGGCAACGGAACCAACGGCTATGCGGGCGATGGCGGGCCTGCGAGCGCGGCGGAACTGAACGCACCTTCGCGCATAGCAGTTGACACCGAGGGCAGCATCTACTTCTCCGATACGGGGAACAATGTCGTGCGCCGCATCTCCACGGGCGGCACGATTACAACTGTTGCCGGTAACGGCCAGTATGGATTCGCGGGCGACGGCAGCCAGGCAGTCGCGGCGATGCTCGCCAATCCGCAGGGCCTCGCGGTTGACGCGCAGGGCGGAGTGATCATCGCCGATGCGGACAACCGGCGCATCCGCTACGTCGATACCAACGGCGTAATCACCACGATCGCCGGGAACGGCAGCAACACGCTCTCGGGCGACGGCCGCCCACCGCTTTCCACAGGGTTCGGCTCTCCGGCCGATGTGGCCGTCGACAGCGCCGGCAACATCTACATCGCGGACTCGGCGGATGGGCGCGTCCGCGTCATCAAGCCGAAGCCGGCAACGCTGGTGGTCTCGCAAACAGGGTTCACAGTCACGACCGCGGTTGACGGCGGCAGCGTCGGGCCGCGGACGCTCACGATCCTGAACGGCGGCGCGGGGACTATCGGCTGGTCGCTCTCGACGAGCGTTCTGTCGGGGAACCCGGCGTGGCTGAGCGTGTCACCGGCGCAAGGGACCAGCAGCGCCACGGCCGCGACGCCCGTAAGCGTGGCGATCAACCCGGCAGGGCTCGCGGCGTGAAATTACTACGGACAAATTCAGATCGTATCGCCAGGCGTGGCCAATTCGCCGCGGTTGGTCACGGTGGTCCTCAATATTCTGTCGGCGGCGCAGACCACCGGGGCGGTGGTCAGTCCGGCGGGATTCGTGTTCACGGTAGCGGTGGGCGTGAATCCGCAGGCGCAGAATCTGACGGTTTCGCTCGTGCATGGCGGCAGCGTTACGTATACGTCGGCGCTGACGTACAGCGATTCGAACCAGTGGCTGAGCGCTACGCCGGCGAACGGAACCGTCACATCGATAAAGCCGGTCACAGTCGTGCTGCAGCCGAATGTCGCGGGACTGGCGGCGGGCGTTTATACGGCGACGCTCAAGCTGACCTTCTCCGGAGGCGCCGTTCGGAACGTTCCCATCACGCTTACCGTATCGCCGGCGGCCTCGGGCGAAGCGCGGGCCATTCAGACACAGCCGCGTGCCACCGTCTGCACGGCAACGCAGTTGTTGCCGGCCATGACCGCGATCAGCACGGGATTCAGCGTAGCCGCGGGCTGGCCCACACCGCTCGAAATCGACGTCGTGGACGACTGCGGGCAACCGCTCACCAACGGCTCGGTGACCGCGACGTTTTCGAACGGCGATCCGCCCCTCGCGCTGAGCAGCCTGCAGGGTGGAACGTGGTCCGGCACGTGGTCTCCACGCAGTGCGGCGGCGGTGAATATTTCGGTAGCGGCGCAGTCGATTGCAACATCCACGGCCCCGGCCATCAAGGGCGCAATCGAGGTTAGCGGTCAGGTCAACCCGAATTCCGAGCCGCCTATTATCAACAGCGGCGGAATCCTCAATTCAGCCAGCTTCGCGGCGGGAGAACCGGCGACACCCGGCGCCTTGATGACCATCTTCGGCGCCAACCTGGCGGGACCCGGGACCGTGGCGACATCCCTGCCGCTGCCGACGACTCTCGCCGGATCGCAGGTGCTCATCGGCGGCACGCCTATGCCACTGCTCTATGCCGGGCCCGGCCAGATCAACGCGGTCGTTCCTTACAGCCTGCCGGTCAATACCACCCAGCAGGTGATCGTGATCAACGGGCCCGCGCTGTCGGTGCCCGAATCGGACGCGGTTGCGCCGGGCGCCCCGGCGATATTCACGCTCGACGGATCGGGTGCGGGCGCGGCGATCGTGGTGGCGGTGAACCCCGACGGGACCGGCTACGTTGTTACCCCCGCGCGACCGGCGCATGCGGGCGACGTGATTGTGGTGTACTGCACCGGACTGGGCGGCGTCCGAAGTTCCATCCACGCCGGCGAGGCGACGCCGCTCTCGCCGCTCGCGCCGGCAACGGATGTCATCACCTTGACCATCGGAGGCAAGGTCACGCCCGTCGAGTTTGCCGGCCTGACTCCGACTCTCGCGGGACTCTACCAGATCAAGCCGTTATTCCGCAGGGCACACCGACTGGCGACGCGGTAACGCTTTCGGTGAATGCGGTCGGCATTGACGGACCGGCAGTGACAATCGCCATTCATTGAGAGGCTAACTCGAGAGGCTAACTCGGTGACGCCTCTCGCGTGAGCCCGGCCCTTAGCACGCCCGCGGCGCCATACGCCGATTCCGGCGGACCTCGCGCTGCAGCATCAGATGCCGGACCGCTTTGAACGCGACCGTCGCGGTCAACGAGCCAGGACGGTCGACTGTACTACTGATATTGCAGCGTATAGACGGCCGGCGCCGTTTTCGGCCCGCGGCCCGGCGACCGAAGACAGGCCAGGGAATACGATAGCTCTGCCTCAGAAGGCGATGTGATACGCTAACGTCCGATCCGGAAGCCTTTGCCGTACGCTTTGGCATAGCAGAGTTTCCGCCGGGAGTAAAACTGTGAAGCGAATTTTCATCCCTGCCGCCCTTGGGTTGCTCTTCATCGGCGCCGCTGTCGCGCAGGATAACGGTCTCGAAGTCGTGCAGGTCAGGCCGAACTTCTACATGATTGGAGGCGCCGGCGGAAACATCGGCGCGTCGATCGGCTCCGATGGCGTGGTTCTTGTGAACGCCGGGAAGGCATCGGCCTCCGATCAGGTGATCGCGGCGCTGAAGAAGATTACGCCCCTGCCGATCCGCTATGTGATCGACACGAACGCGGATGCCGATTTCGTGGGCGGCAACGCAAATCTGGCCAAGGCGGGCCAGACCATCTTCACCAACGCGCTCGGCCAGGGCGGATTCAATAACGCTATGACCAACGGCGGCGCGGCCCAAATCCTCGCGCACGACAGCATCCTCAACCGTATGAGCGCGCCCTCGGGCAAGACTTCACCGTATCCGACGGCCGCGTGGCCCACAGAGGCGTTTTACAACAATCGCTATACGCTGCGCATGAACGGCGAAGGGATTGAAGTGACCCACCAGCCTGCCGCGCACAGCGCCGCGGACAGCTTTGTGCTCTTTCGTGGATCGGATGTCGTTGCGGCGGGAGACGTGATCGACACGACCCGGTTCCCGGTGATCGACACCGAAAATGGCGGAACTATTCAGGGTGAAGTCGACGCTTTGAACAAGCTGATCGAGCTCGCGATTCCGCCCACGCCGTTCATCTATAAAGGCGTCGGAACCTATGTGATCCCAGGGCACGGGCGGCTGTGCGAGCAGATGGAAATCGTCGACTACCGGGACATGGTGGTGACGATTCGCGACGTGGTCGCCGATCTGATGAAGCAGGGAAAGACGCTCGATGAGATCAAGGCGGCGCATCCGGCGCTGCCTTACGAGAATCAATACGGTGCGACCAGCGGCGCGTGGACAACGAACATGTTCGTTGAGGCCATCTACAAGACGCTGTCGTCCGCTAAGAAATAGTCGAGCGGTCTGATCCGGAGAAGGCACAAGATGACATACCGATTTTCAAAACTGGCGCTGGTGATGGCGGGCTCGCTCATTGCGCAAACAGGACTGTACGCGCAGGGACGCGGCGGAAGAGGCGGCGGTCCGCCGCAGGCCCCGAAAGCGGCGGCGCCGATCGATCTCACCGGCTACTGGGTCTCCGTCGTCACCGAGGACTGGCGCTACCGTATGGTGACTCCCGCGCCGGGCGATTTCCAGGGCGTTCCAATGACACCCGCGGCCGTGAAGATCGCCGAGACGTGGGACCCGCAAAAAGAGAAGGCCTCGCCGGATCAGTGTAAGTCGTACGGCGCGCCGGCGATTCTGCGCGTGCCCGAGCGCCTGCACATCAGCTGGCAGGATGACAACACCTTGCAGCTCGAAACCGATGCCGGCAAGCAGGTCCGCGATTTCCATTTCGGCAACTGGAAGGCGCCGGCCGGAACGCCGACCTTGCAAGGCGACTCGACGGCTGTCTGGGAGCGCGGTGGACGCGGCTCGGCCGGTGGCAGCCTGAAGGTCGATACGACGCATCTGAAGGCCGGCTTTCTGCGCAAGAATGGCATCCCTTACAGCGAGAACACGCAACTCACCGAGTACTACGATCTGGTGAAGGAGCGCAACGGCGATCAGCTTCTGGTCGTCACAATCGTCACAACGGACCCGATGTATCTGCGCGAGCCTTTTATCATCAGCTCGCATTTCAAGAAGCAGGCGAGTGACGCCGGGTGGAATCCTTCGGCGTGCTCGGCGATCTGGTAGTCACGGAAAGGAATCGAACATGACCCGGAACAAACTGTTTTTCAGCGCAGCGGCCGTGCTGCTGGCGGCAATGCCCGCATTGGCGGAGATCGATCTCTCCGGTTCCTGGAGCTCGAAGAACCACGAGGACGCGATGGAACGCGGGGCGGGCCCGAATCCCGACGACTGGGCCGGACTTCCGTTCAACGACGCCGGCCGCGCTAAGGCGCTGAGCTTCTCGCAATCCACGATCTCGATGCCGGAGCGGACGTGTTGGTTCCAGACGCAGTGGCACGTGGCGGCCGGACCGTTCAGCCTGAAGATCTGGAGCGAGACGGACCCTATCACAGGCAAGATCAACGCGTGGGTGCTCGGCGGCTGGGAAACGCGCGCGCCGATGACGATCTGGATGGATGGCCGTCCGCATCCCAGCAAGTATGCGCCGCACGACCAGACCGGCTTCACCACGGGGACCTGGAATGGCGATGTGCTCACCGCTTACACGACGCACATCAAGACCGGCTACATGCGGCGCAATGGCGCGGCTTCGAGCGATCAGGCCACGATCACGACCACATTCATGCGCCACGGCGACATGCTGACGCTGGCGCTGGTGATGGAAGATCCTGTCTACCTGACTGAGCCCTACATTCTTACGCGTTCGTATATGTCGACGCCGACGCCGGTGGCCGTGGCTGGTCCGCCGTGCATTATCGGCTATGAGGGCGTGGAGTCCGGGCGCGTGCCGCACTATCTGCCGGGCAAGAACCCGTTCATGGATGAGATGGACCGGCTCTACCACATTCCGCGCGAGGCGGCGATGGGCGGGGCGGAGACGATGTATCCGGAATTCCGCAACAAGATCAAAGACAAGTTCACGATCCCGGAGAAGTGCAAGATTAATTGCGGGGCGCCGGGAGCGGCACAGCAGAATTAGCGTCTCAGGTCTCGCTATCATCGGGTTTGCGGGTCGGTTGTTTGGGAGTTCCCAATCGACAGGGTGAACAGCGCCGCGTTTCAATACATTCGGACTTTCTTCAGTAACAGACCTGGGACTGAACCGGCCGGATATCGCTCACGATAAAGTAGTTTCCGAATGAAGCTGGCGCACTTTGCGTTTTGGCTGGGTGGCTTTGCATTGCCGGCTCAAACGCTGCCCCTGATGCCATGGCCGGCGAGCGTGAACGAGTCGCCCGGCGCCTGCGAAATTAACGCCAACTTCTCGCTCGCGCTTTCCGGGGCGGGCGCCAGTGACGCGCGCATCCGGATCGCCGCCGCGCGAACACTCGTGAGGCTCGCCCGCCAAACGGGCATCCCGATCGCCGCGCGCGCGCCGGTCACGTTCCCGAACGCAACACTCCGGGTGATCGTCGAGCGCCGCGATCACAAAGAACCGCAAAGGCTGGGCGACGACGAATCGTACTCGCTCCAATCCACAGGCGATCACGTCACCATTTCCGCCAACGGGCCCCTTGGCGCGCTGCGCGGTCTCGAAACATTTCTTCAGCTTGTGCAGCAGAATCGCGGGGGCGCACCGGGCTTCTCGGTTCCGCATGTCGACATTCGTGACGAGCCGCGCTTTCCCTGGCGCGGGCTTTCGCTCGATGTCTCCAGACATTTCATTCCGGTCGAAGGGGTCGAGCGCACGATCGACGGACTGGCCGCGGTCAAGTTGAACGTGTTGCACTGGCATCTTTCCGACGATCAGGGTTTCCGGGTGGAGAGCCGCAAGTATCCGCGACTGCAGAAATACGGCTCCGATGGCCTGTTTTACACGCAGTCCGAAGTCCGCGCCGTGATCGCCTACGCGTGGGAGCGCGGCGTGCGCGTCATCCCGGAGTTCGACATTCCGGGGCACTCGACGAGCTGGCTCGCCGGATATCCAGCGCTTTCGAGCAGCGAGATGCCCCTCGGCGTGGTGCATGAATTCGGCGATCCGACCGGCGTTATCGACCCCACCAAAGAATCGACCTACCGCTTTCTCGATGGATTCCTCGGGGAGATGGCGAAGCTCTTTTCCGACGAATACTTCCACATTGGCGGCGACGAAGTGAGCGCGAAGGCGTGGACGAGCGAGCCGCGCATCCGCGACTACATGACGGCGCATCATATCGCGAGCGCGGCCGCGCTGCAGGCTTACTTCAACAAGCGCGTGGAAAAAATCCTGGCGCATCATCACAAACGCATGGAGGGCTGGGATGAAGTCTTTCAGCCGGACATTCCGAAGAACATCCTGATTCAATCGTGGCGCGGCGAGAAGTCGCTCGCAGCCGCGGCGCGCGCGGGTTACCCAGGCATTCTGTCCGCCGGGTATTACCTTGATCTCATGCAGCCGGCTTCACAGCATTATGCGGTCGATCCTTTGCGCGGGGAAGCGGCCGACCTCACACCCGAACAGAAGAAACTCATTCTCGGAGGCGAAGCCGCGATGTGGGAAGAGCTGGCGACGGCGGAGAACCTCGACGCGAAATTGTGGCCGCGCCTCGCCGCGATCGCGGAGCGCTTCTGGTCGCCGGAATCCGCCACGGATGTGAATTCGATGTACGTCCGCCTGGATCGGGTCAATCAGTGGCTGGAGTGGATCGGTCTAACACAGCGCTCGAATCCGGATCTGATGCTGCGCCGCCTCGGCGGTGATTCAGCCGGATCGCTGCGGCGCTTCGCGTCGGCGCTCGAACCGGTGAAGGGGTATGAACGGCATCGTAATCATTACGGGGCGTCGTCGCCGTTCAACCGGCTTGTCGACGCGATTCCGCCCGAGAGCGACGCGGCGCGGGAGTTCCGGAACGCCGTCGATCGTTATCTCGCGGCCCCGCTTCCGGCGGATGCGGACCGCCTGCGGAAGCAGTTGGATGCGTGGTCGAAGAGCGTGGCGGATGTGCGTCCGGTGTTGGAGAGTGAGTCTTTGCTGACGGAGGATCTTGCGGTCGCCGACGCGCTGGCGACTCAGTGCAAGCTCGGGGATGAGGCGTTGATGTACGCGACTTCGGCAGCGCCTACGGGCTGGAAGTCGCGGGCCGCGGCAGCGCTGAAGGACGCCAACGCGCATCATGCGAGTCTGCTGATCGCGATTACGCCGGCGGTCGAGAAGTTGATCGACGCGGTTCCGTAGCCGATTCACAGGCTAAAGCCCAATGTCACTTCGTTTTCTTTGCCTGGCCGGAATGGTGGAACAGGCTTCAGCCTGTTTTTTCCAACACCCAGCGACAGGCTGAAGCCTGTCCTACCATCGTATAGATGGCAGATGCTGAAAAACCACATGCCATTCCAGGGGCGATATTGGGCTAATTACCCGCGCCACAAGCGGTCGCGACCGCCGGCGCGGGATTGCGGTTCTCGTTCACGCACCAGCCGATCAGCGAATCCGGAAGCTTGCCTGCATTGGCCGATTTCAGATCGTCCAGACCGAGCTCTTTGAACTCGAACTCGACGGTCCCGTCGCTCATCACGGTGCCGATCAGATAGCCGTACACGTCGGTCTTTGCGATCTTCCCACCGCCTTCACCGCCCGGCAAGCGGTATCGTACAGCGCCCGCCGTGCCGACGATCCATCCGGGCAGAACCTTTCCTTTCCAGTAAGGCGTGTTGTAAACGTCGTCCATCACAAAGTGCGAATGGCTCGCCAGCAGATACACCTTCTTACCCGCCCGATCGAGACTCCATAACAGGTTGTAAACCTCGCGGCCGCGCTCGATGCCCGACGGCGCGTCGCACATGCTGTGGCTCAGTCCCTTGCTTCCCGGCAGGGCTTCGTGCATGCCGACCACGACGGTCGTGATGGCCTTTGTCTTCTCGTCGGCGGCGATGCGCGCCCGCACCCATTCCATCTGCGCCGCGTCGAACGTGTTGCCGGCGGCATTGTCCATCGAAATGAAATCGACGCTGTCGTTCATTACCCAGTGGTAGTAAGTGCGCGGGCCGGCGCTGTCTTTATCGCGCTCCTTCTGTGCCTTGAGACGCGGACTGTCGAGATAACCGGCGAACTGTTTGACGAACTCGTCGCGCGTCTTCGGATAAATCGTCTCGTGATTGCCGATGCCGAGAAAGACTTCAAGAGAGCCGAACGGCTTGATCTGTTTATCGATGAAATCCGGCCATGCGCGCTGCAGATAATCGCTGATCGTGACGTGCCGGTTGTTGAGATTCAACTTCGCGGGAGGCACGAGGTCCTCATCGAAATCGAAAATAGCGCGGAAGTCGCCGAGGTGCCAATAAAAACTGGCGCCGGATTTGAGGACGCCGGACGCGATCGCCGGCATCACCACGTCGCCGCAATTGCGCGAATCGCCGGAGACGGCGAACTTCCAGACGGGCGCCGGCCTGGTCTGAGCGAATGCGGCAACGCAGACGAGGAAGGCAACCGCGCCTCGGCTAATTCGCATCGACCACGGCCTCCACGATTTCCAGTTTTCTTTTCGGTGTTTCGCCATCGACCTCTTCCTTCTCGAACGCATCCAGCACTTCCATACCTTCAACAATTTTTCCGAACGCCGAATACTGCCCATCCAGATTCTCCGCCGCGCCCAGCATAAGGAAGAACGACGTGGTTGCCGAATCGGCGTCCTCGCCCCGCGCCATCGATACAATTCCTCTCACATGCTTCACATCCGAGCGGAACTCGCCCTTCACGTTATGCACCCAGCGGTCGGCCGGATGAGTGCGGCCAGGCGCGGTCCCGCCCTGCACGACGAAACCCTTCACGATGCGGTGAAAAACCGTGCCGTTGTACCAGCCGCTCGCCGTCAGCATCAGGAAGTTGCGGACGTTCTCCGGCGCCCAGTCCGGCTGCATCTGGATGCGAATGCTCCCGAGCGTGGTCTTCAGCGTCACCGTTTTGCGCATTTCATCGGGCGTCGCGGTGAGGAACGGCTGCACCTTCTTCGGCTCGATGGCGACTTTGAAGATGCGGACCGGTGTTTCGGTGATCCCGTCCGCACCAGCCGGCACGCGCGAGATCTTTTCGACGACATCCATCCCCTCCGTGACGCGTCCGAAAGCGGTGTATTGGCCGTCAAGCGATGGCTGCGGAACGATGCAGACGAAAAACTGGCTGCCGTCGCTATCGGCTTTGTTTGGGAGACGCACGGTCGAGACCACTCCGCGTTCGTGTTTCAAGTCGCTGAATTCGGCGGGCAGCAGGTTCAGTCCGCCGGTGCCCCAAAGATTCTTCGGCGTCTTCGGATTCTTCAGCAGTGGGTCGCCGCCCTGTATGATCCCGTTCGCGATGACCCGATGAAACGCGCTGCCGTCGTAATAACCCTGGCGCGCGAGGCGGATGAACTGGTCTACATGTTTGGGCGCCCGATCAGCGGCGAACTCGAAGCGAAACGAGCCCATGCCGGTGGTGACGACTGCTTCGAGATCGGCAGGCTGTTGCGCACAGGCGGCAGTCGCCAGCAGGATCATCGACAGTAGCTTCATTGAACATTCATGCTACCGCTGAAGTCTGTGCGACTATCCGGTATGCGTCTTTTCGCCGTCCTGTTGCTGGTATCTTTCGCCTCCGCCGAAACGCCCGGCGAAACCGCGTGGGGGATCCTCGATCGCGCCATGCACGACAGCAATCCTCTGAAGCGGAAGCAGGCGGTCGTGGCCATGAGCGTGATGCGTCCGGAAGCGCGGCCGGCGGGACTCCTCGAAGCGGCGGTCGACGACAAAGACGCCACCGTTCGCGAAGCGGCGTGCGCCACACTGGGTGTCATAAAGTCGGCCGGTTCGGCTGCGAAGCTGCGCGCCGCGCTCAGCGATTCGGTTCCTGAAGTGATCTTCGCCGCCGCCAAGGCACTTTACAATCTCGACGATCCGGCGGGACGCGAAGTCCTGACAGCAGTGCTGCTGGGCGAACAGTCCGACGCGTCGGGTTTCATGCCGGGTTCCATTCGATCTATGAAGCTGAAGTTGCACGATCCGAAAGCGCTTCTGCTCATCGGAGTCAGCCAGGGCGCCGGGCTTGCCGGACCATTCGGCATGGGAGTCCCTCTTGCCGAAGGGCTTTTGAAGGATAACCAGGCTCTCGGTAAGACCGCGGCGGCACTGCTGCTCGCTACCGACAAGTCGCCGGAGACGCTCGCGGCCCTGAAGACCGCGCTCACGGAAAAGAGCTGGGCCGTTCGCGTGGCCGCCGCGCGCGCCATCGCGACGCGAGACGCCGGCACGCTTTATCCGGACGTCGCCAAACTGCTCGACGACAAGCGCGAGGATGTGCAGGTTGCCGCCGCCGCATCCCTGATTCGTCTCAGGCAGCCGCCGCCCGTTCAGCCGAAGACCAAAACGGGCACTGCAAAAACCCGCACGGTAAAATAAGCGTATGAAATCGGGCCTTTTGTTAATTGCATTTGCGTTTGCGGCGCTGGCCGCGGCGCCGGCTGGTCCAGAGGTCCAGGCAAAGGTGCTCGATCACAACGAATATCTCTGCTCGAACTGCTTCTTCGGCGCCAGCACTTATTACTACTGCTTCGAGGCCGGTGACAAGATTCTGATCGGATATCAAAAGACGCCGACGCTCAACTGGAAAGATGCGGCCTCGAACGATCTCACGAAGGCACATAAGAACTGGGCTGTCTGGACTCCCGAAGGCCAAACGGTTCCCCTGCGCTTCAACGAAAAGAACATCTGGGTGAACCGGCCGAACGGCAAATCGGTCAAACTCAAGCAGGATTATACGACCGACATCTTCGTTAACAACCGCCAGTGCCGCGCGGCGGTCAAGCCGAAGTCTGAATAGACATTTGGCCTCCTAATTGCATATTCCGCTCCGGCGGAGTGTGAAAACACTCCGGATATGCCGGAAAATCCTCAGAGGACAGATCGGAAGGTCACGATCCGGGATCTTCTGCGCCCACATCGCACCGCGCTGATCTTCGGAACCCTCGCGGCCATCGGCGACGCGCTGGCCAACCTGCTGAACCCTCTTCCGCTCAAGATCGTCCTCGATAACGTTCTGAAATCGAAAGCGCCCGAGGGATGGCCGAACACGCTCATCTTTTCGCTCGTTGGCGACGATAAGATGGCCGTTGTGCGGTTCGCCGCGATCGCCGTCTTCGCGATTGCGATGTTCGGCGCGATTTGCACGTACACGGAAAAGCTGCTGACGACGCGTGTGGGCCAGTGGGTCATGCATGAGCTGCGGCAGACGCTCTACTTCCACATCCACCGCCTCTCACTCGCGTACCACGATCAGAAAAGCACGGGCGATCTGCTCAGCACCGTCACGAGCGACATCGATTCCATCCAGACCTTTATCACTTCGAACCTGCTCGACGCGGTCATCAATGTCCTGACGCTGGCCGGCATGGTCGCCGTGATGTTTTATTTCAACTGGCAATTCACGCTGATCGCGCTTTCCGTGGCGCCGGTTCTCGCGGTCGTGGTTTTCAAATACACGCGCAACATCAAGAAGGCATCGCGCGAGGTGCGCAAAAAGGAAGGCGAGATCGTTTCGACGATCCAGGAAGTGCTGTCTTCGATTCGCGTCGTGAAGGCTTTCGCCCGCGAGGATTACGAAGTTCACCGCCTCGAAACCGAGAGCCTCGAAAACGTCGAGATTGCCATGCGGGCGCGCGGCATGAAAGCCCGGCTCGCTCCTCTGGTGGAAGTGATAGTCGCGGTGGGCACCGCGCTGGTGCTGTGGTTCGGAGGCCGTCTGGTGCTTGCCGGATCGCTCTCCGTCGGCACGCTCGTCATGTTCATCTGGTATCTCGGCAAGATGTACAAGCCGATGCAGGATCTTTCCAAGATGACGGACGCGTGGTCGAAGGCCACTGTGGGGTATGAAAGGATTCGCGCCGTCCTCGATGTGGAGGGCGAAGTTCGTGACCGGCCGGGTGCGCGCCGTGTGTCGAAGCTACGCGGCGCGATCGAGTTCGATCACGTCTCCTTCAGCTACGACCCGAAAGCGCCCATACTCGAGGACGTCACCTTCAAAATCGAAGCCGGCAAAGTAGCCGCATTCGTCGGTCCGACGGGCGCGGGCAAAACGACAATCATCAGCCTGATTTCGCGTTTCTACGACCCGACTTCCGGCTCGGTGAAGATCGACGGCGTGGATCTCCGGCAGTATCAGCAGCGCTCGTTGCGGGAACACATCAGCCTGGTCCTGCAGGAAACGGTGCTGTTTCAGGGCTCGGTGTGGCAGAACATTGCGTATGGCAAGCCCAGCGCCACGCGCGCGGAAATCCTGCGGGCGGCCGCGCTTGCCAATGCGAGCGAATTCATCGAGAAGATGCCGAAGGGTTACGACACCCTCGTCGGCGAACGGGGCGTAAGTCTTTCCGGCGGACAGCGGCAGCGCATCGCCATCGCGCGCGCCGTGATCCGCAACACGCCGATTTTGATTCTCGACGAGCCGAGCTCGGGGCTCGACGCGGAATCTGAAAAGCTCGTTTTCGATGCGCTCGACAAACTGATGAAGGGGAAAACGTCGATCGTGATTGCGCATCGTTTGTCGACGATCCGGTCGGCGGATGTCATCTTCGTCGTGCAGGACGGCAAGCTTATTGAAAGCGGCCGGCACGAAGAGCTGGCGGCGGCAGGTGGGCTCTACGCGGAGTTATACGAGATTCAGTTCGGGGCGCTCAAATAAGATTTCGCGCAAAGGATATCGGGGTGAGGTTGTTATTCAAGCCTGTTGAGTTCCGCAATCCTCTCTTCCAGCACACTCGAGAAGCCCACGACCTGCTTCGGCGAATAGCCCGCCGCCCCGAACGCGGCCTGGATTTGCTCCGGCGACAACTTCGCCATGATGCCTCCAATCCAGCGCGCATCCGCGATCGGAATATCTTTGCCGATCCATTCCAGTCCCACGCGCCGCTTGAAATCGTTCACGACAACCGCGGCCAGCAGTTCCGGACGCGCGGGAACGGCAAAACTGATCGTCGGGGGAGTAATGCCGGTGATGAACTTCGAATCCGTATAGTTTTCCAGATTCCCCTTGGCGGCCGCCCGGCTGATCTCGTAACGCGTCGTGCCGAAAGTCGCACCGAGATCGGAGATCATGTAAATCCGCAGGCCGTCTTTTTCGACGATCGCGTTGTTTTCGTCCTTGAGGTCCCAGTTATTGATCAGCGCCATCATTACTCGCAGACCGTTGAACTCGCGCGTTCCAGTGAACGGATTATCCTTCCACTTCCAAATCCCGTTCTTCTCTTCGTCTTTGTTGTAGCGTTTCAGGCGCGCATCGTGCATCAGGCCATCGGGCTCCACCTTCTTCCCGCCGCGCTTCAGGGTTTCGACCGGCACGCCGTCGACCTTCAGATCGGGTAGGAAGTAGTCGTCATCGGCGAAGTAACCGGCCGCCCACACGAGACGCGACGCAGCCGTTTCCGGGTGCGCCTCTTCACCGAGTTTGATCTTCCACTTGACGCCGTCCACGTCGGTCACGACGTACTTCGGATTGGTTCCCGCCGTGTCCTCCTTCACCCAGCGAAACGGGCCCTTCGGCTGGCGTGCCGCGCCGCCAGAACCGTTGATCATGTCGCGCGTCGATATGTCGACCGGGTCCTGCCAGAGAATGGGCGCCACTGCCGTCTCTTTCGCGATCTTTTTCGGAGCCGCCGGCGCGGCGGCGTTCAGGGCGATAAGAAGCAAAGGCGCCAATACGCGAGCGGGAGTTTTTGTCATATGAATTACTTCCGGAGACTTCGGAGCAAGACGGTTGCCAAATTGCAAAGGAAGTTCGAGAGGCCACACTTTCTGCTCAGGGGGCCGGCGGGGAAAAGCACTTGCGGAGATCGGTTTTGGAATGTTTAGTTCAACCCGGCGATGGCGCGATGCCCCTGATCAAGGGCATCAATCGCGCGAAGAAGAGCATCGAGATCATCATCTTCCGTTTCAACCGCAGCGAAATTGAGAAGGCACTGGCTGCCGCCGTCACACGGGGCGTTCGTGTTCACGCGCTCATTGCATATACGAATCGAGGCGGCGAACAACGCCTGCGCGACCTCGAGATGCGCCTTCTCGCCGCTGGGGTCACGGTTTCGCGAACGGATGGCGACCTGGTGCGTTATCACAGCAAGCTGCTGCTGATCGATCGCCGCGTGCTCTATGTCCTCGCTTTCAACTTTACGTATCTCGACATGGAGCGCAGCCGCAGCTTCGGAATCATCACTACAAACAAGAAGCACGTCGAAGAAGCGGTGAAGCTGTTCGACGCCGACGCCAGCCGCCATGCGTACACGGCCGGAAGCGCGACGTTCATCGTGAGCCCGGTGAACGCGCGAAAGCGACTGACCGAGTTCGTCAAGTCCGCGAAGAAGGAACTCCTGATCTACGACCCCGAGATCAGCGATCCGGCGATCGTCCGTACATTGGAAGCGCGCGCCCGCGCGGGCGTCTCGATACGCATCATCGGCAAACTGAAAGCCAGGAGCACTGTCCTCGATCCAGCGAGGACTTCGCCGATGCGCCTGCATACACGCGCGATCGTTCGCGATGGCTCCTGGGCATTTGTCGGAAGCCAGAGCCTGCGCGCACTCGAGCTCGACGCGCGCCGCGAGGTCGGCATCATCTTTCGGGATCCGAAGGTCATCGCCCGCATCACGAAAACTTTTGAGGACGACTGGGCTGCGAAGAGCGAACGCGCGCATGCCGTGACTGCCGCGGAGGCTTCTGAGCAGGAGCAGATCTCGGCATCCAAAGTCGCGAAGAAAGTCGCCAGGGCCGTCGTGGCGGATCTTGACCCCGGAAATCCCGCCGTGCGGTTGACGATGGAGGAAATCTCAGCCGCCGACCCCGACATCAAACTCGATCACGCCGAAATGGGCGCGACGGTCAAAGCGGCGGTAAAGGAAGCGGTCAAGCAGGTCGTCCTCGATTTCGTTGAACAGGCGGCTTCGGAATCCCAGGGCGCGGGAGCTAAGCGATGAAGGCTATGGCACGCGATGGGATGCTGTTGGCTGCGCTCGCGGGCGCCGGGTACGCGGTGGCCGGCAACCCTCCGGTAAACGCCGATTCCGCCATCATTCAGGATTTCGAAAAGCGCCTGGCCGATTACGTCCAGTTGCGCAAGAGCGCCGAAGCCGCATTGCCGCCGCTCAAGGCCACCGCCTCGCCGGCCAAGATTACACACCACCAGAACGAACTGGCCCGCGCCATGCGCCGGGCGCGCGGCAACGCGAAGCAGGGGGACATTTTCACTCCGCCGGCCGAGATGGAGATCCGCCGGCTTCTGCGCATCGCGATGCAGCCGGCTGATGCCCCGAAGGTGCGGCAGAGCCTGCGGGCCGCCGAACCGGTGCAATTGCATTTGAAGGTTGGCGACGAGTATCCCGGCCATGTGCCTCTGCAGTCGACGCCTCCGACGCTCCTCGAGAATCTTCCGAAGCTTCCGCCCGAGATCGAATACCGCATTACCGGGCGAGATCTCGTTCTTCTCGACACGAAGGCCAACCTGATCCTCGACATTATCAGCGGTGCTTTCTCATGAGCCGGTTCCATCTCGTCAGCCCGCGCCGGGCGATTCTGTTTTCGCTCATTCTTGCCGGCGCCGCCGCCGTTGCGGCGGACCTCCCGCTCAAGCCGGATTCGGTCCGCTTCGCGGTGATCGGCGACAACGGTACCGGCGACCGGCCGCAGTATGAAGTCGCCGAAGAGATGGAGAAATTCCACGCGACGGTGAAATTCGATTTCGTCGTCATGCTGGGCGACAACATCTACGGCGGGGCGAGCGCCGCCGACATGAAGAGAAAGTTCGAGGACCCGTACAAGGCTCTGCTCGATGGGGGCGTGAAGTTTTACGCCTCGCTCGGCAATCACGACAACCCCAACGAGCGCTTTTACAAACCCTTCAACATGGGTGAGAAGCGCTATTACAGCTTTAAGAGAGGCAATGCCGAGTTCTTCGCGCTCGACAGTAATTACATGGACCCCATGCAGATGGACTGGCTCACGAACGCTCTCAAAGGTTCGACCGCGGCATGGAAGATCTGCTTTTTCCACCATCCGCTTTATTCCGACGGAAAGTTTCACGGGCCCGACACGGACCTGCGTACGCGCATCGAACCGCTCTTCGAGGCGAATGGCGTGAGGCTCGTGCTCGCCGGGCACGAGCACCTTTACGAGCGGCTCAAGCCTCATAACGGGATTTATTACTTCGTGCTGGGAAACTCAGGCGAGCTCCGGCCGCACAATCTGCGCGCGTCGGCGGACATGGCAAAAGGATTCGATACGGATCGGGGCTTCATGATGATGGAGATCGCGGGGGATCAGTTGTTTTTTCAGACGATCTCGCGGGGCGGGGAAACGGTTGACTCCGGCGAGATCGACCGGCAATAGGAAAAGCTCAAGACGCCGGCCGAAGCGGACGCCGCGGGCATGAGTGCCCGTGCAACGGGCCGCTAAGGCGCGGGAACTGTGAACTCGATGCGCGTACCCGTGGCTGATTCCATGACACCGATTGCGCCGCCGTTCATGGCGACGATCAGTTTGGCGAGCGCGAGTCCCAGGCCCTGCCCGGGATACTCCCGTCCATTCAATCTCTTAAAAGGCAGGAAAACAGCGTCGCGATTTTCCGGCTCGATACCGATGCCGTTATCTTCCACGGCAATCACGGCAAGCGCCCCTTCGCGCCGCCCGGAAATTCGCACCAGCGGCGCTGTCTCCGGCTTGTGAAACTTGATCGCGTTCCCGATGACGGCCTCGAACACCGTCTGCATTTGAGTGGCGTCAGCTTTCACGGCGGGCAGCGCCTCGGTCTGGATGGCCGCGCCACTTGCCGATAGCGAAGCCCCGATTGCCGCCTTCGCGGCGGCGACCGTATAGTTCAAATCGACCGTGTCAACGTTGGGACGCCGTCCGGCGGCGTCCATGTATTTCCGAATGCCGCCGACCAGCCCATCCATTCTGGCGGACGCCGTCAGCAGGTACTCGAGCAACTCGTTGCCATCGTCACCGGCCTGATCCTTGTGGCGTCTGACATAGAGAGCCAGCAGTGAAGCGGCCTGGCTCAAAGGCCCCAGCAGGTCGTGGCCGGCACGCTGCGAGAATTCGATCAGGGCCGAAAGCAGCGTCTGTGCTTCGATAACGGCCTGGCGGTCGGGTTCAGCCTGCGGCGTCACTGGCGTCCATTCCATTCAATGCGCCGTCCAACTCGGCCCTGTCTTCTATGCTTTCTCCGGGCATGCTTTCTCCGGGCACATTTTCTCTGCCGGCGGTGCGTAACGGCAGAAGCACCTGGAATGTGCTTCCGTCTCCTGTGGAGCTGCTCACGCGGATGGCTCCCCTCATTGCACGCACAATTCCCTGCACCGCAGCCAGCCCGAGGCCGCGGCCCGTGAACTTGGTCGTGAAGAACGGATCGAATATCTGAGCCTTCATCTGATCGCTCATGCCCGGGCCGGAGTCGGAAACTTCGATCCGCACATATTCGCCTGTTGGGAGCTCGTATCCCAGCGCATCCGCCTGCGGCTTCTTTGCGGTAATCGTCTCGGTTGCGGAACGCACCCTGATCACGCCCGGATTGTCGCCGATCGCCTCCGCCGCATTGACGACAAGATTGACGACTACCTGCCGCAGATGGCCGGCGTTCGTTTCGATCAAAGGAATGTCAGGCGAAGTTTCAATCTCGAGCACGATCCTGCGAGCCAGCGATCCGCGCGCAGCCTCGCAGCCTTCCCGCACAACGCGCCCGACATCGGCGGGTTCGAGAAAGACCTCGATCTTTCCGGCATATGCCAGGAGCTGTTGCGTCAGTTGTGCGGCTCTTTCACTCGACCGCATGACGATATCGAGCATGGGCCGCGACGCATGCTCCGGCTCGATCGTGTCGATCGCGAAACTCGCTCCGCCCATAATGCCGACCAGCAGGTTGTTGAAATCGTGCGCGATGCCGCCCGCCAGCAGGCCGACACTATCGAGCTTTTCACGCTGCCGGATGGCCTGCTCGGCGCGCTTCTGGTCCTCGATATCGGTAAAGGTGCCGAACCAGCGCGCCGGATCGTCGTCCGGCGTCCGGATGCGCGCCGTGCGCATCAGGTGCCATCGCCACGTTTGATCCTGCGCGCGGCGCACTCGCAATTCGACTTCGAACGGTTCGCCGGAGACGACGCTCTTCTCCCATTTTTCCCGCAGCGCGGGCCTGTCGTCGGGATGCACCAGGCTCTCGATCAGGCACATCCGCGTATGCGCCCTGCCAGTAAAATCCCACAGGCGCTGGTTGCCGTAGTGGATGCCGCCCTCGCCGTCCGCAGTCCACACCAGTTGGGGAATCGCCTCCGCCAGAATACGGTAGCGCTCTTTCTCGTCGAACAACTCCACCCGCATCTCCTCCAGCTCGCGGTTGCGCAGCTCGAGGGCGACGCGCTGCTGGGAAATCTCCTGCTGCAGACGGAATCGCTGGACCGCGCTGGCGACGGTCCGCGAAAGCGCCTGCGCGCTCGCCGGACCTTTCGCCATGTAATCCATGACGCCCAGCTTCATGGCCTCGACGGCAATTTCTTCATTGCCGATCCCGGTCAGCATAACGACCGCGCAGGGCAGGTAGTCCCTGCCCTCATGCAACAAACGGATCATCCGCAATCCGTCGAGGTCGGGAAGATTGAAGTCGAGAAGGACGCAATCGGGATGGAAGGCTGCGAGCTTTCGGAGACCTTCGCGGCCTGTCGCCGCCTCCGCATAAATAAAGGCTCCAGGGCGATCGGAATCCAGGTTCTGTTTGAAGATCTCGCGGTCGATCAGCTCGTCATCGATGATTAGAACCCGGAGCCGGGCCAACTCGTTTTCCTGGACGCTCGTCAACCCGTGAACCTCGCGGTGTACGTTCTCACTGACCCTTAACCTTTGCGTCTTGAACCTGCTTTTCGCCTGGTCTTGGGTTGTTTACTGCAATTTTAGGGCAAACCTCAGTCGCACAAATGTCGGAGTAATGTGCGGATACTCACACATGAATGACAGAGTGCCTCAACCTCATTGAACGTTACGTTAAATTTCGCCGCCGGGAAAGTTACCGCGCGGAGCAGGCCGCGGGACGCCATTTCGCGCCGTCCGCTTCCTTCCTGAAGTGGGTGCTCGTAATGAATTGACCGGCGAGATACTGAGGGTCGTCGATGAGCGTTTTGACGATCAGGTATTGTTCGCCGTCCGGTTCCTTTATGGCGTCAAAGTATTCGGTCACGACCGCATTGGCGCTGTAGGGAACGCCATTCTTCCGCAGATAGCCGGACCGCATGTGCGTCGTCACGACCTTCAGGGAACCGCCGGGCCCCGGAGGTCCGAATCCGCCGCCCGAGTGATGTTCCCACGTGGCTGCCGAATAACCCTGCCAGCCCTGATCTCCGCTCACTGGCGGCTTGCCGTTGAAGTGGAACAGGCGGGTTTGCGTGCCCGCATCCGTTTCGAGCTTCAGGGTGTTGTCGTCCTGCCAGGTAATGTGGAAGCGCCCCGGGACTCGCGTGATCGCGCCGGCTCCGTACGCTTTGCAGGCGTTACCCGCCGCTTCATCTTTGACCGGATCCCAGGCGTCCGCAGCTTTGCGCGCTTCGCCGTTGATCGGAACGCCATCATAGTCGCCCTTCGCGGGCGTGACCATGCGCCACCGCCAGTCTTCCGTGACCAGCGAGACCCAGTAGCCGGTGAGATCCTCGGGAGCCGCAGCCTTCCCGCTTCGAGGCGGACCCGGCGGCGGCCCGAACTGAGCAAACATGCTGCTGGCCGTGATAGTGACCAGAAGAAGGGCTCTCATTTGCGGCCGCCTTCGCTTGTGAGACTGGTGTAAACGGCCTCGACAAATTTGTCCGTCGTCCAGAAGCCGGTGCTGGAACCGTAGAGCGTATCGTAGTCGATCGTCGGTTTCGCGGCTTTCACCTGCTCGAGCGTCATCCCCTTGCGGACCATATCCTGAATGCGGTCCCGAACAATGATCGCCATTTCGCGATACTCGATCACATCGCCCAGATCGCACAAACGTCCGTGGCCCGGCACGACCATGGTGCCGCCTTCCTGCCCATAGACCGGAATGATCATGTCGACGATCTTCTGCAGCCCGGCGATGAAGCCCTGAATGCTGCCGCCGCGATCGATATCGATGATCGGGTAATTCGTCGTAGTAAAGAGATCGCCGGTCGAGATGACATCCGAGCGCCGGAAGAAGACAATGCTGTCGCCGTCGGTATGCGCGTTGGGAATGTGGATGACCTGAATGCCTTCGCCGTTGAAGAAGAAGTCCTTCTCGTCCGTCAGGTAGGTGTCGGTCGGCCACATCGACGAAGGAGCGGAATCCGGGCCCTTCGCGCTCATCCGGTTCAGGATATTTTGATGCGCGACGATCTGCGCGCCTTCGGCGGAGTCCTTGATGTCGGCCGATACGTTGCCGCCTGAAATCGTGCTGCCTTTCTTCCGCAGGGCTTCATTACCGTTAGTGTGGTCGCCGTGGACGTGCGTGTCGACGATGTAGCGGATTGGCCCTTTCGAGATGGTACGGATCGCGGCCTCGATTTTGTCGGCCAGCGGCGCGTACATCGTGTCGACGAGGAAGACGCCGTCTTTGCCTTCCTGCACAGTGATGTTGCCGCCCGCGCCGACGAGCATGTAAACGTTGCCCTGCACAGGCAGCACGTGGATCTCGACTTTCGAGAAATCCTGATTCTGCTGCGCATATGCGGCCATGGCGCAGAGGGCCATCAGAAGAAATTTCATTTTCACTTTCCATCCGCCTTCTTCAGCGGCGGCGGTTTCGGCAGCGTCTTCAGCTTGAGCTGATATTCGGGATACATCGTCTCCGCCCCGCCCATCGCGGCAACGGCCGGAATTCCATAGCGCGACGGAAATTCCGCCAGAAACTCGTTCGTCCCGGGCAGATGATGCGGAATTTTGCCCTTCGGCATCACGACTTCGACCACACTCTCGCACGGATACGCACCCATCACGAGGCCGGGACTCATCAGGAAATCGCGCGTGCGGATGAACGGCTCCGTCAGATAAGCCGGATCGTGAATCACCGTCGTCCAGGTGAGATGGTCGCCGTGCCGGATGAAATTTTCGTAGACGATCGCGCGGTCGCTGCGCGGGATGCCGTTGCGGCGGATCCAGCCTTGTTTCAGATGCGTCGTCGTGACGGTGAGGATCTCGCCATCCCAGTGGCCTGTCGAGAAGCCCTGCGAAGTGTGGAGCGCGTAATCCGGCGGATGCGGACGGCCGTCCATCCAGATCGTGCGCTCGGTTCCCCATGCTTCGTGGTGCGCATGCAAGGCGATCAACTGCTGCGAGTCTTTGTCGCGCTCTTCCCAGATCCGGATATTGAAAAAGCTCGGAACGTAGTCGATGGGATGGACGCGGCATTGATACTCGGGGAGCGTGAGGAGCGAGGCGTCCCAGGCTTCCGCGTGAGCGCGCGCGTTTTCGTTGAGCGGAATGCCGAGATAATCGCCGATTTCCGGACCGGGCAAGCGCTCGGGGAAATCTTCATCCAGCGTCATCGCATAAGTGCCGGACAAGTTGACCTGCGCGAATGCCCGGGGCGCGGGGAGGAGGATTAAGATAACGGCCGCAAACGCGGCGTGATGCCAATGTTTCATGAAAGGCCTTAGGTATACGTAAAAACGCATTGTACCTTCGGGATGTTCATAAACCCACGGTTGCGGCGTCAAACTTGCGGCAAAGTCGCAACGGCCACGACCGCGGGCGCCGCATTTTTTCGCGGCGTGCTGTTGATAAACTAACGAATCGAACGACAATGGCAATCAGCGCGGAACTACTGGAAATTCTGATCTGTCCGGCGTGCCGGGCCAAGGTGGAGTTGAAGCCGGATGGGAGCGGGTTGCGCTGCGTATCGTGCCACCGGCTTTATCCCGTGCGGGATGAAATTCCGGTGATGCTGATCGATGAGGCGACCATCGACGAGTAGGCTTTTCGCGCCCGATCCCGCTTTGTCGATACAGACCGACATTCTCGACCGGCTTGCGATTGGCAGCCGGGCGGCTATCGTGCGGCTGCGCTCGCTCGGCGATTGCGTGCTGGCGACGCCCGCGATTCAGATTCTGCAGCAGGCGCGTCCGGACCTCCGCATTGCTGTCATCGTCGAGGACCGGTTTGGGGCGGTCTTCGAAAACAGCGGCGTGGAGGTTCTGCCGCCGCGCGCGAAGGCGATTCGCGAATTCGCTCCGGAGCTCTGCCTCAACCTTCACGGCGGCACGCGCAGCGCGCGCCTTACGCTGCTCTCGGGCGCGCAGTTCCGGGCCGGCTTCGATATCTTCCGCCCCGGCTGGATCTACAACACGCCGATTCCGACCGCGCAGGAGACGCTGGGGGTTGAACGGCGCGTCCACACAGCCGAACACATGGCGTCGGCAATCTTCCATCTGGGAGCGCCGCTCACCTGGGTGCCACGCGCCCGAATCCAGGCTCCGCCGGGAAGGTCGTCATATGCCCCGGCCGGTTCTTATGCGGTGATTCATCCTTTTGCCGCAACGCCGGAAAAGACCTGGCCGTCGGATTCTTTTCTGGAACTCGCCGGCTACATCGAAAAATCGGCAGGTCTCGAGCCCGTGGTCATCGGCGCGGCGGCAGACGATTTCGCGCCGTTCCGAAAGTGGCGCTCGGTCGAGGGCGCGCCGCTCGCCGAGATCATCCGGTTGATGCGCGATGCGGAATTTTTCGCGGGTAACGATTCCGGCCCGGCGCACGTGGCGGCGGCATTTGGAATCCCGCAGGTCGTGATGTTCGGGCCGTCGGACGCGGAAGTATGGGCGCCGTGGCGAACGTTGGGGAAGGTGCTGAAGGCCGATGGTCCGATCGCCGGCATCCCGGTGGAGCGGGCCATTCACGCCGTCGAGAGAGTGCGCCTGGTGGCCGCCCGGTGAAGGAAGCGGCCCGGCTTCTCGGATACGGTCGCAGGTACTGGCTCCTGCTGATTGTCTCGGTCGTGCTGATGGCCATCTTCGGCGCCATGACGGCCGCCCGCGTTCTGCTGATAAGGGTCGTGCTCGGCCGCGTGCTGCAGCCCGGGCAGGATGCCGGCCCCACGCCGCTGTTTGTAATTCCGGTGGTGAAGATGCCGATTTATCTCGAGCAGTTCTTCCCGCCGGCGATTCACAACATCTTCACGATGGTATGGATCACGATCCTGATCGTGTTCTTCACGCGCGGTGTGTGCGATTATCTCGGCGATTACCTGACGAATTTCGTTGGTTTCTCGGCTGTAACGGATCTGCGCAACCAGGTTTTCGAGAAGGTTCTGCGGCACGGCGCGGCATTCTTCGAGGTGACATCGACGGGCCGGCTGATGTCGTCGATCATGAACGACATCGACAAGATTCAGGTGGCGAGCTCCGACATGTTTGCGGACCTGCTGCGGCAGATCTTCTCGGCCTTCGGTCTGTTGATCGTCATCTTCGGCACCGACTGGCGGCTCGCCCTCTTCAGCCTCACGCTGTTCCCGTTTGTGCTGCTGCCGACGGCGCGGCTGGGCAAGAGAATCCGGCGCACCAGCCGTCGCACTCAGGACGCGGCGGGCGAAGTCACGCAGGTGCTGCAGGAGGCGATCGCCGGTCATCAGGTCGTGAAGGCGTTCGGAGCGGAGAAGTACGAAGCGCGGCGGTTTCGCGCCGCCGGTGAGCGCCTGCTGAAGGCCAATCTGCGGTATGTGCTGATTCAGGGCATTCCGTCGCCATTCATCGAATTCATGGGCGCGGCGACATTCATCGGGCTGCTGTGGTTCGGGCGCGAGGAAATCAAGAACCACGTGCTCGACGCCGAATCGTTCATCAGTTTTCTGGCGGCGCTGCTGTTTCTTTATGAGCCGGTGAAGCGCATCACGAACCTCCACAATATTTTTCAGCAGGCGCTGGGAGCTTCGGAAAAAGTATTCGCGTATCTCGACGAGCCGGAGGAGATCGAGGACAAACCGGGCGTACGGGGCCTCGACAAATTTCAGGACCGCATTGCGTTTGAGAATGTCATGTTTCGATATCCGTCGGCGCGCGGCTTGCAGCTGGATGGCGTCTCGCTCGATATCCGCGCGGGCGAAGTGGTGGCTCTGGTTGGTTCGAGCGGCGCGGGCAAGACGACGCTGGCCAGTCTCGTGCCCCGGTTTCGCGAAGTTGTTTCAGGCGCCGTGAAGATCGACGGCGTGGATGTGCGCGATCTCCGTCTCGCGGCGCTCCGGGACAAGGTCAGCGTCGTCGCGCAGGAGACCTTCCTGTTCAACGACACCGTCGCGAACAACATCGCCTACGGGATGGAGAAGTACGATCGCGCGCGCCTGATCGAAGCCTCGGAAGCGGCGCTCGCGCATGAATTCATCGAGAAGCTGCCGCAGGGATATGAGACTGTGATTGGCGACCGCGGCGTCAAGCTCTCGGGTGGCCAGCGGCAGCGCCTCGCGATCGCGCGCGCGATTCTCAAGAACTCGCCGATTCTGATCCTTGATGAAGCGACCTCGCATCTCGACACGGAGTCGGAGATGCTGGTCCAGAAGGCGCTGGGGAATCTGATGACGGGCCGCACCGTGATCGTGATCGCGCACCGGATTTCGACGATCCGGCGCGCGGACAAGATTGTAGTTCTCGATCGGGGGAAGATCGTTGAGATTGGAAGTCATGACGAGCTGATCGATCACGGCGGAATCTATCACCGGCTGCATGAGCTGCAGTATCTGGATGTGGATGCCGGCGTGGATGTGTAACGCTTCCCTAAATTATCCACGTCCGAATGAGATGACACAGGTCGCTGTAGGTAATCTGATCGGGATGGGGTGCGAAGTCTGTGGCGAGAGTCGGCAGGTCGGCTTCGAATGCCCGGAAATCGGCCTGAAGCTTAACCCCACCATACGTGATCTGTGCCCGCGAATTGGCGAGCCAGTCTCGCAAAAGCTGAACGGTTTCCCCTGGCGAGCCATGATGGCAGGCGATGTCGTATCCGGCAAAGTCCGAGAGAGAATCACGAAATCTCTGCGGCGCCGAATCGAGCACAAGAAAATCCTTGGAGTTCTGCTCTCCGTCCGAACTGAAGTGCCGGCAACCTACAAACAGTCCGAGTTCGAACAGCATATTGAAGCGCGGAAGGCCGGTTGTGTCATCCAGAGACTGCATCGAGATATCGTGAATGCCGTACCGGCAGGCAGGAATCAATTCCAGAATTCTGATAATTCCTGGCTCGGAATTTCCCGCTTCCAGGGCGCACCGCAGGGTCAGACCGAGCCGGATAAGCGTGAAAACGATCGCTCTAAACTGCGGCGCGAATGTTGAGTCAAACGGACAGTTGATGAAAACAGATTCTGAGTACGCTCGGGAATCGCCGGGAGACAGTCAAGAACCTCAATCTTCTTTCTTGCTTTCCCTGAGGGCGCGAACCCTTTGCACGGCACGTTCGATAATCGCCAAGTCGGTCCTGGGAAGAAAAGGCAGCTCCGCCGGTGGTGGCGCAACGTCCGTTTCAAGATCAGAATAACGGAACGGAATAGGTTGTGGACCGCTCACTGTGCTTTTCTTCATTGTTAACTCTCCCGTGTCGCGGCGCAACTTCCACCCGTACAGTGCATGTAGCACGCCCTACCGCGGCACCTGCGGTCGGCTGGCGCGCAGAGGTCTGTATTTTCAGTAGTTTGAGAAAATGCAGACCTTGCGAACGAACAGCCATCGGCAAACGGCGAGAGCTTTAGTGGTTCCAATGAGTATGCTCTTTAGGTCGCGCCATTCGATCTGCGCGGCTGGTACGAAGTCATTCTCCGTGAGCCCGTCGACCTCGTGGGTCCACATGTTGAACCGCTTTACCCCACGCGAGCAGTATTCCGGATGCCCCTGCTCTTCCACAATACGAGTTGATCGATCACGGCGGAATCTATCACCAGCTGCATGAGTTGCAGTACCTGGGCGTGGATGTATAGCGCTTCGTAAAAAGAAGGTAAGACCCGCCCGCTCTGTTAGAATCCGGCATGCTTCCCGTCGAGCGCCCTCTGGTCAAGCGACTGGAGCGGTACTTCGAATTCGCCGCCCTCCGGACCAACTGGAAAACGGAAATTCTCGCCGGCGTCACGACATTCATGACGATGGCCTACATCATCTTCGTGAACCCGTCGATACTGCACGAGGCCGGGATGCCCGCGGCAGGCGTGACCGCGGCGACCTGTCTGGCGGCGGCGCTCGGCAGCCTGCTGATGGGCGCCTTCGCACGCTATCCCATCGCCCTCGCTCCCGGGATGGGTCTGAATGCGTACTTCACTTATTCGGTTGTAAAGGGGATGGGCGTTGACTGGCACGTGGCGCTCGGCGCGGTGTTCCTCTCCGGTGTCGCGTTTCTGATCCTCACAGCAGCCGGAGTGCGCCAGATGATCGTCAACGCGATTCCGCACGAGCTATACGCGGCCGTAGCCGCGGGCGTCGGGTTGTTCATCGCCCTCATCGGCTTCCGCAGTTCGGGAATCATCGTGCCGAGTGCGGCGACGACCGTCGCATTGGGCGATATGCGGAATCCGGCAACCCTGCTGGCGATGTTCGGATTGATCCTGATGGCCGTCCTGCTGTGCGCGCAGGTCCGCGCGGCGATTCTTATCGGTGTTCTTGCGACGTGGGCCCTCGCAGTCGCCACTGGCGTCTTCCACTGGCAGCCGCAGCCTTACACCGCGGCGGACATCGCGTCCACCGCGCTGCAACTGGATATTCGGGGTGCGCTACGCCTCGGATTCGTCGAAATCGTCTTCGCGTTTCTGTTTGTCGATCTGTTCGATAACGTCGGGACGCTGCTGGCCGTCGGCAGGAAAGCGGGTCTTTTCAACGACGCAGGCAAGGTCCCCAGGCTGAACCGCATCCTTTACAGCGATGCGATCGCGACGGTCGCCGGGTCACTCGCGGGAACATCG
>DASZLP010000021.1:0-11941 GCA_035552355.1 Bryobacteraceae bacterium | reverse complement strand
CCGTCATCAGCATCAGAGTGACGGCGGGCTCGACGAGAGTGTTCGCGCGCCGGTTCACCACGCGGAACTGAAGACTCGTGCCTTCCTGGTAAGGCGCGATCAATGCCCTCTCACTGAAACCGATGCGCGCGGAAGGCCGCGAGACGCGCCCGAACAGCAGCCCCGTCGCGACCGCGAAGCCCAGCAGACCGCACAGCGCTTCAAACGCCGCCACCACGTTCGCCGCCGGGCTCGCCGGCGAAATCGCCCCGAATCCCACGGTCGTCAGCGTCTGGGAACTGAAGAAGACGCACTGGAGGAATCGGCTCGAAGGGTGAGCGAGGTCCAGCTTCCCCGCGAGCGCACCGGGGCCAAGCCAGAAGTAGACCGCCGCGAATAACGAATTGACGACGATGTAGGCCAGCAGGACCCATCCGAAAAACCACGACCATGGAATGCTGACGAGGTGCAGGTAAGGATGCACGTCGCGCCACGTCGTGCCGCGCCGCAGGACGTTGAAGCTGCCATCGGAGTTGATCACCCGGCGCAGCGGTCCGTCATACCTCTGAGTCAGGCCGGGATCGAACGCCACCTTCTGCATTTCCCGAGTTTAACCGCCGCCGCCCACTACACTGGTAACCGCCTTGGCTTCAAAAAAAGTCGTTCTGGTTACGGGCGCATCGTCCGGCCTTGGCCTCGCATGCGCGGAACATCTCGCGCGAGCCGGGCATCGCGTGTTCGGCGCATCCCGCCGCGCTCTGGCAAGCTCCCTGTTCGAGCCCGTGCAAATGGACGTCCGCGATGACTCCTCCGTCAACAGCGCTATTCGGCAAATCCTCGACCGCGAAAAACGAATCGATGCCGTCATCAACAACGCCGGAATCGCCATTGCAGGCGCGCTCGAAGACACTTCGGTCGAAGATGCGCGCGCCCAGTTCGACGTGAATTTCTTTGGCGCGCTGCGTGTCTGCCGCGCCGTTCTTCCCGGCATGCGGGAGCGGCGCGCTGGCCATGTCGTGAACATCAGCTCCATTGCGGGACTCGTGGCCGTTCCTTACCAAAGCCTTTACAGCGCGTCGAAGTTTGCTCTCGAAGGCCTCACGGAATCGCTGCGCCTCGAAGTCGCGGGCTTTGGCATCCGGGTCGTGCTGATCGAGCCGGGCGATCATTGCACCGAGCTGACGGCCAATCGCCGCGCGACTGCGCAATCGCAAACCCATGCCGCCTACCGGGTCTCATTCGATCGCGCGCTGAGCCGCATGGCGGCGGATGAGCAAAACGGGCCGCGCCCTGCAGCCGTCGCACGGCTTGTCGCGCGCGTCCTCGACAATCCCAGCCCGCGTCTGCGCTACACGACCGGACCGATCCACGAACGGGCGGCTGTCTGGCTGAAACGAATGCTTCCTTACGAGGCGATCGAAAAATTGATGAGCAATTACTATTCGCGTCCCTGAGGGTCGATTCGGAATGCGCATAGAATATCGGTATGAGACTTCGGCGCGCGGGAATCGGCTGGCCTGGTATCGCCGCTGTTTTCTCCGCGGGCGCGCTCGTCGCGGCATCGCCCGGCATCCGCCCAAGGCCGGTCGCGACCGACTATCCCGTCCGTCAATCCAGTCAGAGCATCACGGTCGGCGCGGTCGTCATCGCTCGCAAGGATGTGCGGAAAATCTTCAAGGCTGACCTGAACGCCGGCGGATACATCGCGGTCGAAATCGGCATCTTTCCGTTGCCAGGCATGGACGCCGACATCTCACCGGGCGACTTTCTGCTGCGCACGGGCACGGGCGAAGTCGTCCGGAGCGCCGACCCCGGCGCGATCGCCACGGCCCTGGCAAGAAGCAAGGACTACGCGGCACCCAAACATTCGGATGTCTACACGACGACGGGTATCGATGTGATTCACGGAACCGGCGTCGACCCCGCGAGTGGCCGCCAGACCGGGCGGACCGCCGTCGGTACGGAAGCGGGAGTCGGAATCGGCGCGCCGCCGGGCGGGTATCCATACCCTTATCCATCCGCCGGCCCCAACGCTGGGGCGCCGAACGTTGGAGCAATGGAGCAGGAGCTTTGGGAAAAGTCGCTGCCGGATGGCAAAACGTCCGTCCCGGTTGCGGGGTATCTGTATTTCCCCAAACCATCCGGCCGGCCCGACGGCTGGGAGCTCACGATGGACGGCCGCGAGGGACGTGTCCGCCTGGTGCTGCCAAGGCAGTAGGGGGCGGATCAGGGGCCCAGTCAGCGTTTGTAAAACGGCGGGATCTGCGCGTCGACGTTGATCCACACCGACTTCGCGTCGGTGTAGTCGTGCATAGCCTCGAAGCCCATCTCGCGGCCGTAACCGGATTGGCCCACGCCTCCGAACGGCGAGCCGGGGTTGACGCGCTTGTAGCTGTTCACCCAAACCATTCCCGTGTTAATGGCAGAGGCGACGCGATGGCCGCGCTGGAGGTCGCGGGTCCAGAGTCCGCCGCCGAGTCCGTATTCGGTGGCGTTGGCGATCTCGATGACCTCGGCTTCGTCTTTGAAACGCGTCACGCTGACGAACGGTCCGAAGACTTCTTCCTGACAGACGCGGTCGGTGTGTTTCGCCGTGACCACCGTCGGCAAAACGTAGCAGCCCGCCTGCAACTCGGCATCGTCGGGCTTCGTGCCACCGATGAGAATCTCGCTGCCCTGCTGCTTCGCCACTTCGATGTAGTTGAGGACGCGATCGCGGTGGCCGGTCGACGTCAGCGGTCCCATCTCGGTTTGCGGGTCGAGCGGATTCCCGATGCGAATCGACCGAGTGAGGGCAAGAAACTTTTCGAGGAATTGATCGGCGATCTTTGCATGCAGCAGCAGACGCGATCCGGCAATACAGGCCTGGCCCTGATTGTGGAATATCGCGAACGCGGAGCCGCCGACGGCAGCATCAAGCGGCGCATCGTCGAAAACGATATTGGCGCCTTTACCGCCGAGCTCGAGCTGGACGCGCTTCAGATTCCCGGCCGATGCCTGGACGATTTTGCGGCCGGTAACGGTCGAACCGGTGAATGCGATTTTGTTGACGCCTTTGTGCTCGGCGAGATACTGCCCGGCGACATTTCCATAGCCCGGGACGATGTTGACGACGCCTGGCGGAATCCCAACGTCGGCCATCAATCTCGCGATGCGCAGCGTGCTGAGCGGCGTCAATTCAGCCTGTTTGAGGACGACCGTATTTCCCGCCGCCAGCGCCGGCCCCATCTTCCAGCTCGTGAACAACAGCGGGAAATTCCACGGCACGATGGCGCCCACCACGCCGAGCGGCTCGCGCGTGACGTAGTTCAGGAACCCGGGCTCGACCGGGATGATCGTGCCCTGGACTTTATCCGCAATACCGCCGAAATAACGGAAGGCGGCGGCGGTGCGGGGCACGTCGAGGTTTTTGGTGTCGCGGATCGGATGGCCGGTATCGAGGCTTTCGAGCTCGCTGAGGTAAGGCGCGTCGGCCTCGATGGCATCCGCGAGTTTGAGCAGGAGCCGGCCGCGATCCGCCGCGGCCATGCGCTTCCATGCGGGAAATGCCGTGCGCGCGGCCGCAACTGCGCGGTCGATGTCGGCGGGGCTGGCTTCCGCGACCTTCGCGATGAGGCTGTTGTCGTGCGGATTGTAGACGGGAATGAGTCCGCCTTCCGCCGGCGGCACAAACTCGCCGTCAATGAATAAGCGGGTCTCGATTGACTGAACAGTGGAAGGCGCGGGTTGAGTTAAGGTTGATGCGGCCAAATCAGAATTCCACGGGATAAGGTTTCAGCTCGCCTTTGCCATACATGTTCGGGAGCCGGTCATCATTATTCTCCCAGACGATCAGCATCGACCGCTTGGCCGAGTATCCCTTGTGGCGGATGTCGGCGGGCATTGCCGCCACGTCGCCCGCCTTCATCACAACCTTCGCGCGCGGGCGGCCGGTCTTGCCGTCATCGACATCCCAGATGATTTCGTCGGTCGCCTGGATGAACCACTCGACGCGATCGTTGCCGTGCTGGATCGGCAGCGCGTGCTCTTCGGTCGTGGCGCAGAATTGGCTGTCGTGCACGCACGAAACGACCGATGGATTCCACGTGACATCCGAACGCGACACATACGCAAACATATTGAACGCGTGGACCTGACCTTCAAAGCCGGGCTCGGCGTGTATCTCGGGCTGATCCTGCGCGACGTCTTTGAACTGCCGGTTTATACCGTATCCGTCGGCATCGGTGCGATAGCCGAGGTCGCCGGGAAGCCCAACCATGCGCTTCGCCACCATGCGCTGGCGCTTCAGTGCTTTTGTGTTGCTCCCATGTTTCGCACCGTAGGCGAGGCCGGTCTCGTCCGGCGCGGCGTAGGGATCGAAGCCTTCGTTGGTCCAGTCGTCGAGCATGGCTTCGAAGACTTTGCGCAAATCGGCGGCCTGGAAAGTCTCGACGTAATGGCGATTCGCCGCGCGGTAGGCGTCGTTCAGGAGTCCGACGAACATCTCCACGGTTCCGTAGTGGTTGATGGTGCCGAAGACATGGTCGAAGTTGACGGTTCCGTAGAAGAAGCCCCACCCGACGTCGCGCATCAGCGCGCGCAGGAACGCGTCGATTTGCATGATGTGGCGATTGCCGGGACATTTGATGTGCGCGAAATATTCGTCGCGATCGAAGGAGAACTTTCCGATGGCGAACGATTTGTAACCGAGAGCGTTGACGGCGGGGGTTTGGGCGACTGAGCTCATGTAAGTCTCCTTTGCTTATGCTTTCGTCTGGCAGATGTCGGCCCAACGCTCAACAGTGAAGTCGCCGAGGATGGTCTGCTGCAACATCACGCCGGGCTTCGCGCTGCGGAACTGATACGCAGCGCCCTTCGGGAGCAGGGCCATGTGTCCCCGACGGGCCTTCACCCAACCCATCTTCTTTCCGGCGGGCTCTTTGTCGAGGCGAACCGAACCCTCCTTGCCTTCGGGGACCAGAGGTTTATCCGGCTGCAGGAGATGCACTTCGATCTCGCCATCCATCACCAGCACCGCTTCGTCGTGCGCGTTCGAGTACCAGGGCGAAGTGCCCTCCGCGCGAATGGCCTCGATCACATACTTCAGGTTCTTGCCGACGGCGACCTTTTCGTAAGGCTTCGATTTCGACGCGACTTCGAAGCAGTTGGAGAAGGCGTAATGCTTCGGATCGTCGTCGATGACCTGGACGCTGCCTTTTTCGTATTTGTCGAGCGACCCGAACGTGGTGTGATAGCTGGCCATTGGTACGTCTCCTTCGGTCCACACGATATCATTTCCCGCGGACAAGGCAAGGTTACCGAAGAACGGCGCGCCCGGCTTGCAGAAACCGGGCATGGGTGAACAGATTCGTTACGTCGGTGGGGAAAGGACACAAGTGCCGGCGCTTGTCGTGCCGCAATCGCCGCAGGGATCCGGCCTATCCCTTCTGCAAAACCGTCCGTAATTCCCGCACGTTCCGCGCGCGCTCGATGTTCAGCACCGTATCGATCAACTTCGCCGCCTGCGCCTTGCCCAGCGACGGCTCGGTCAAATCCCGGCACTTCGCCACCACCTCGTCGCGCGTCATCGGATTCTCCGGCGTTCCGCGCACGGCCTCCACGCGCTCGGTGAGCATGGTCCCGTCATTCAGCGTCACTTCGACTCGCGTCTCACGCTTCGGATACAGCCGCTCCAGTTCCTCATCGGGAACGAGTTGCACCTTCGCCCGCACGCGCAATACCTCGGGATTCCGCATGCGCGGCTTGTCATGCGCCGCCTGAAATGACGCCGTTTTGTCGATCAACATCACCGCGACCATGTGCTGCAGGCAGATATCCGGCATCTCGCGATTGTTGACGGTGTTCGCCTCACTGCTTGCCACACGTACCAGGACGCTGCGGATCTGGCTCGCCTCGAACGGCCGCTTCTTCATCATGCTCTCGAGCGCGTCGAGCGGAGCCTGAATCGGCGACCCGACGGTCCACTTCTTGATGCTGGTGCGCGTCACCTCAAAACGTTCGCCGAGTTTTTCGATCAGCTTCGCCGGATCGGACTTCGGCGCAAATGCCAGCAAAAAGTTATCCGGACCCGACAGAATATCCTCGACCCCGCTGCCGCCCAACTGAATCAGCAGGGCCGCCGTAACGCCGTTTCGCGCCGGCCATCCGGCAAACACAAGCGATTTCTCGACATGCTCTGTATCGCGCTCCCACGCCGCGATGCCCGCCGCCTGCTGCGCCGCATAGTCGAGCAGCCAGCGCATCTGGTGGGCGTCGAGTCCCGCGGCGCATCCGGCAGCCGCCGCGGCGCCGAAATCTTCCGCGATGCTGTGCGCGCTGTGGTGCGATTCCATCTGGTACGGAAGGCCGCCGAGCGTAATCGTCACGCGCGGACCGACGTCGTAACCCAGCGCTACGGCGCGCAGGAAGCGCATGCCGTCGATGCCGAACTGCTCTCCAGCCGCAAGAGCCGCCGGAATCACGGCGCAACCCGGATGCGAATGTGACGGAGCGTGCGAGTCGTCTGTCTCGTCGGAGTGCGCCAGCATCCCGTTGGTCATCGCGGCGTCAATCGCGCCACAGACGATCTTCGACGCGGCCACTGTCGCGACCGGCTCACCCGTGTGAGCAGCCGCGAACCTGAGCGCCACGCGCGCCGGCGGCAAATCCGCCCCGGAGATCATGGCGGCGAACGTGTCGAGAATGTGGTGCTTCGTCTTCTCCACCACATCGGCGGGGAGCGCGCGTCCCGCGGCCTCGCTCATGTAGGTGCTGAGCCGGGTCGTCACTGCGCTCACAGGCGTCTCGGCCGCGGAGAGCGCAGTTGCCGCAATCAGCCCCAGCGCTTCGCGGCGAGTCGGTTTTATCTTCCAGGTCACTGAGGCGAATGCTATCAAAACAAACGGCGCTTGCCCCGCTCGTCCCGCAGCAGGCACGTCCCCACATACTGCTGCTTCGACTGCGCCGCCGCGAGATCGTGATAAACGAACGCGTTCTTCACATAAAAATGGCAGACCACCGACTTTCGCGACAACGCCATATTCCTGCGCGCCGATCCGCCATGCACGAGGTTCGCATGCCAGATCAACACGTCGCCCTTGCGCGCATGGAAGTATGAAGGCGTCATCTCCGCGACCATCTCCCGGATGCGCGGCTCATAGCGCGCATGGTACGGTGCGTAGCCTTCCTTCCGGAAATCCTCCTCGCTGATCCCGACTTCTTTGCTGAACAGGTACGGCAGCTTGTGGCTTCCCGGATAGTAAACCAGCGGACCGCAATCCGGATCGATATCCTCAAACGCAATCCACGCCGCCGTCAGATATCCCAGCGGATACGTGGTCATGTGAATCGAATCGGAATGCAGCCCCTGCTGCGAGCCCTTATGCGACGCAATCGTCTGCAGCGGACGCGGCTCCCGTTCCATCAGCAGCCGGATTGTCCGCAGCAGTTCCGCGTGCTTAAGTATCCGGCAAAAAGCCCCGACCTTTTTATGCGGATTCAGAAACCTTCCGGGATAAGGATCGTCATCCGCCGCTTTTTCGGGAAGTAGCTTGATCTTCCCCGCCGCGACCGCCTTCTCATAGTTGCCCCATACATCGTCGAGCGCCTCGTGCTCGATGAGATTCCTGACGATAACGTAGCCGTTGGCCGACCAGTAGCGGCAGAGCGCGGCATCTTCCGCGGTGAGCGTGCCGGCGCGCAGGCGCGACGCGATTTGCTCTTCAGCATCCGGCAGATCGAGCCAGGGATAAGGCCCGGAATAAGGAAAGTGCTCGGCGCGAAACGAGGGAAGGCTCGACAGCTTCAGCTCTTGCTCCGCGAACAGGCGCCGGAAAGCCATTCGCTCTCAGTGTAAGGCCGGTACCCCTGAAGGGGATAACCGGGCCGGCACCCCTGAAGGGGATGACCGGGCCGGCACCTTGAAGGCGTGACCGGAACTTCCCGATATACTCTCGGGCATGCGCGTTGCCCTCATAGCTATCGCCCTCCTCGCCTGCACGCTTCAGGCGCAGGATGGGCGCCCCCAGGCTCCAGCATTCGACGCCGCGACGCTACGCATGGAATCTCCGCCTCCGCAGGGCGTCGCCATTCTCGCCGGACGCATGTTCGATCCGAAGTCCGGCACGAACCTGACGAACCAGGTGATCATCGTCAAAGGCGACCGCATCGTCGAGGTCGGAGCCTCGGGCAAAGTTCAGATCCCGCAGGGTGCGCGCGTCATCGACCTCACGCGCGCCACCGTGCTGCCCGGTCTGATCGATCGCCACGTCCACCTGATCCAGGAACAGCAGCCGAACGACTCGCGCGCCGGCCTCCTCGGTCTCCACTACGCCCTGAAAGATCTGAATGCCGGATTCACCACCCTGCAGGACATGGGGTCGCCGTTCACCTACGCCACTGTCGAGCTGCGCGATGCTATCAATAAAGGCCTCGTGCCCGGACCGCGCCTGCAGGTCGCCGGCCCGCAGCTCAATCCGCGCGGCGCGACCTACTATCCCGCGCCTTCCGTCGTGATGCCGTTTGGGACCGGCCCGGGCGCCGCCGTCTGGCAGCTCACATCCAACATCAACTCGCCGGATCTGGCGCGCGCCGCCGTCCGCGACCACTCGCATTACGGCGTTGACTGGATCAAAGTCTACGACACCGAAGATTATGAAGGCGGCGGATATCCGCAGCCCGACGGCGCCGGAGCGTTTCTTCCAAACGGCCGCATGATCAACGTGCCGTCGCTGACTCTCGAAGAAGACAAGGCCATCGTCGACGAAGCGCATCGCCGCGGACTCAAGGTCGCCTGCCATGCTTACGGCGGCGAAGGCCTGCGCAACTGTCTCACCGCGGGCACGGACATGCCGATGCACGTGATCGTCGGCGTCACGAACGCCGAAGGACTTGACGATGAAACCATCCGGCTCTTTAAAGTTCCGCTCGCAGATGGCACGATGCGCCCGGTCATCCAGACGCTCTGGGATCTGATCGGCGATCTCGAAGCGAAGGACAAGAAGGCAACCGGCGGCAGGATAACGCGTTTCGCTTTGACCGAGCGCAGCTTCAAGCGCCTCACCGCCGCCGGTGTGACCGAAGTCTTCGGCAGCGGCGCTTACACCGTCGGCCACGGCGTGCAGGCCTTTCAGTTCGGCTATTACGTGAAGTGGGGGATGTCTCCGGCGAACGCGCTTCGAATGGCGACGAGCAACGCCGCCGCGAGCCTGAACTTCGAGCTCGGGAAACAACTCGGCAGTATCGAAAAGGGCAAGTTTGCGGATATCGTCGCGGTCTCGGGAGATCCTCTCAATGACATCACGGAAATGCAGCGCGTGAAGTTTGTGATGAAGGGCGGGGTCATTTTCCGCGACGACTTGTAGCCCGTCGGGAATAGTCGCTCCCCCGCGGTCGCCGGCGACCAGCCTCCTCGTCCAATCTCGGTAAGACATTGAATTTACCGAGCCGCGCACGCGAGTAAGCGGTGCTCCGGACTTCTGCCGCTGGATGCCCAGCCGGGACATCAGCTTGCGATAGAGTGAGAACGCTCAGATTGGGCTCGACCGACGGAGGTATCTCGAATGCAGCTACGCGCCCTGCCACTGGCCGTCTCGCTCTGCTTCTCAGTCCGCGCGGCCATTCCCCCGCCTGCCGCCCTTACAGGCCAGGTCATGTCCGCCGAAGAAGGGCCGATGGAAGGCGTTTTGGTGAGCGCGAAGGCGGCTGGTTCAACCATCACACTCACGGTCGTCAGCGACGCGCAGGGCCGCTATCGATTCCCGGCCTCGAAGATGCCACCTGGCCGTTACGCGCTCCACATTCGCGCGGCCGGCTACGATCTCACCGGCCCGGATTCCGTCGACGCCCTGCCAAATAAGACCGCAACGGCCGACCTGAAGCTCCGCGCGGCGGCGGACCCGGCGGCGCAGCTTTCGAACGCCGAGTGGCTCGCGAGCATCCCCGGTACCGAACAGCAGAAGGCATCCATTCGAAACTGCACGCATTGCCACACGCTCGAGCGGGTGCTGCGCTCGCACTACACGGCTGAGACGTTTGTGCCGGTGCTCGAGCGGATGTCCACGTATCCGCAGCTCTCGTTTCCGCTGATGCCGCAAAAGCTCGTGGCGGCCCGGATCGGCGGCGGCGAAGATCCGCTGGAACGGAGAATGGCCGGCTGGAAGCGGCAGGCGCAGTACCTGGCGGCTTTGAATTTGAGCGCGACGTCTATCTGGAAGTATCCATTCCAGATGCATCCACGGCCGCGCGGCAGAGCGACGCGCGTGATCTACACCGAATACGATTTGCCGGCCAGGACCCGGCAGCCGCACGATGTGATCGTGGATTCGCAGGGCAGCGTCTGGTATGCGAGCTTCGGGGAACAGATTCTCGGCAAGCTCGATCCGAAAACGGGGAAGGTCACGGAATACACGTTGCCGCGCCTGAAAGCCGCCCTGCCAACGGGCAGCCTCGCTTTGCGCTTCGACAGAGAGGAGAACCTCTGGCTCGGAATGCAGTTCCAGGGTGGCGTCGCCAGGTTCGACCGCAAGACCGGAAAGTTTCAGACCTGGAGTCTTCCGCCCGAGTTGAACGGCGACTGGGTGCAGATCAATCAGGTAAGCCCGGAGCATGCGTATGTCGACGGCAAGGTCTGGCTGCAGGACGCGGGAACGTATACGGTGCTGCGCCTCGACCTGAAATCCGGCAAGTTCGAGACGTTCGCGCCCTATGCGATTCCGCGTCCCAATATTTATGACGTTATCCCGGATGCGCAAAATAACGCATACTTCACCGTCTATGGCGGCGAGGAGATCGGCAGAATTGACGCGAAGACGGGCAAAATCGAGAAGTTTCGGACGCCCACCGCGAACTCCGGGCCGCGCCGCGGCATGATGGATCGCGACGGACGCTTCTGGTTCGGCGAGAATCATGGCGACCGCATCGGGATGTTCGATACAAAGACGGAAAAGTTTCGGGAGTGGGCGCCGCCGACAGCCGGGTCGTGGCCTTACGATGTGACGGCGGACAAGCATGGAGAAGTCTGGTCGGGCGGCGAATTCACGGATACCATTGACCGTCTCGATCCGAAGACGGGCGCGTTTGTCGAGTATCTGCTGCCGCGCTTTACGAACGTCCGCCGTGTATTCGTGGACAACGCGGCGACGCCGGTTACATTCTGGGTCGGCAATAATCACGGGGCTTCGATCGTGAAGCTCGAGCCGCTGGAGTAACGCGCGCCTGGTTTCGTACGGAAACACAATTGCTGCGAATCCGGCGAGGTATCCATGCCGGAAAAAGAGACCATCGAAAAAGCGCAGCAGGACGAGCGTGAAGGCAAAGCGCCATCCACACAGGCAGGCGAGTTCGTGCACGAGGAAATCGAGCACATCCGCGAAGGCAAACACGGGGCGCGGTCGACGAAGCAGGCGATCGCGATCGGGCTGTCGAAGGCGAGACGCGCGGGAGTGAAGCTGCCGCCGCCGAAGGAAGGCACGGCATCGAGCAGCACGCGCGCGCAGGCAAAACGCGACGTCAAAAAAGGCGAGGCGCCGCATGCGCGCAAAGTATCGGCGAAGCGGTCGCGCGCGACCACCAAAGCACTGAAGCGGGAAGGGCACTCGGCCGCCAGCCATACGGCCCTTTCGCGCCAGGCCCGGTCAACGGCGGGGCAGCGGTCAGCGACGCGCAAGTCCCACGGGAAGTAAACAGCTGTGGCGACCGCGAAGAAGAAAAACGCGAAGAAGTGGGTGGCGGGCGTGCACACCGACTCGACGCATCCACCGGAAGGTCTTTTTACGAAGAGTGCCGCGACCGTTGCGCGGACGCTGGCGTCGAAGAAAGTGTCTCCCAAAGGACCGGCGTCCGGGCTCCGCATGCTGACTTACTTCATCAACCGGGGCGGAAAAGGGCTGCCCGACGACCGCCGCGCCGAGCTCGAGAAAGCCAAAAAACTGCTCTCGAACCGCGTTCATCGGGAGAGAGCATCGCGCGAGGCGTGAGGTCGCGG
>DASZLP010000020.1:0-7486 GCA_035552355.1 Bryobacteraceae bacterium | reverse complement strand
ATCCGCACTTGTCAGACAAACCACGCAAACCCCCGTAAAATAAGGTTATGCCCCTTTAAACAGCGGTATCTCCAGTGCCGGGCATGGCTACGGCGGCGACATTATCCGAGGCGAATTCGTGCCCCACGAGACCGCTGCCCTCGTCCGCGAAGTCGATCCGACCGGCGCCATCGTCGTCCATCCGGTTCGCAAATCGAGCTACGCCCATGAGCGCGTGCCCACGGAGAAACGATGCCAAGCGCTGGTCATGCCATATGTCCAGTGTAGCGACGTCGTCGCAATCGGTATCGATAAAACGCACTCTGGTCCGCCGATTAACTTGAGGTTGTCGGCATTGCGCGGAAATGCCGCTCCGGAATTAGCACCCATAAGTCGGTTTCGCAACGCCGATCCGTCACGACTCTTCAAACTCACCCATTCCCCGTCTCGCACGAATAATCCTTTCGCATTCACAATCCCCACCCAACTATATCCCCAGCATTATCAATAAATTCACCCAAATTTCCAGCAATCCCCAATCCCACTCGTGATAAGACCGGGCCATGAGAACCGACGCTCAAATCAACGCCTCCCGCGCCAACGGCGCCAAATCCCGCGGACCTGTTACGGCCGCCGGCAAACGCAACTCTTCCCACAACTCCACCCAGCACGGCATCTTCGCCAGGTCCCTCCTCCTCTGCACCGAATCTCGCGCGGACTTCGACGAACTCGCCCAAACCCTCTACGACGAATTCCAGCCCGAAACTCCCTTCGAGGTCTCCCTCGTCCAGAACATGATCGCCGCCCGCTGGCGCCAGATGCGCCTGCAGGTCATGGAGCAGGCCACCATGAACCGCGAAATTCACCGGCAGTCGCAAAACCCCGCTCCCGAGACCGAGCCCGACCAGATCAACGCCGCCAACGCCGCCGAATCCTTCCGCTTCCTCTCCGACGGCTCCCGCACCCTCGATCTGATGGTCCGCTACGAATCGCGCATGGACCGCCAGTACCTCCGTTCGCACAAACGTCTTCTCGAAGTGCAGGACCGCCGCCGCAGCAGCCCGCCCCCCACCCCGGCGGCTCCCGTGATCCCCATCCGGCCCGAACCCGCGCCGGAACTCAGGCAAGTCCCAACAGGAAAAACACAGGATCGAACCCGGCAAGCCACTGAAAACGAACAACCGGTTACAGCGGCCGCGCCCTTCCCCCAGGTCTTTATCTGCCCCCCTGTCTCTATCTGCGTCACTCGGCGTTCATCGGCGGCCCAAACAACTCCCGAGCCCTCCGCCGCTCCATCCACCCCGGACAAGCACTGCGTCGCCGCCCCCGCAGAGCAAGAATTCCGTTCTGTGAGCCGTTAACGTCCTGTCTTACCTGATGTCAGCCATCGATTTGACCCGGATGTCCAGGCCCTCCAGAAAAGTTGTCTTTTTCTTCCCCGCGTTCTCCAGCCAGGAAGCCACCGCCCCGCTCGGCATCCTCGCCGTCTCCACGCCCTTGCTGCGCGCCGGATATCAGGTCCGCATCGTCGACTCGACGATCACGCCGAATTTTCACAAGCGCACCCTCGAAGAGCTCGACGACGCACTCTGCCTCGCCATTTCGCTCGTCACCGGACCAATGATTCGCGAGACCGTCCAGATCGCGCGCGCCGCGAAGAAGCGCTATCCGGATAAGCCGGTGATTCTCGGCGGCTGGCATCCGTCGCTGCTGCCCGATCAGACGCTCGCGGCCGATTGCGTGGATATCGTCGTCAAGGGACAGGGTGAGGAAGCGCTGCTCGAAATCGTTCAGCGCATCGAAGCGGGCGAATCGATACAGGGTGTCGCCGGCGCGGGCTATAAGCAAAACGGCCGCATCGTTTTCAATCCGCCGCGTCCGCTCAAGCCCATCCGCGAGATGCCGCCCAAAGCCTACCATCTCGCCGACTTCGACGCCTACGAGCGCGTCTGCGGACGCCGCTGGGCGATGTATACGTCGAGCCTCGCGTGCCCCTATAGTTGCGCCTACTGCACCAACGAAGGCGTTTACGGCAGAAAATGGAACGCGCTCGAAGCCGATCAGGTTGTCGAAGAGACGAGCGATCTCGTCGAGCGCTACGGGCTATCGCTGCTCTGGATCGTCGATGACAACTTTCTGGTCGATCGCGAGCGCGCCATCGCCATCGCCGAAGGCCTCGTGCGCCGCGGCGTGAAATTCGACTGGAGCATTCAATCGTCGACCAATCTCGTCTGCCGCTTCTCCGTCGATGAGCTGAAGCTGCTGAAGCGCGCCGGCCTGTCGCAGGTCGCGCAGGGCGCCGACAGTGGCTCGCTCAAAGTGATGCGGCTGATGAATAAGGATTTCCAGAAGATCGAGACGATCTACGCGGCCGCCGACAAGCTGTCGCAGGCGGGAATTCGTCCGTCGTTCAATATGATTTTCGGATTTCCCGGCGAGGGCGAAGAGGAGCGCCGCGAATCGATCGCGCTCATCATGGACGTTTGCCGCCGCTTTCCCGGCGCCGAATTCTGGACGAACATCTTCACCCCGTATCCCGGCGCTCCCATCATGCAGCGCGCATTTGAGCTCGGCATTCACGTGCCGAAGACGCTCGAAGGATGGGTCGACTTCTTCCCGCGCTACACCATCCTGCCGTGGCTCGAAGGCCGCAAGCATCGGGAAGTGCAGACCATGCGCGAATACCTGCGGATCGCGTTTAATCGCGTGCCGATCGGTGTCGAGCGAAAAAATACTCTGCAGCGCGTGGTCCACGGCATGATCGGTGCACCGGCGCGCTGGCGGCTCGATCACAGCTTCTATTCCCTGCCCTTCGAGATCTGGCTGAAGGACATGGCGAACCGCTGGCTCGCGCCGCCGAAATCCAAAGTGGACGCGCACCAGCTCGAAGCCGAGGCCGTCTCATGCTGACGTCCTCGAAGAAGGTTGTGCTGTTCCTGCCGCCATATTCCGGCCAGCTTCTGGGCCCCCCACTCGGCCTCCTGAGCCTCGCGGCCTCCCTGCGCGGGAACGGCTACAACCCGCGCATAATCGACGGCGCGCTCAACCGCAATTACCTCACGCAAATCGCCGCTGAAATCGGCGACGCTCTCTGCTTTGGCGTTTCTCTTCTCACCGGCCCGATGATCCTCGACGCCATCGAAGCCAGCCGTCTCGTCCGCAAACTCCGCCCCGATCTCCCAATCGTCTTCGGTGGATGGCACCCCAGCCTGCTCCCCGCCCAAACGCTCGCGGAGGATTTCGTCGACATCGTAGTCCGCCATCAGGGCGAGAAAACGCTGGTGGAAATTCTGCAGCGCCTCGAAGCCGGAAAACCACTCGATCTCATACAAGGCTGCTGGTTCAAACGCGATGGACGCATTCACCGCAACCCCGACCGTCCCGCTTCGCCCCTCGGCTCGCTGCCTTCGCCTGCTTACGATCTCGCGGATTTCGATGCCTACGAACGCGGTGGTGGAGAACGCAAGCTGCCGTATGCGACCAGCACCGGCTGCCCCTATGCGTGCAATTACTGCACCGACATGGTGTTCTACAATCGCCGCTTCAATCCTTACGACGTGGCGCGTGTAGTCGAGGAAGTCACGACTCTCGTTCGTGAGCACAATCTCGATGAAGTAGCGCTCGTCGACTCGAACTTCCTTGTCGATGTTCACCGCGCCGTCGCCATCGCGCGCGGCTTCCTCGACTCCGGCGTGCGCTTCAACTGGACCTTCCAGGCCTCCACCGACCTGCTCTGCCGCATGACCGACGAAGATGTCGCGCTGCTCGGCGAAAGCGGCGTCAGCCATATCGGGTTCGGCACGGAATCGGCGTCGCCCGAAGTCCTCGACCGCATGAACAAGCGCCACCAGCACATTCCCGATATCGCGGAGGCGGCGCGTAAGTGCGCCCAGGCCGGCATTCGTGTGACGCTCAACCTGATCTTCGGCTATCCCGGCGAGGAAGAGCGGCATCGCCGCGAGACCCTGCGCGTGATGGGGGAAATCGCGGCGCGCTTCGATAACGTCACGTTTTCGCCCAACGTGTTTGTGCCGTATCCGGGCATCCCCATTTGGGATGAGCTCCGCAACCGTGGCCTCGCGGAGCCCGGCACCCTCGCCGCCTGGGCGGACATCGATCTCGGCGGCAACGCTCTTCCGTGGCTGCGCGGCCGCGCGTACCGCACGCTGCAGCGCGGCATCTCTTACTTCCTCCTGGCGAATCGGCTGAACAAGGCGCGGCGCAAATCGGATTCCCCGGCGTTTCAGTCGCTCGTGGGCCTCGCGCGGCAACCACTCCACTGGCGGCTGCGTCACCACTTTTTCGGGTGGCCTCTGGAATTGTGGGTGTCGATGGCGAATCAATGGTTGGTGGTGCGGCGCTCGTTGCTGACTGGCCAGGCCCTGAGCAACGGCCTGACGCGGGGATGACTGCCCATGGCCGACGTTCTCCTCACCCATAGCAACAACCTTTACTCCGACCGCAAGCAGTCGGAGAAAATGCAGCCGTATCCGCCGCTGCAAACGATCCTGGCCGCCGCGGTGCTTCGTGAGGCTGGAATGGAAGTGGCGCTGTACGATCCCACGCTCGAGCCGCCGGATACGTCGCCGCTCCAGGCGTTCGAGCTCGCCCTTGAGAGAGAACGGCCGCGCCTCGCCGTCGTATGCGAAGACGACTTCAACTTCCTCTCGAAGATGTGCCTGACGCGCAATCGTGAGCTGGCTTTCGCAATGGCGCGGGTGGCTCGCGTAAGGGGGATTCCGATTGCCGCGCATGGATCGGATGCGTCCGATCGCACCCGCGAATACCTCGCCGCGGGATTTTCTTCGATTCTCGTCGGCGAAGTCGAAACCACTTTGCTCGAACTCGCGCAGGGCACGACGCCGCACGCGATCCGCGGACTCGTATTCGACTGCGCCGGGCAGCTTCACTACAATCCGCCGCGCGAAGTGCGAACCAATCTCGACACTCTGCCGCCGCCGGCCTGGGATCTCGTCGACATCGGCCGCTACCGCTCGGCGTGGGAGAGCGCACACGGTTATTTTTCTCTGAACATGGCATCGAGCCGCGGCTGCCCTTACCATTGCAACTGGTGCGCGAAGCCGATCTATGGGCAAAAGTTCCACTGCCGCTCGGCGCGCGCCGTCGCATCCGAAATGCTGCACCTGAAGACGGCAGTCGCGCCCGACCAGGTCTGGTTCGCCGACGACATCTTCGCGCTGTCCCCGCGCTGGACCGTGGATTTCGCCCGCGCCGTCGAAGAACTCGGTGCCCGCGTTCCGTTCAAAATGCAATCGCGTTGCGACCTCATGACGCCGCGGACCGTCGCGGCGCTCAAGCGCGCCGGATGCGCCGAGGTCTGGATGGGGTGCGAATCCGGTTCGCAGAAAATTCTCGACGCGATGGATAAAGGTATCCGCGTCGAACAGATTTACGAGGCCCGCGAGAACCTGCGCCGCGAGGGCATCCGCGCCTGCTTCTTCCTGCAGTTCGGCTATCCGGGCGAGGGCTGGAGCGAGATCGAAGAGACGATCCGCATGGTGCGTGACACGCGGCCGGACGATGTCGGCATCTCGGTTTCCTATCCGCTGCCCGGCACGCGCTTTCACGAGAAGGTGTTCACGCAGATCGGCGCGCGCGCCAACTGGTCCGACAGCGCGGACCTCGCGATGGTGTTCAGGGGTACATATCCGAGCGAATTCTATCGCGCGCTCGCCGACGCGCTGCATCTGGAAGTGCGCGGCGGCGCGAACTGCGCAGCCATCGAAGCCTTGTGGCAGCGCGTTTACCGGCTGCATCGGACGGCGGCATGAGACTGCTGCTCACCCACGGATATTTTCTCGACGAAGATCCCAAAGAGCGGCAGATCATGAAGCCGTATGCGCCGATGGGAATCCTCTATCTCTCTTCTCATCTGCGTGCGCGCGGGTTCGAAGTCGACATCTACGATTCCACTTTCGGCTCCCGCGGCGAGTTGTTTCGCATCCTGCGCGACGGACCTCCCGCGGCCCTCGGCATCTACGGTAATCTGATGACGCGCGCCGGCGTGATCGAGACGATTGAGGTGGCGCGCGCGGCAGGATGGCGCGTAATCGCCGGTGGTCCCGAGCCGGCGAACTATGCGGAAGAATTCCTCGATGCCGGCGCGGAGATCGTGGCGGCAGGCGAGGCGGAGCTGGCTCTCGAAGAGTTGATGCGGACGGATTTCGATTCGCGCGCATGGCCCGCCATCGATGGAATCGTCTTTCGGGATGCCGGCGGCCGCACCGTGCGCAACAAGCCCGCGCGGTTACTCTCCGACCTCGATGCGCAGCCCTGGCCCGATCGCGAGCGCATCGACATCCCGCGTTACCTGAAAGCCTGGCGCGACCACCACGGCAAGTCGTCGATCTCGGTCATCACGGCGCGCGGCTGCCCTTACAAATGCAACTGGTGCAGCCATTCGGTATATGGACACACGCATCGCCGCCGCTCTCCGCGCGCGGTCGCCGAAGAAGTCGAGTGGCTGCTGGGCCGCTATCGACCCGACATGCTCTGGATGGCGGACGATGTCTTCACCATCCATCAGGGCTGGCTTCTCGAATACGCCGCGGAGCTGAAGCGCCGCGGCATTCGCATTCCGTTCGAGTGCATCACGCGCGCCGATCGCGTGAACGAACGCATCGCCGCGACGCTTGGCGAGCTGAGCTGCATGCGGGTCTGGATCGGCTCTGAGAGCGGCTCGCAGCGAATCCTCGACGCCATGCAGCGCGGCGTGACTGTCGAGCAGGTGCGGCGCGCCGTGGGTCTGTGCAGGGAGAATGGCATCGAGACCGGCATGTTCCTGATGTGGGGTTACGACGGAGAAGAGATCGGCGACGTGGAAGCTACGGTCGATCACGTGAAGCAGTGCAGGCCGGATGTCTTCTTCACGACGGTTTCGTATCCCATCAGAGGGACGCCGTATTTCGACAAAGTTGCTGCGCGCGTCGTAAATATCAAGCCGTGGCGCGAGACGACGGATCGCGAATTCCAGATCCGCGGCAGACATTCCCGCCGCTTTTACAAGTATGCGGATGACTTGCTGCGCAGCGAGACAGCTCCACAACCGGACTATGCCGCGATCGCCGCCGCGCGTGAAGGCCTGTACGCAACGCACGCGGAGGTGGAAGCATGACCGCCGCCTGGGGCGCGGACACTCGTGTCCGCCGCGCCGGCGATCATGCCGGCGCTTGCTTCGACGCCATCGCCGCCCGCTACGACGAACTCTGGACCAACACCGCTGCGGGCCGTTCGCAACGCGAGTCAGTCTGGCGGGAAATCGACCCGCTGTTTTTCCATGGCGCGCGCGTTCTCGATCTCGGATGCGGCACGGGCGAAGACGCGCTTCACCTGACGCGCGCCGGCATCGCCGTCTCCGCCTTCGACGCATCGCCGGCAATGGTGCGAATCGCGCGTGATCGCGGCGTTGATGCACAAGTACTCGCAATCGAAGACATCGGTACTCTCGACGGCGCCTGGGACGGCGCCCTTTCCAACTTCGGCGCCC
>DASZLP010000019.1:0-1835 GCA_035552355.1 Bryobacteraceae bacterium | reverse complement strand
CCCCGGGTCCGCCCAAACCGCAAGATAGAATTGAACAGACACCAATTCCAAAGAAATAAGCGGGAACTTCCCGCCGGCGGCAGGCGCCTTGAAGAAATCCCGTTTTAAACAATCGCGCATTCGGCAGACTACAGCCGGCGGACAGCCAGTCTTTGCCATCGTTGGCCGTCCCAACGTCGGCAAGTCGACATTATTCAATCGGCTCACGCGCTCGCGCCGCTCCATTGTCGGCGATGAACCGGGCATCACCCGCGACCGCATCTATGGTGAGGTGGATTGGGGCGGACGCAGCGCGCGCCTTGTCGATACAGGCGGCATCGTCCCTGACGACGAAGCGCTGATTCCCGCGGAAATCTACCGGCAGGCGCAGACCGCGCTCGAAGAGGCGGACGCCGTTGTGATGGTGGTCGATGGCCGGACCGAGCTGGCCTCGCCGGATATCGATCTGGCGCGCCTGCTGCTTCGCTCCGGCAAAGCTATTTTTCTCGCAGTCAACAAAATCGATGTCGAGGCGCTGGACGCCGGGGCGGAAAACTTCCGCCGCCTCGGAATTAAGAACCTCGTTGCTATCTCCGCCGAGCACGGCCACGGCATCGGCAACCTGCTCGACGAAGTCTTCGCCGTTCTGCCCTTCACTGACTTGCCCATCCAGGATGTAGCGCCCGAGCCGGAAACTCCAGCCAGCGAAGACTCCGATGCTCAGCCGCACCGCACGCATGGAGAATTCCGCCAGCACGAGACGCGCCTCGCCATCATCGGGCGTCCTAACGTCGGCAAATCCACGCTCCTCAACGCGTTCACCGGCACAAACCGCGCCATTGTGTCGCCCGTGGCGGGGACCACACGCGACGCCGTGGACGAAGTGATCGAGTATCACGGGCAGCAGCTTCGCATCATCGACACAGCGGGAATCCGCCGCAAGGGCAAGACCCATCTGATGGCTGAGAAGCTCTCCGTGGTCATGGCGCGCCGGCACCTTGAAGCCGCCGACGTCTCGCTGCTGATTATCGATGCAACCGAGGGTGTCACCGCGTCCGACGCCACCATCGGAGGCTATGCGCACGAGAGCGGACGATCGGTCGTGATCGTGGTCAACAAATGGGACCTGGTGACCACGGGGCGCACTGACGGCAAGCCGCCCGCCGACCGCAAACTCTTCGAGGAGCAGCTTCGTCATCATCTGAAATATCTGAGCTACGCGCCCATCGTGTTTATCTCCGCTGCGCACGCAAAGCAGGATAGCCGCAGCCTCAATCGCGTGCTCGATACCGCAATCAAGGTGGCAGAAGAGCGGCGCAAGCGCGTCTCGACGGGACAGATGAACCGCTTCCTCGAGAAAGTCGATTTCCAGCGCGCGGGCGTGCCCCTGGCAAAGCGGCTGCGGATCTTCTACATGACGCAGGCCGCCGTGGCGCCCCCGACGTTCGTTCTTTTCACTGACCGGGACGTGAAACTCCACTTTTCCTTCGAACGCTTTTTGGAGAACCAGATCCGAGAATCGTTCGGATTCGAGGGGTCGCCCATCTGGTTCAAGGTAAAGCCGCGCAACAAAAAGACAGCGGAGAAGTAATCGCACGCATGATTCACATTCGCCCCGCTACGCCCGCTGACGTTCCTCTGATCCTGGCCTTGGTGCGCGATCTGGCCGAGTACGAGCGCGAGCCGCACTCTGTCACGATTTCTGAAGAACAGCTGCTTGAGGATGGCTTTGGCAAGGACCGTTTTTACGAGTGCCTGATCGCCGAGCTGGACGGCACGGCCGCCGGATTCGCACTCTTCTTCCCCGTTTACTCCACCTGGCAAGGACGCAGCATTCATCTTGAAGACTTGTTTGT
>DASZLP010000018.1:0-20178 GCA_035552355.1 Bryobacteraceae bacterium | reverse complement strand
TCTTCGGTGAGTTTGTCGCTGGCGTGGATCACGCCCGCCCGCAGGTATGGGCACGAAACAGCGGCTAAGACACAGCAGGCGAGCCGGCCGCTTCGGAGTCCGCGGGATCGCCATCCAGAAGATACGCGAAGCCCCTGTGCACCGGGATGCGCCACACCACGACGAAGAGAATCACCAGCACCATCGAGGCCAGCAGGCTGGCTTCGGGACCATAGCTGCCGCCGCTCCAAAGATTCCCGGCTTTCCATACGAGTCGATAACCTACAACCTGTATTGTAAATCCGCTGAGCTCCACCCCGAGGAAGGGAAGCGTGGCATTCCAGCCAAAATGGAGGCCGATCGGCAGCCACAGATCGTGCGACCGCAGCAGCGCCATCCCGAACAGCACTCCGAAGCCCGCGGTGTTGGCCATGCTGAGAGGCGTCGCGCCGGGGTTGAATCCGTGCAGCAGTCCGAACAGGATTCCGATGCCGAGTATTGACGGCCAGTTCCCATATCCGCGCATCATGAACTGGAGCGGGAAACCACGGAAGGCGATCTCCTCGCCCGCCGCGCCGCAGAACAGCAGCGCCACCATGAAAAGACCCGCGCGCGGAGAAAAGCCGATGTCCGCCACGGGTTCGAAGTGCGCGATCCCGGTTAGAAGCGGCGCCGCGATCAGAAGAGCCGCCCCGCCGGCGCCGATGGCGAGGCCGGTCAGAAGATTCCGGGCCGTGCCCGCGCGCCAGTAGAGTCCCAGATCGCTGAGCCTTCGCGATTCAAAGATGGCCATGGCGAGCGCGCCCAGCACTGACGCCGTAACGAGCGGAGGCACTGTCGCGGCCACGAGCTCGCGTCCCAGAAACTGCGCCACGGTGGCGACGATGTTGAGCAGCACGTAATATCCGAACGCGTAGAGACCGGCGCCCAGCAGCGGCCGGAATGGGTCGGGCCGAGGTGGATCAGAGACGCTCAACGCACCGCGACTCCGCGCGTGGCCACGCTCGCCTCGAGAACCTGCGCGCCCGCCGCAGTAATCACATCCGCGACCTTCTGCTTCGCTCCGGAGTTGACGAGGAAGACGACACATCCTCCTCCACCCGCGCCGCAGGCTTTGGCGCCGATGCTCCCGGCGCGCCGCGTGGCGGCTACCAGTTGATCGATCAGCAGCGTCGAAATACCCGGCGCGTTTTTGCGGCGCGCGGTCCACTCTTCGCGCATCAGGCGGCCGGCTTCGTCCCACTCGTTTCGTTCGACGGCGGCGCGCATGGCGGCGGCAAGCGAGGCGATGCGATTGAAGTTGCGGTGGATGGCGCGGTCGCCATCGATGTGCCCCTTCATCACCTCCCAGTTATTGATGCCGGAATTACGGGGCACGCCGGTATACGCCAGAACGAAACGCTCGTCGAGCATCGCGGTGTTGGCCGCAACATTCCGGCGGACAATGCCGGCAGCTCCGTGCTCGATGGCGGAGACGCCGCCATACATGGCGGGATAATAGTCCTGTGAGCCGGTGGGGACGCGGATCACCTGCGCTTCCACGTTCTGGGCGATTTCCCGCAGCTTTTCGAGACTGTAGCGCCGTCCGGTAATCCTGTTCAGCGCCGCGGCGGCGGCGATCATCAGCGCGGAAGAGCCGGAGATGCCGGCGCCCGCGGGAGCCTCCGACGACGATTCGACAGTAAGCCCCATCGCAGGCTGGAAAAACCGGACGAGCAACGCGAGCAGCGGCAAGCGATAACGTTTCGCCCGATAGAGCTCGTCGAAGGAGCCGTATGTCTCTTCCCTTGCGAGATCGCGCGAGCGCAGGACGATCCGCGCATCCTCGCGCGTCTCGATCTGGCAGTGCGTATAGCGGTTTACGGCGAAATTGACTGTCACGACCTTGTCGTGGAAAAGGTAGAGAGGCCAGATGTCGAGGGTTGCGCCCGCCAGATCGACGCGGCAGGGCGCTTTTGCGGAGACGCGCATGGTTTGTGCCGGGAAAACAAGAACATAACACAGGGTTGCATCGGAAGCCGGTTTTGATACGTCCAAAAGAGTAGTGATGGAAGCCACCGATCTCATGCAGGCCACACGCCTCGTCCCCATACTTTGGAATCGATATAACGAAGAACGCAGGCGAAGTGTGGCGGCGGCGCCGCACCGGCCTCATCCGGAAGTCTGGCCGGTAACGGGGCTGCATGCCGCCTGGCTGGGACACAGCACTGTTCTTCTGCAGATCGACGGATTCCGCATCCTCACGGACCCGGTCTTCAGCGAGCGCATCGGAATCGGCCTGGGCCCCGTGACATTGGGAATCAAAAGACTGGTGATGCCCGCGCTGGAAAGCGCCGAGGTCCCGCAGCCCGATCTGATCCTGCTCTCGCACGCCCACATGGACCATTTCGATCTGCCGAGCCTGCGCGCGCTCGAATCGCAGCAGACGCGGATCGTCACGGCTTCGAAGACCGCCGATTTGCTCCGCGAGAAACGCTATCGCGATGTCGACGAGCTCGCCTGGGGAGAGACTGCGCAGGTTGGCGACGTTCTGGTGCGCGCGTTCGAGGTGAGGCACTGGGGAGCGCGCATGCGGTCGGATACTTACCGCGGATACAACGGATATGTGATCGAGACGCCACGATATCGAGTGCTGTTTGCCGGCGACACCGCCCTGGCGGACACTTTCGGCGCGCTCCGTTCCCGTCGCGGGTTCGATCTCGCAATCATGCCGATCGGCGCGTACAACCCATGGATACGGGCTCACTGCAGTCCGGAGCAGGCTTTGAAAATGGCGAACGACGCAGGCGCGGAGCGGATATTGCCGGTCCATCATCAGACCTTCCAACTCAGCAGCGAGCCTGTGATAGAGCCGATCGAACGCTTGTCGGCTGCGCTGGTCCGCGATCCCGAGCGCCTCGCGCTGACGGAGATTGGACAGGAAATCTCAGTCGAACGCTGACATGTTACAAAGGGAAGCGCACAGCCGCAGGGCGTTGTGCCCGTTTAGTAAAGATCCTCCCTTCCATGACATGGAGCGCCGGCGCGCAGCGCGCGTCAATCTCAACGTACCTCGTCGCGACGTACTTTGCGCTCATCGCCGTGCTCTACGGAATCGCCTGGTTCCTGCCTGCCGCCGCGCTCGATCATGATGCCGCGCTTAACCTCGTAACAGCCAAAGCCATCGCCGCCGGGCACGGTTACGTTGTCGACAGTGTTCCGACGCCGGTTTCGGAGACGTCGCGGCCGCCGTTGTTTTCCGCAGTGCTCGCGTTGTTCGTGCTGGTTTCGTCGAACGCACAATGGCTGAAGCTGGCGCCGGTTGCGTCGACCGCCGGATGGCTGGCGCTCACGTACCGTCTTCTGCTCAGAATGGGCGCATCGAAAAACGGCGCGCTGGTCACGACCGGGTTGGCGGCGGCATCGCCGATGGTCCTTTTTCTGGGCACGAACCTGGTGCCGGAATCGTTGTTCGCGCTTCTCACCACAGGCGCGTTGCTGGCTCTTTTGGACGAACGCGCGTTCCTCGCCGGCGTTCTGGCCGGGCTCGCGACGCTGACCCAAACAGCCGGTGTCGCGCTGATCGCGGCCTGCGTAATTACTCTCCTCGCGCGGCGGCGATTTCAGGCCGGCGCGACGCTCGCGCTCACCTCAACCGTGATTGCGGCCCCGTGGTTCGGATGGTCGCTGGCGCATCTGACTCACGACCTTCCACTGCAAGGGGTCCAATCGGCGTCAAACATCTTCACCGGATTGGCGGCGAACGAAAAAGCGGTGGTCGTCGGACATAATCTTTGGGATCTCTTCGCGAGCCCGATTTCGCTTCTGACCGGATATTCGAGCGCATCCACGATCGCCCTGACCGCCGTCGTTCTCGGCTGGTGCTTCGTTGTCAGACGACAGACCGTGCCCGACTTATTCCTGCTTCTGTACAGTCTGGTGCTGGTTTGCCGAGTCGCGCCGCCGGAACGCTCGATTGCGGCGGTGCTGCCGTTTGTCTTCTGGGTTGCCTGGCGCGCCTTGCGCAGGGTGGGGTCGGCCCCGGCGCTGGCGGCCATTGCCGTGATTGTGGCGATCGCACCGCTTGGGCCCGATGTGGTCCGCATCGCGCGGGCACGCGCCGCCGGAAACCTGTCGAGCGTTGCCACCCCGCCGAATAACTGGTATGAGCTTGATCGCCAATTTGCCTTCCTGCGCAGCGCGGCGAGTGTCGAGGACGTTGTCATTTCCGATAATGACTCGGCCTTCTTTCTGAGCACGGGCCGGAAGGCGGTACGCGGATTCGTTCCGGCCGCTTACGAACTGTCTTATGCTCCGCAGCCCGTGCTGGTGACGCCCGATCAGCTCTCGCGGGCGATCATCGAGCAGCACGCGGGCTGGGTATCGCTGACGCCGGATCGGGGTTTGCGCGAATCGCCTTCCTTTCACCAGAGCGTGGAAGCGCTCGAGCGCGGCGGCATCATCGAGCCCGTCATGGTGCCCGGAGCGGGGCGCGATTATCGCTTGTTTCGGCTGGCTGGCCGCTAACTCCGGTTACTAATCCGCAGGAAACCAATGTGCACTACCGGGGCGGCGCGTCCCCCGATATTCTGGCCTTGATCGATATAGACGATCGCGACAAGTGTATGGCAGCTATCCCTGAACCTTTGGCCGCCGGGATGGTCTCAGATAGTGCTGCCACTGCGTCCGCTGACCACGCGGCGAAGTTGGACCGCATCTGGATTATCGGGCTTGGGGCACTGGTCGCGATTCAACTCTGGGCCGGCATGATTGGAACCAGCTTCTGGCTGGATGAAACCGGGACGTGGTGGATCATAAAAGATGGACCCGCCGAAGCAATCCACCGGGCGCTCTCATGGAGTGGGCAGTCGCCGCTGTTTTAGCTGATCGAGTGGGCGTCGTCTCGGATTTTTGGCCTCAATGAAGTTGGATTGCGAATTCCTTCCGCTCTGGCGATGGCGGGCGCAATATGGTTTCTGTATCGAATTGTGCTGCGCCTGTTCGATCGCGGCACTGCGGCGATTGCGGCGTTCGTCTTTTTATGCGGGTCTTCGTTTTTCGCGGTTGATGCCCGGCCATATGCTCTGCCGATCCTCTGTATCACAGTAGCCACATGGGCAATTCTGCGGTGGTCTGAGGCGAATCGCGCGATAGATGCCGCGATGTTCATCGCGGCCGGAGCGCTCGCCGTCTATGGGCACTGCGTGTTGTCCCTGGGACTGGCGGCCCCGATCGCATATGGCGCGGCGGTATTTCGGAACAAACCGGATCGTCTGATCCGGCTGGGTCTGATGATGCTGGCGATCGCGGCGCTGTGCGTGCCCCTCCTGCCGGAGGTTCTCAATTTCTACGCGACGCGCACTGCCCATGCTCACGCGGGCAGGCCCGGAGCGGGCGACATCCTGATCGGCCTCATTCCCTGCGGGCTCACCGGCGGCCTCGTGGTCATCGTCTGGATTGAAAGGGTCTTCCGCCGTGCCGTGCAACTGCCGGCTGAGTACTCACACGATAAAGCGCTTCTGGCGGCCGTCTGGGCCTTGTTCGCGCCGCTGTTTCTCGCCGCGCTGTCGAGCGTCAGCGACATTCAGCTTTATGTCGACCGCTATTTCTCCTGCGCGCTGCCCGGACAGGCGCTGATCACCGGCGTCCTGCTGGCGTCGATTCGTCCGCGTTTCGTCCGCCAGGCGCTGCTCATCACGATCGCGTTGAGCACGATCGTCTGGGGAAAACTGCTCGCCGGCAGTCATGGCAACGACGACTGGAGGTCCGCGATGGACTTGATCCACAAAGAGGCAGGATCCGCGCCGGTCCTGCTGGTCAGCCCCTTCGCCGAGGGAGCGGATTTTCGCGCGGTCCACACTCCCGCTCTGCGCGATATCCTCTTTGCACCCGCGTCGTTTTACGGAGAGCCTCCCGGAGCAATCCGTCTGCCGCACGCCTTCGCTGCTAAAGAACAGGCCGAGCTGGAAGCTATCGCCGCTCGAATTCAAAACGAACCCCGGATCTATCTGATCGCCGACAAACCCGATCGCAGTTACGAGACGTGGCTCGTGGGCAGGCTCGCATCGCGGTGCCCGTCCGAGCCGCTGGAACAATCCTTCGGGCAAGTGTGAGTCGCGCAGCTTGTCTGCAAGTGAGCGCGCCACGATGTGATGCGTCTTCATCGAATTGCCGGCGCGCCTGTGCGCTTTTGCTAACTTAGGAATTCGGGCGGTTAGCTCAGCTGGTTAGAGCACCTCGTTTACACCGAGGGGGTCTGGGGTTCGAATCCCTAACCGCCCACCATCAGACTCTGTCCAGATCGGCGCGCCATTGCCTGACGGACTTCTTGATCGCATCGCGCGAAAGGCCGTCATCCGCGGCTTTTCGCGCCAAATCCGGAAACTCCGCGTCTGACGCAAAACGGAGCCCGACGATCTGAGTCAGCGTGAGCCTCGGGTCGAGCGGCTTTCCAGTCAGCATGTAATGCCTTAGATTCTCTTCGGCGCGAATAGTGCGATCCTGATTTTTCGTGGCGAACGCGCGCGTGAAAAAGAACAGCAGAAACAGCGCGATGCTCAGGACCGCGAGCAGTGCCACCGTCGCGCGGCCGTGGCTGTCGGTGGCATGACGATAGAGATTGATGAGCGATACGACGATCGCGATCAGGGTCAACAATCCCAGGCCGATGTGGAACAGGGGGACGACTCTCGAGTGCTTCGCATAACTCTGTTCTTCCATGAAGGGCCCTCCACGTAGCCTGACTGGTGAACCAATTGTAGCGATTTGGGAAGCACCGTTAAAACGGCTTCAAAGTTCGCGATGTCAAAGTTCCGCGCCGCTTGCCGTAAGGGTAAGGTGTCCGTGTTTGACGCCTTTTGTGCTGATCAGACCATCGGCGATCTTCTGGATATTCTTCGCCTTCCCCTTTACGACCAGCACCTCCAGGCAATTGTCATGATCGAGATGGACATGCATTGTCGACAGGATGTTCCTGTGGTGGTCGTGCTGCATGCCCGTCAGCTTCTCGTTCAGCATCCGGACATGGTGGTCGTAAACGAGCGTTACTGTGCCCACAACGTCCGCTTCGGGAGATTCCCACGATTTGTGGATGAGGGTGTCGCGGATCAAATCCCGAAAGGCTTCCGAACGGTTTGTGTAGCCGCGCTCGCCGATCAGCCGATCGAATTTTTGTAAAAGCGACGAATCTATCGCGACGCCAATCCGGGCGAGCCCACTCATGCGTACATATTACGGCAGGGTGGCGGGAACTGTGCGAAATCCCTGGTTTGGGGCGTCGCACGATTTGAATGAAGGTGCTACCTTGAGAACGACCGCAGCGGGAGATCGATCGACCAGGACAATGCACATTCCCGACGGATTTCTGAGCACGCCGGTATGGGGCACGATGGATGTAGTCGCCTTACCCTCCATCGCTTATCTGGCGCGCCGCGCGCAGCGCGAGTTCCAGCACAACCGGATTCCTCTTATGGGTGTGATGGGCGCTTTCATCTTCGCGGCTCAGATGATCAACTTTCCCGTGGGCAGCGGGACCAGCGGGCATCTTGTAGGCGGCGCGCTCTTGTCATTCACGCTGGGTCCCGCGGCGGCTTCGATCGTGATGACCGCGATTCTCGCCACGCAGGCCCTGATTTTTCAGGATGGCGGACTTCTCGCGCTCGGCGCCAACGTATTCAACATGGCGATCGCCGGCGTGCTGGCCGGATATCTGCCCTATATGCTGCTGCGCGGCCGCAAGGCCGGTATCTTTCTCGGCGGCGTCTTCTCGCTTCTGATAAGCGCCGGGCTCGCGCTGGCGGAGTTGCTGCGGTCGGGCGTGAGGATGCCCAATTCCGTGCTGGCGGTTTCGATCACTCTGTTCACGGTGTCGGCATTGATTGAAGGAGCGATTACGGTTGCCGTCATGCAGGCGCTCGAGAGGATTCAGCCGGGATTCATCCGCCGGCCGGGGGGCGCGCGCGGCATGGGCGCACTCGCGGCCGCATCCGTGGGGCTGGCGGGCGCGGGCATGTGGATCGCATCGGCCCAGCCCGATGGAATCCAAAAGCTTTCGCTCGACATCGGTCTCGCCTCGCATGCGCGCGCGTTCCTCGCGTCGCCGCTCGCGGAATACAGACTGCAACTCGTCTCCTCGCCGTTTCTTGCCAAAGCGCTGGCGAGCCTGACAGGGTTGTTTGTCGTTTACCTTCTTTGTGTCGGATTGAGCCGAGTCCTGACAATCGCGCGGCCGGTTCCGGAAGAGGAAGCCGCCTGATTGCGCCACGCTCGCATCGAGCGCTGGAGCTGCGCGGATAGCCCGGTTCACCGGCGCCATGCGGCGGCGAGGATACTTGCCACACTGAGCTTCCTGGTCTCCATTGCGACGTTCAGGGAGGGGCCAATCGCGGTCTGGCCATTGTTTTCGGCGCTGCTGGTGGTGGCGATCCTCGCGGCGCGGCTGCCTGTTTTTGCGCTGCTCAAAACGGCGGCGGCGGTTCTTCCGTTTGCGTTGTGCTTCGCCATTGTCACCGCCATTGCTGGTGACCGGCGGCTCGCGGCGCAGCTCGTTCTCCGCTCATATCTCTCGGCTCTGGCTGCGTTGTGGCTCGTTGCAACTACTCCCGTGCCGGAGCTGATCGCCGGACTGGAATGGCTGCGCGCGCCCCGTTTCCTCTTGCAGGTGATGCAGTTTCTCTATCGATATTTGATCGTCCTGATGGAGGAAGCCGCCGTAATGGCGCAGGCTCGCGCCGCGCGCGCGGGAACCCTGCGGGCTTTGCACTTCCGTCAGGCGGCAGGCGCGGCGGGCGTGCTGTTTGCGCGGTCCTATTCGCGCGCGGAAGCGATTCATCGCGCAATGCTCGCGCGCGGCTTCGACGGGCGTTTACCGGTGTTTCGCAGGGCGAGATTTACGCTGGCCGACGCGGCATTCGTGGCCGGGTGCGTCGCGCTCGCCGCAGGCGTCCGGACGCTCGGATGAGTCGAATCGTTGAGGTGCGCGACCTCCGCTACACCTACGAAGACGGAACGGCCGCACTCAACGGTATCGATTTCGAGCTCGACGCCGGCGAGGCCGTGGCGCTACTGGGGGCTAACGGCAGCGGCAAGACCACCTTCGCGCACCACCTGAACGGGATTCTGCGGGGAACCGGTTCGGTGATCATCGACGGCCTGCCGGTGACCGAGCGTAACCTGCGCGAGATCCGCAAACGGGTCGGCCTCGTGTTTCAGGATTCGGACAATCAACTGTTCATGCCGACTGTGCTCGAAGACGTGGCGTTCGGTCCGATGGCGGCGGGAATGCCGGTTGAAGACGCGATGGATCGGGCGCGCGCGGCTTTGGACCGTGTCGGGCTGCTGGCAAAGGCGAATAAAGCTCCGTGGCATTTGAGCGCCGGGGAGAAGAAGCGCGCTTCGATTGCCGGGATACTCGCGACCGATGCGAGGTTACTCGTGCTTGATGAACCGACGACGTTTCTGGATCCACCCGGGCGGAAGTCCCTTACAGAGCTGCTGGCGGGATTGCCGCAGGCCAAAATCCTGATTACTCACGATTCGGCGTTTGCCAAAGAACTGACGCGGGATGCCGCTTTCTTCGACGCGGGGCGGATTGCGGCGCGCGGACCGATCGCGGAGATCGTTGAGCGATTCAACTGGGGCAAGTAAGTTGCCGCGCGGTGTCTTATTCCGCTTTCGCTTTTATTCCGCTTTCGCTCTTATTCCGCTTTCGTCTTTGCTTTACGGTGTTCCGCCCAGCGGCGCTTTTGGGCCGCGGCGATGCGCTTGCGAGCGGCCTCGCTCAGGATTCGTTTCCGTCTCGGTTCCGCGGACGCGGTGGCCACCGCGCCGGCGGGCGCGGAGGCATGACTAGCCCGGCTTCCCAACTGCCGCCGGATGTGGTCGATCTTGGCCTGTAATTCATCACGCTCCCGTTCCAGATGGTGGAGAGCATATTCCAGTATTCCGGCGTTCTGGTCCGATTTTCCTTTTGCCATGATTTCTCCACCGCAAACTATATCACGCGGACGGTAATAAGTGCCTGGTAACATCTGATATAGTTCCGTGCGTTTCTTACTCCAGCGAGTGACTCGGGCTTCGGTCCGGATTGAAGGCAACTTAGAAGCCGCCATCGGCGCTGGTCTGCTTGTGCTGGTCGGCATAGCAGCCGTGGATACACCGGCGCAGGCTGACTATCTTGCGGACAAGCTCGTCCATCTGCGGATATTCGCTGACCGTGAAGGCCGTATGAATCGCAGCGCTCTGGATGTGGGCGCATCGATACTGCTGGTTTCGCAGTTCACACTTTACGGAGATTGCCGCAAGGGGCGCAGGCCTGGCTTTGACGCGGCGGCTCCGCCCGCGCGGGCCAGAGAACTCTATGAGTACGTGGTGAAGAAAGTCCGCGAGCAAGGATTAGTTACCGAAACCGGAGTCTTCCAGGCGCACATGGAAGTCGAGCTTGTGAACGACGGTCCGGTTACTTTCCTTCTTGAAAGTTAAAGCGCCGGATGTTGGTTATACTGGGTCGTTCCACTCCCGATTTTCATGACCAATTCCATTTCCTACAGGGACGCGGGTGTCGACATCGATGAAGCGGACCGCGCCGTCGGCGAAATCCGCCGGATGGCGCGCGCCACGTTCACCAAAGGCGTCCTGACGGACATCGGGTCGTTCGGGGGATGCTTCGCGGTGCCGAAAATGCGGCAGCCGGTGTTGGTGAGCTCGGTCGATGGGGTGGGCACCAAGCTGAAGATTGCTTTCGCCTCCCAACGCCACAACACCGTGGGCGAAGACCTTGTCAACCACTGCGTCAACGATATCGCGGTGCAGGGCGCGAAGCCGCTCTATTTCCTCGATTACCTCGCGACAGGAAAACTCGATGCCGGTGTGGCCGCGCAGGTCGTCTCGGGCATGGCGCGCGGATGCGCCGCGAATGGCTGCGCGCTGATCGGCGGCGAGACCGCCGAGATGCCCGGCATGTATCGCGATGGCGAGTACGATCTGGCGGGCACTATTGTAGGTATCGTCGAGAAGTCGCGCCTGCTCACGGGGGCGAAGGTCCGCACGGGCGATGTGCTGCTGGCCCTTCCTTCGACAGGCCTTCATACCAATGGTTACTCGCTGGCGCGGAAGCTTCTTTTCGAGGTCGCGAAGCTGAAGCTCGATACCGCCCTCGCGGATGAGTTACTGCGGGTGCATCGCAGTTATCTCAAAGCCATTCAATCGCTGCACACGAAGAACCTTATCGTGGCTGCCGCTCATATCACTGGTGGAGGAATTACGGATAATCTGCCGCGGGTACTGCCGAAGGGTATGTCGGCGGTCATTGAGAAAAGTTCCTGGGAAATCCCGCCGTTATTTGAAAGGCTGCGGACGATTGGAACTATTCCGGACCCCGACTGGCGCCGCACATTCAATCTGGGTGTCGGGATGGTCCTCGTCATCCCGAAGCAAAAAGCCGATCAGGCGATACGGCTGCTGCGGCGGCAGGGCGAAAAGTCCTGGATGATTGGTGAAGTTACCCTGCTGCGCCGAGACAAAGAGCGTGTGCAGTACGTCTGAGTAGCCGCCATGCGTCTGGGTATTTTGATTTCAGGCCGCGGTTCGAACTTCGAAGCGATTGCCAACAGCATCGCGCGGCGCGAGGTCGATGCGGAAATCGCGATCGTCATCAGTAATCGCGCCAACGCGCCGGGGCTCGAAATCGCGCGCAGCCGCGGCATTCCCATGCGGGTGATTTCATCGGCCGGGCTCGAACGCGAGGCTTATGACAAGCTGCTGATCGAGGAACTGCGGACGCACGAAGTCGAGCTGGTCTGTCTCGCCGGTTTTATGCGCCTGCTGAGCGCGAGCATGGTGCGGGCGTTTCCGAACCGCGTGCTGAACATACATCCGTCGCTGCTGCCTGCCTTCGCCGGGCTCGACGCGCAGAAACAAGCGCTCGATTACGGCGCGAAGATCACCGGCTGCACGGTTCACTTTGTTGACGAGTTTCTCGATTCGGGACCGATCGTCATTCAGGCCGCGGTGCCGGTGCTCGACGGGGACACAGTGGCATCGCTGTCGGAACGGATTCTGTCGCAGGAGCATTTGATCTATTCAAAGGCGATCCGGTATATCGTGGATGGGCGGGTAACCGTGGAAGGCCGGAAGGTCATGATCGCTGAAGAGCGTTAAATGCCCGGCCATTCAAAAATGGACAGTCAATCGAAGACAATGAGTCTATGCCGAAAGTTCTTGTAACCTCTGCCGCGTTGCTGGTGCTTGCGGCAGCCGGTGCTTCCGCGCTGTTCGCACAGTGGCCCGACTACCCTACGCCGGGTCCGAGAAAGGACGGCAAGATCGACCTCGCCGCGCCGCCGCCGCGCACGGCTGACGGCAAGCCCGATTTCTCTGGCTTATGGGAGCCGGCGCGCGGCCCGGGTGGGCGCGGCGGCCCATCGATGAATGGCACGCCTCCGCTTCCGTTCGCGATCCCGACTTCGCCGGGAGATCCGCCGGTCGCGCAATTCTTCAACATCGGCGCGGGATTCAAGCCGGAGGGCCTTCCGCCCCTCACCCCCTGGGGCGCCCGGATTCGCGCCGAGCGAAAAGCAAATAACAACAAGGACAATCCCGATGCGCTGTGCGAGCCGCTCGGATTGACGCAGCTCCACATGCACCCGCAGCCGCGAAAGATCGTGCAGACGCCGCGCGAGATTGTGATTCTTTACGAGGCGAACGGCAATACTCGGCAGATTCTTATGGATGGCCGTGGCCTGCCCAACAACAATCCCACGCCGTGGTGGTACGGGTACTCGGTCGGGCACTGGGACGGCGACACGCTGGTGGTCGAGACTACCGGCTTTCGTGACGACGTGTGGCTGGATGTTGAAGGCAGCCCTCTGACCAGTACCGGCAAGATGACCGAGCGCTGGCGCCGCCTGAAGTTCGGGCTGATGCAGATCGACATCACGATCGAGGATCCGAAGGCCTACACGAAACCCTTCACTGTGCGGGTGAACCATCAGCTCATGCCGGATACCGCGCTCATGGAGTTCGTTTGCGAGGAGCGTGACGCGGTCCACTATCTCGGCAAAGACGTGAAGAAGTAGGCGAGTGATGTGGCGCGGGCAATCATGCCCGCCGCGCGGGCAATCGTGCCGGCGCTTGCCACTAACTGGTGCGGTAATTCACAAGCCTGATGCCGCGCCGCTCTATAACCTCGCGCACTTCGGCCGACGTCAAAGCCTTCAACTCCAGCTCGCGGCTTTCCTTCAATCTCGTCGCGGCGGCGTGCAATTCCGGTCCGCACTTTCCCGGATGACACATGAACTCGGTGAGTCCGTCGGGCAGGCGTTCGAGGGTCTGGATAAGGTTTGACCGGCGCAGCGTGCCGGTAATCTGGAAGCCCGTGAAGTGGTCGGTCGTCTTCAGGTCTCCCAGCGCCCGCGCGAAGCCGGGGCGCGTCACGCGCATCCCCAGCGCGATGGCGCTTTTGGTAATCCGGGCGCCGGCGTCGATTCCGAAATCGAACGGCCGCCGCACCCACGGGATGCCGAACTGCGCCGCCAGCCTCGCGATGGCTTCAAGAACCGGCGGCAGCAGGTGCGTATGTTTGTGCGTGTCGATATGGGTGGGGCGAATGCCGGCACGGACGATCCGCCGCACCTGCGCGAGAAGCTCTTCGTAAACCGGCAGCTTTCCGCGCACGAGCGCGCGCGCCAGTTCCCCGAGCGTAGCGGGCAGTTGACGCGAAGGCTCGGCGACGCTCGGGCCCTGCACGAGCACCAGATGGCAGCCCACGTCGAGAGTCGGCCAACTCCGCGCGAGTCTGACCGCATCATCGAAGGCCGACCCATTGGCCATGAGTGTCGTGGCGGTGAGGATTCCTTTGCGATGCGCTTCGACGATGCCTTCATTCACATCGCGCGTGAATCCGAAGTCGTCGGCGTTGACGATCAGGCGGCGGCTCATGTGCGAAAAAAACTCAGTGCGTTGTCCCCATATCTGACTGTGCGAGTCTTTCGCAGCGGCCCATATCGATCTTTGAGCTCAAACCGCGCCGCGTGCTGCACAATGGTCATCCGGGGCGGCTTGCTCTCCAGCGCCTCGAGCGCGGCGAGGTACTCGCGCTCCTTTGGATACGGCGGATCCAGGAAGACAAGATCCGCGTCCAGGCTCCCGACGTACAGCGAGGCCCGGCCACGGATCACGCGCGCTCGCGCCTCCGCCTGCAGCGATGCCAGATTGCGCCGGATCAAGTCCGCCGCCGCGCGCTCGCTCTCGATGAACACCACGTGACGCGCGCCGCGGCTGAGCGCCTCGATGCCGACAGCGCCCGTGCCTGCGTAGGCGTCCACGAACACCGCGTCCTGAATCTCCGGCGCGATGATGTTGAACAAAGCCTGGCGCACCTTGTCTGGCGTCGGGCGCACGTCCATCCCCGGCATCGACTCCAGCTTCCGCGACCGGAACTCCCCGCTGATTACGCGCATCCCTGACCCACCTGGACCTAACCCACCTGGACAAGGCCGTAGCGCCTCTGCCAGTGATTCCGAATATAGTCGATCGCCGCCAGCAACGCTTCCTGCGATGGCGGCTGCTCCACGAACGCCCGCGCCTCGTTCCGTGCGGCGCCGAGAATGTCCGGGTCGCGCAGGATGTTCGCAATCCGCAGCGACGGCAGCCCGGACTGCTTCGTGCCGAAGAACTCGCCCGGCCCGCGCAGCTTCAGGTCCATCTCCGCGATCGCGAATCCGTCCTGCGAATCGACCAGCGTGCGGATGCGCTCTTTCGCCGTGTCGTTCATCTTTTCGGTGATCAGCAGACAGTAGCTCTGCGCGTGGCCGCGCCCCACGCGCCCGCGCAGTTGATGCAACTGGGAAAGCCCGAAGCGCTCGGCCTGCTCGACAACCATCACGGTTGCGTTCGGCACGTCCACGCCGACTTCGATCACCGTTGTCGAGACCAAAATCCGTGTGCGGCCGCTCTTGAAAGCATCCATCGCCGCTTCTTTTTCGCCGGAGCCGAGGCGGCCATGAAGCAGGCCGATCGGGACATCGGGGAACACCTCGGCCGACAGGTGCTCGTACATCTGCTGCGCCGCTTTCATGGAATTCCGCTCGGCGCCGCCGAGGGCCTGCGTCTCGGATTCTTCAATCACGGGATAGACGACATAAGCCTGCCGCCCTTCATCGATCTCGCGGCGAATGGCGCTGTACGCCAGCTCGACCTGGTCGGCCGTGAAATGCTTCGTAACGATTTTCTGTCGCCCGGGCGGAAGCTCGTCGATTACGGAAACGTCGAGGTCGCCGTAGAGTGTCATGGCCAGCGTCCTCGGGATCGGCGTCGCGGTCATCACCAGCACATCGGGCGTCACGCCCTTCCGCACGAGATGGAATCGCTGCATCACGCCGAAGCGATGCTGCTCGTCGATCACGACCAGACCGAGCTTCGCAAACTCCACGTCTTTCTCGATCAGCGCGTGCGTCCCGACTGCCACGGGGAGAAGCCCGTCGCGGAGCATCTCCTTCAGCTTGCCCTTCTCGCGCGCGCTCGAAGACCCCGTCAGCAGCGCAATCGGATAGCCCACTTTCTGCAGCAGCGGACGCAGTGAAAAGTAATGCTGCGCCGCAAGTATTTCCGTGGGCGCGAGGATCGCAACCTGATAGCCGTTCTCGAGCGCAATCAGCGCCGCTTCCGCCGCGACAATGGTTTTCCCGCTGCCGACGTCGCCCTGCAGCAGCCGGTTCATCGGACTGGGTCGCGCCATGTCGTCTGCGATTTCCTTCAGGACCCGTTTCTGGGCACCGGTCGGCTTGAACGGCAGCAGCTTTTTGATCTGTTCGCGAACCCGGTCGTTCAGCGCGAATTCGATGCCAGGCATGGCGCGGGCCCGCTGGCGTTTAATCTCGAGCCCACATTCGAGCCAGAAGAACTCTTCGAAAATCAGCCGGAATTGCGCGGCCGACCGGAAATCGTTCAGGATTCGGATGGGCGTCCCGGCTGAGGGAAAGTGCGCCTCGCGAATTGCGTCGGTTCGCGAAGGAAAGCGCAGACGGCCGGCAATCGCCTCGGGCAGACGATCTTCGAGCGGCGGGATTTCCTGCAGGATCCTGTGCAGGAGCACACGCAGGATACGAGTGCTGACCTTGCCTGCGGCTTCGTAGACCGGAACAATACGCCCGACGTGAAGCGCCAAGTCGCCTTCCTCATCGTCGCCGCTGAGGAACTCGATCTCGGGGTGCATCATCTGCAACTCGCCGCGATACGAATCGAACTCGATTTTTCCGAACAGCGCGACACGCGTCCCGGGCGTCAGGCGGTCGGCAAGGTAAGCGCCATGAAACCACTTGCCGAGCAGTGTGGCGCCCGAGGCATCGCTGAACCCGGCTTCAAACAACCCCAGGTTGCGCCGGCGGAAGCCGGACAATTTCGCCGAGCGGACCTCCGCGATCACGGTCGCCATCTCGCCCGGCGCGAGGCGCGCGATCGGCTTCAGGTTGCTGCGGTCTTCGTAGCGGAATGGAAAATAATTCAGAAGGTCTTCGACGATCTCAAGACCTTTTGCCGACAGCATCGCGGCGCGCGCGGGACCGACACCTTTGACGTAGGCGAGCGGTGTGTCCAGAGCAAGGGGCAACTTTCGAGTTTAACGGCCCGCTTTTCCAAACTGACAGGCTGCTAAAAAGGTCAGATCGCAGGACCTCTCCCTTTCTGCTGCGCGCGTGTTAGCAAGCCTGAATGGTCCTTTGGACCATCGGAGGTAATGAAGATCTCCAGGGCGCGCGGCTCCGGGAGATCTCCATCGAGCCCTCCAGACCTTCGACGCCGTATATCCATACACGACAGCAATCCCGCCGGCGACTAACACCGCTACGAGGATGGTGAGGATAATGGGCCAGCGATTCATCGCGACAATCCACTCCTTGTAAGGCAGGCGAGTGGAGTTGCCGGTGATATCCTGGTCCACAAGTGAGCGAATTCGACGCCCAATCTTTGCGGGATCTGCTGGGCCGCAGACCTTCCGGAATCGAGCTTGACCGTGTGGCGCTCGAGATCGCGCGCATCGAATGTCCGCAACTCGACGCTGAAGCTTGCCTTCGGGAACTCGATCGCCTCGCGTTCGCCATCGCCGAGCGCGCCCACGACCTTTCGGACGGGCAGCACTTCGTCGAGGCTGCCAACAAATATCTGTTCGAAGAGGCCGGCTTTCGCGGCAACAACGACAATTACTACGACCCGGTGAACAGTTGTCTGAACCGCGTGCTCGAAATCCGGCAGGGCATCCCCATAACGCTCTCGCTCGTTTACATTGAAGTCGCGCGGCGGCTCGCCAAGAACGTCACCGGCGTCGGACTCCCGCGGCATTTCATCGTCCGATACGACGACCGAAGCTACTCCGCGCTGATCGATCCTTTCGACCGCGGACGAATTCTGACCATGGACGACTGCTGCCGGCTGGCGCAGGCCGAGGAGGTCCATTTTTCGTGGCTGCAATCGGTGGATAAGCGCGCGATCGCGATCCGCATGCTGAACAATATGCGCGGCGTCTATTTCACGCGGCGGGAACCCGCGAAGGCTCTGCAGGTGCTCGATCTGCTGATCGAAGCGGAGCCGAACAACGCCGACGAACACAAGCAGCGAGCCGCCGTGCTTCTGCAGTGCGATCGCATGCCGGAAGCAATGTCTGCTTTTCAGCGCTACCTGGCACTGGCGCCGAAGGCCGATGATCGTGAGCAGGTGGAAGAACAGATTCGCAACATCACCCACTGGCTGGCATCGCGTAACTGATGGCGGAGGTCTTCATCACTGGCGGCACCGGCTACATGGGCCGGCGGCTGATCCCGCGGCTTCTGACCCGAGGCCATAAGGTAACGGCCGTGGCGCGCGAGGGCTCCGAGAGCAGGTTGCCACCCGGCTGTGAAGTGATCGTCGCGGATGCGCTCGACCGGACAACCTGGCGAAAGCATCTTCGTCCGGAGCATACGCTGGTACATCTGGTGGGGGTTGCGCATCCTTCGCCGTCGAAAACGCTCGAGTTCGTGGATATCGATCTGCGTTCGGCGCGTGAGGCGATTCTGGCGGCGCAGGGCGAGCACGTGCGGCATTTCGTGTATGTCAGCGTGGCGCAGCCCGCGCCCGCCATGAAGTCGTACGCGATGGTGCGGGCGGCGTGTGAGAGCGCGATCCGCGAGGCGGGGCTGAACGCGACGATCCTGCGCCCCTGGTACGTTCTGGGGCCTGGCCATTGGTGGCCGCTGGCGCTCGTGCCGTTCTACAAAATCGCCGAGGTCATTCCTGGACTGGCGGAGGGCGCGAAGCGGCTGGGCCTCGTAAAGATCGATGAGATGCTTGCGGCGCTGATGAGGGCGGTCGAGAACCCGCCGGAGGGAATTCGGATCGTCGATGTGCCGGCTATCCGCGCCGCGGCGAGACTCTGAACGCGCCGCGAGAATCGATTAAAATTCGTCTTCTTCGTTTTCCTTTTTTCCGGAGCCCTTGCGCCGGAAGATGATGATCACGACCAGCACGATCGCGAGGATCCCGGCGATAATTCGTATCGTTGTGGCGGCGCTGCCCGCGGCAGGCGTGGCGTCCTGCAGAAGCGCCGCTGACGCCGATGTGAACATGCTCGAGAATCTCCCGGTTCGCGCGATCCCAAACAAATAACGCCCGCAGTATACCCCGGATCGGTCGAAAACGATAGTCTTGTATTCCGCGCGCGGCGGGTTACAATCCGGTTTGGAGCGTGGCCGCGAGGCGAGTGATGGCCTGTCATTTTTGATCCAACACTCAAGAATGAGGGAGTCGGCTCAAGCAGCGCTGGTGTGCCAGTCCCTGCCGGGTAAAACCGGTGGATGACTCCTGAAGGCGTTCGGTTGATTCCCACCCTTTACGTAAGGGGGTCAAAAAAGGGTCGAAAGCCGCTTCGCAGCCCGCTCCAAAATTCTCTCGCAAAGCAGGCGACAGAGAACGATAGCCTGCGCCGCGGTTTACTGCGGAATTTCTTCGGAGCCGAGGAGGCGAACGCTGCTGGCGGCGATCTTGCCGTTGCGGTCCATGCCCAGGTCGTAAGCGACCTTGGCGCCCGGTACCAGCGCCGTCGCATCGCCCTGATGGAGGCGTGAGATGTGGAAGAAGATATCCTTGCCGCCGCCATCCGGACGCAGGAACCCGAAGCCCTTCTCCTCGAAGTAGGTCATCACGGAGCCTGTCTGGATTTCCGGCGGTGCGTCGTCCTGAGGCTCACCGCCGGCAGCAGCCGTTGCGCTCTGGGGACGGCCGGACTTATCGCCGACGCCCTGCTTGAGCAGGGCCAGATCCTCGTCAGTCAATTCGGCCGGCGAGTGCGTTTCCGCCGGCATTTTCAGATTGGGGTTTTTGCGGAGCGACTCTTCAAAGAGGCGTTTCTGTCTGGCGTTCAAACGTCGAATCCTTTAGCTCGGTTTCAGGCCTGCGCCGGCGCTGTGGTGGCTTTTGGCTTGCGAGCACGCGAGGCGCGCTTCTCCGCGGGCGGTTGACGGTCGCTCTTCTTCAGCGATCCAAGCACCATGGTGGTTACGAATTTCTTTTCGCCATGATCGTCGAACTTGATCGTGATACGCTCGTCGGAACTTGCGAGAACGGTGCCGAGTCCGAATTTCTGGTGCTCGACCTGGGCTCCCTGGTTAAAATTAGCCATGTCGGTGTGGAGTTACTCCTCTGGAGTCTCGCGTGGTACTTCGAAGTGGAAGGAATGCGCGCAAACTACACCCTTAGAATACCATAGCCCTTCAGGAAGCGGTCGCAGAGCGAGCAGTCGAAAAGGCGGCGCTCGATCGCTCGTGGGTGCTGACTCAGCTTCGGGAGAATGTCGAACGCGCGCTGCAGGCGACGGCGCCGACCGACGAGAACGGCGTCCCGCGGGCGATTACCGGTATGAAGGATCGGTGGCGAACCGGGCGCTGGAGCTGATCGGCAAGGAGCTCGGGATGTTTTTGGATCGCCAGAAGGTTGAAATTACCGGAGCCCTGTCCGTTGCTGAAACTCTCCGGGCAGCTCGGGCCAGGCGAACCGGTATGGGGACCGCGGAGCCGCTGCCGCTGCCGCTGCCGGCCGCCTGAGTCGTGATTCCAGTTATTATCGCGACCCTCGCGGAAAAGTCCTTCGCACCATAAACTTACCCCTGTTTTTCTCATTTGACGTGTAGGTTGCGTCTCGCCTGCCTGCTATTCCGCTGGTTGAAGGTCTTCCTGCAACGTTCGCCACAGCATTCCG
>DASZLP010000017.1:0-14242 GCA_035552355.1 Bryobacteraceae bacterium | reverse complement strand
CGGCGAGCCGTGAATCAACTGAAACCCGTCGCCCTTGTGCGGACCCGCCGGCAGTTCCTGCAAATACTTGAAATTCTCCGCCGTCAGCCGCTGCATGGTCCAGACTGTCGCGGCCCTCGCCACCGGATTGAACCACTCGAGATCCTCCATCCCGCAGCAAGCGCGGTCATGATTCCCGCGCACCACCGCATCGAGACTGCCACGCGCCCAGTCGAGCACGCGATTGGGATCGGGGCCGTATCCGGCGAGATCTCCGCAGCAAACCACGCGGTCGTAGTCGCCGCGCGCATCATCGAGGACGGCTTCCAGAGCCTCCCAATTGCTGTGCAGATCGCTGACGACGAGGTAGCGCACGGAGTCGAATCGCTTCAGGCCATCGCCAGTCGCAGCAGCGTGATCTCGGGAGGCGCGCCGAGCCTCACCGGCAGCGCGATCGTCCCGATACCCGCGGTCACGTAGCAGCTTCGTCCGTTTATCCGATAGAGGCCCGCCACGTACGGCGTCACAAAGCGCGCGAAATTCAGCGTCTGATTCAGCACCTCGATAGTTACCTGCCCGCCATGCGTATGGCCGCTCAGCACCGCATCGTATCCTTTGCGGACCGCGTCCGGAAACGTATCCGGATTATGCGACAGCAGCAGATTCGCCATACCGGGCACGACGAGTCCTTCAGCGCCTTTCAAATATGGCCCGTCGCGGCGCGCCTGATAATCGATGCCGGCCACGTTCAGGACGCCGCTTCCCCACCTGATCCGGCGCGCTTCATCCCGCAGAATCCCGATCCCGTATTTCGCCGCCACCGCCGTTTCATAGTCTTCGCACTGAACGTACCGTTCGTGATTGCCGAGACAGCCCAGCACGCCGAGATCGGCGCGCAAACGGCCGAGCTCCCGCATGGCGTCATCGAGCGGATCGCCCGGCTGTGTGATCACATCGCCCGTGACAACCGTCAGATGCGGCTTCAGCTCGTTGAGCATATCGACGGCGCGCCCCGCGTCGCGCACGCTCAACCAGGGGCTCACGTGCAGATCGCTCAACTGCCCGATCCGCAGTCCCACCAGATCGGGATGCAGATTCGGCACCGGCAGCTCAACTTCTTTGATGTGAAACGCCGTGCGTTCCACTACGCCAAACGCAACCGCCGCGAACGGCGCCGCCACGGCGATCGTGCCGGCAGCGTGCAGAAGCCGGCGGCGTTGGGGCGAATGCGCAAAGGTTTTCCCCCGCGCAAAGAATTGCCAGATCAGAAAAATGGCGAAAGACGGTACCGCCGTCATGCCCCACAAATTTCCAATGGCAATAAGGGTCGTTCGCATGGGCAGTGAAATATCGCGAAGCCGCATCGCGAGACTCTGAAAACGGAACGGAGTCGCGAACAAAAACGCCGCCCAGAGAATGGCGAGCAGCACCGTCGATATCCGGGCGGCCGCGGGCGAGAGACGCTTCCTCCAGTCGGAAAAAAAGCGGTCGGCGATCAGAATCTGAACCGAAAGAGTGACGAGAGTCAGGAGAGTCTCGGCGAGCCTCGAAGGAAGCATTCCCTCCTCAATGTAGCGCGGGCGGTTTGTTTAGAGTGCTAATCTCCGTACAAATGCCGGCCGTCTTCGCGAAACTGAACCTGAAAGATCAGAATCGGATTGTTGTGCTGAACGCGCCTGAATCCTTCGAGCGGGAGCTGAAGTTGCTCAAGGGTGTGGACGTCGTCCGCGATTTGAAAAAGGTAAAGGCGGTCACGTTTTCGCTCGCGTTTGTCATCTCGCACGGCGAGGTCGACACGCTCGCGCCGGCCATCGGGCGCAAAGCGGAAGGCGACGCGGTCGTCTGGTTCGCGTATCCGAAGAAGAGCTCGAAGAAATACCAGTCGCAGATCAGCCGCGACAGCGGCGGCTGGGATTCGCTCGGCAAGCAAGGCTTCGAACCCGTGCGCATGGTGGCGATCGATGAGGATTGGTCCGCTGTGCGTTTTCGCCGCGCGGAGTTCATCAGGAACATGACACGCGCGGAGGAATACCGGCTCACGAAGAAATAGGGGTCTTGTACATTGGTTTGATGTCCAGAATTCTCGATGGGAACAAGGTACGCGACCAGATAAAAACCGAATGCCGGCCGCGCGTGGAACGCGTGCGCGCCCATGCCGGAAGGCCTCCGGGACTTGCCGTCGTGCTGGCAGGAAATAATCCGGCTTCGGAAGTTTACGTCCGCAACAAGACGAAAACCGCCGAAGATCTTGGTATCCACGCCGAGACCATCACGCGCCCGACGTCGATGACGACCGACGAATTACTCGCCCTCGTCGCGCAGCTCAACGTACGTCCGGAAATCGACGGCATTCTCGTGCAGTTGCCTTTGCCTTCGCACATCGATTCGCAGCGCGTGCTGCTCGCGGTCGCGCCGGAAAAGGACGTTGACGGCTTCCATCCGATGAACGTTGGCTTGTTGTCCACCGGCCGCCCCGGCCTGCGCCCGTGCACACCGGCGGGTGTGATCCAGATTCTCAAGCGCCATGATCTCCCGATCGCCGGCAGGAACGCCGTGGTGATCGGACGCAGCGATATCGTCGGCAAACCAATGGCGATGTTGCTGCTGCATGAAAACGCCACGGTCACGATTTGCCATTCCCGCACCGCCGATCTGCCGGGCGTTTGCCGCACCGCCGACATCCTCGTGGCCGCCATCGGGCGCGCCGCCATGGTCACGGCCGATTACATCAAGCCGGGCGCTGTCGTGATCGACGTCGGAATGAACAAGGTCGATACGAAAAGCGAGGCGGAACGAATCTTCGATCCGGCGAAGCTGGCCGATTTCGAGCGGCGCGGCAGCCTGCTGGTGGGCGACGTGCATCCGGGCGATATGGCGCGCGTGTCATCCGCTTATACGCCGGTGCCGGGCGGCGTCGGCCCGCTGACAATCGCCATGCTGATGAGCAACACGATCGATTCAGCCGAGCGGCGGACTGCCCTGTGTTGATTTTCCCGGAGAGATGCTGAAAGTCGGGCTCACCGGCGGCATGGCGTGCGGCAAGAGTGTCGTCGCCGCCGCACTCGGCGAGCTCGGCTGCCACATCATTGAAGCAGACGCTGTCGCGCACCGCGTGATCGAGCCGGCCGGCGAAGCGTACGCCGCGGTCGTAGCGGCCTTCGGCGACGCAATCCTCGACGAGAGCGGCCACATCGTGCGAAGCCGGCTTGGCGAACGCGTCTTCTGCAACCCCGCGCAACTGGAACGGTTGAATGCCATTGTGCATCCAGCAGTCCGGGCGCGCGCCTTGCGCGCGTTCGCGGACCTTGCGGCGCGCGATCCCCACGGAATCGTGGTTTACGTCGCCGCCATCCTGATCGAAGCCGAGGCTTACCGCGAAGTCGATAAAATAATAGTCGTCAGTTGCACGCGGGAACAGCAGATCGAACGCGCTTTACAACGCCCTGGCGTTTCCGAAGCGATCGTACTCGCCAGACTGGAGCGCCAGTTACCGCTCGGGAAAAAGAAGGAATTCGCCGATTACATTGTGGATGCGAGCGGTTCACTGGAAGAGACTTTGCGTCAAACTGAAGTAGTGTACAGGGATTTGAGGAGGCTGGCATCGTGAGACCGCGCGCGCTCGTATTGACTCTGCTTCTGGTAGTGGGCTTCTGGTTCGTCACCGAGCGTGAGAACTGGAGCCTGAAGCGGCTCATCCAGCCGATTTCGGCGAGCGGCAGGCTGTGGTCCGATCCGGTGACCGCCCACGGCTCCGGATTCGGCGCCGATGAGCAGAACAACATCGACATCTACAAGACCAATCGCCTCGCCACGGTCAACATCACGAGCATCGTCTACCAGCGCAATTTTTTCTTTCAGGTCTTTCCGCAGAAAGGCATCGGCTCCGGCTTCATCATCAATGAGGATGGCGAGATCGTCACCAACAATCACGTCATTTCCGGCTCGCGCAACGTGACGGTAACGCTTTCCGACAAAACCCAGTATCCGGCAACCGTGGTTGGAATCGACCGGCGCAGCGATCTGGCGATTCTGAAGATCAAAGCGGATCGCAAGCTGCCGATCGTCCGTCTCGGCAATTCCGACACCATTCAGGTCGGCCAGAAAGTGCTGGCGATCGGGAATCCGTTCGGACTCGAAGGCACGCTCACGACCGGCATCATCAGTTCGCTAGGCCGCAGCCTCGAAAACGAAGATGGCAATGAGCTCGAAGGATTGATTCAGACGGAAGCGGCGATCAATCCGGGGAACAGCGGCGGCCCGCTGCTCGATTCGAGCGGCAGTGTGATCGGCATCAATACGGCGATTTACGGATCGCAAACCGCCAGCGGCGAAGCCGGCAGCATCGGCATTGGTTTCGCGATGCCCATCAACCGCGCCAAGGAAAAGCTGGAAGAATACCGGACGACCGGAAAGATCTCGCATCCGGTGAGCGGCATTTCGCAGATATTTTTTGTGCAGGGCGATCTGGCCGAGGCGCTTAAAATGCCGCGCTCCGGAGGCCTTCTGATCCAGAGCATCGACGATGGCTCTCCGGCGGAAGCGGCCGGACTGCGTGGACCCGATCACTCCGTCATCGTGTCCGGACGCTATCAACTCGGTATCGGCGGCGACCTGATCATCGCTATCGACGGGAATCCGGTGGATGGACAGGACGCGCTGCGAAAGGCGATGAATCAGAAGCGCCCGGGCGAGAAGATGGTTTTGACCATCTATCGCGAGAACCGGACGATGAAAGTCACCATGACGCTCGGTTCGGCTCCCGAAGCTCTGTAGCCGGAATGCTCATGGCGGGACTGGCTTTCAGCCTGTCATGGCCCGAGTGCCCCAATTACAGCCTCCGGAGTTCGAGAAGCGTTATCCAACGCAGGCACGCGACCGCCGGCTACTCATACCACCGCGGGGACTTACGGAGTCTGGCGTCGGCGAGTATGTCGTGCTGGATCCAGAGCTTCGCATGCTTCTGCTGCAACAGCGCTTCGACCCTGGCCTTTGAGGCAACCTCCTGCGCGGGATCGCCGAGGTTGGCGAACGGAGTGAAGTTCGGGAGAGTGCGCTCGGCGGGATAGTGGTAGAGATCGCCGCTGAGCAGGATCGGTCCGGTCTTCTTCAGATTGACGAGGAGCGATTGGTGGCCGGGCGTGTGGCCGGGCGTCGATATGATCATGACCGAACCGTCGCCGAAGACGTCATAGTCGCCGTCGAGGATTTTGGTTTTGGCGTTCTTCAGTTCGCTCCAGCGGGCCGCTCCATTGACGGGCGTGGCCGGAGGCGTGTCCGGAAACATGAACGCGCGCTCCGGACGCTGGACAAGCCAGGTCGCCGTGGCAAAGTTGTTGCCGTTGGCGGAGTGGTCGTAGTGGTTGTGGGAGAGCGCGAGGTACGTGATGTCGGTGGGCTTGTAGCCGATGGCGGCGAGCTGCCCTTTTAGAGTGGTGTGAACGGTCGCGCGGGCTTCGACGGTTCCTTCGGGCCGGACGAGTTCGTCCGGGATGACGCCGGAATCCCAAAGGAGCGTGCCGCGGGGGTGGACGATCAGGAACGCTTCGACCGACATGTCAGTGACCTTGACGCCCCGATCGAGCAGGACCTGCGGGTTGCCGCTCTTGAGCCTGCCGCAGTCGAAGACGTAGAGGCGGACAGACTTGACCGGTTGCGGCGCGGAAGTTTGCGCAAGCAGCGGGAAGAGCGAGAGTATGAGGGCGGCGATTGTACGCATGTCCGAATAAATAGTATCTGAAGCCGGGTAAACGGGCGCGGATGGCTTTGGACAGGCCTTGACAAATATATCAGTAAGAGATATATCTGTAGCTGATATGTCCAGCGCCGCCGATCCTCTTCCGGAAAACGTCTCGCGGCTTGTTCCGCTCACGCCGGCGGTCTTCTACGTGCTGCTGGCATTGTCTTCGGGAGCCCGGCACGGCTACGCGATCATGCAGGAGACCACGAGCCTTTCCGAAGGCGGCTTCACGATGGGGCCGGCGACGCTTTATTCCACAATCCAGCGGCTGGTCGAGCTCGATCTGGTGGTGGAAACCAGGGCCGATCGCGGAGCCGATTCCCGGCGGCGCTATTACGAGCTTTCCGGCACCGGCTTCCGTCTTCTGGACGCCGAGGTCAAACGCATGAACTCTGTCTTCAAGCGGGCGGCGCGCCTCGTACAGCGCCGCTCGGAGGGTTGATCGATGCCGCGATTCCTCAAATATCTCGCTGATTGTTACCGCCTCTCCCTCCGCCTCTATCCCGGCGGACTGCGCGCATCGTACGGCGACGAAATGGCGTCGGATTTCGAGCAGCTCATTCACGATGAGTATGCTCGTCGCGGCGCGCGCGGCGTTGCCCGGGCATCTTTGCGCGCATTCCGGGAATTCTTCACGGTCGCGCTGCCGCGGCATCTGGTGAGCGATTGGCTCATCGCGGCCTCGCTCTCGGTTGTCATCACGTCGGGAATCCTCGGCTCGCTCGTGGGGATTATGACGGCGCGCGTCCTGGTAACTCCCGGCGCGGCCGGCACTAAGATTCACCGATGCCGCTGATGCGTCGCGCGCGATTACTCCGCGTCGGGGCCCTCGCGGTAGCGGCGATTGCCTCGGCCGCCGCCGATGCTCCGAAAGCCTTCGAACTGGCCGACGTACATCCGGCCGATCCCGCCAGCGCGTGGGCGCTCGCGGCCATGCGCGAGCCTACGCTATCCGCGCGCAACGGCCAGCTTCGCGGCGGCCGTTATGAAATCCGTTCCGCCGCGCTGGTGGATTTGATCAGTGTTGCCTTCTCGATCGATCCGGTCAAACTTATCGGCGGCCCGGCATGGCTCGATACGGCGCGGTTCGATGTGATTGCCAAAGTCCCGGCAGGCGCCACTGCCGCCGATCTTCCGGTCATGCTGCAGGCGCTTCTGATCGAACGCTTTCATCTCGCCACGCACCCCGATATGCGGCCGTTTCCCGAGGCCGTCCTGACCGCCGGGCCGCGCCCTCTGCTGAAAGCGACGGAAGGCGGCGCGGAGAGCGGCTGCAAGCGCACCACTCCCGCGCCCGAAGCCGGTCTTACGTGCCGGAACCTCACGATGGCGCAGTTCGTCCAAACCCTGCCCCAGATGGCGGGGGATTACTTTCAGGGCAACCGGCTTCTTGACCAGACGCAGTTGCGCGGCGCCTTCGACTTCTCTCTGCACTGGGCGCCGCGCAGGACCTTTGTGGCCGCCGGAACAGGCGGCGTCTCACTCGCGAGCGCTATCGAGAAACAGCTCGGTTTGATCCTCGCGGTGCGTGATGTCCGGGAAGCTGCTCTGGTCGTCGATAAAGTGGACGAGACCCCAACCGCGAACGCGCCGAACGTCCCGCAACTGCTTCCGCCGGAGCCGCTCGCCTTCGAGGTTGCGGTCATCAAGCCTTCGGCGCCCGCCACGGAAAAGAACGTGCGTATCGGCGGCCGTGTCGAGATTCAGGGCGTGACGCTGAAGTCCCTCATCAAACTGGCATGGGATATCGAAGATCTTGACGCGATCGATAATGACGAACTTCTGATCGGCGCTCCCGCATTTTCCGAATCGGTGCGCTACGACATCGTGGCCCGTCCGCCGGCAACCGGACCCGCCGACATCGCCGCTCTCAAGCTGATGCTGCGCGCGTTGCTGGTGGATCGTTTCGGTTTGAAAACGCACGTCGAGACGCGAACGGTATCGGTTCTCGCTCTGGTAGCGTCGAAGCCGCAACTGCAGCGCGCCGAACCTCGCAGCCGGCCGGGATGCCGCAACATCCCGGCAGCGGGGCCGGCCGCCGTGACAGTTTTCTCCGTCAGATGCCGGAACACCACGATGGCGCAACTGGCGCCGAAGCTGCAGGCGTTTGGCGGCCCTTACGTTCCAAATCCGGTGATCGACGCAACGGGTTTGCAGGGCGCATTCGACTTCACATTCAGTTGGAGCCCGCTTCATCTCGTGGATAACTCGACGACCGAGCCCAACGGCGGCATCACGATCGTCGAGGCTCTGGACAAGCAGCTCGGAATCAAGCTGAAGCCTCAAAAGAGCGCGCTGCCGGTGATCGTGATCGATCGGCTGAATGCGACGCCGACGGACAATTGATTACAGAACGCCCTATTCGACGCGCCAGCGGCGGCCGTCGCGGCGGATGAGCTCCTCTGCCTCTTTCGGCCCCCAGCTTCCGGCGGCGTAGTTCGGGAATGAGCGCGCCGGCAGCGCCTTCCACACATCCAGCACGGGCTCGACGACCGCCCAACCGGCCTCCACCATGTCCGCGCGCTGGAACAGCGTCGCGTCGCCGATCATGCAGTCGTAAAGCAGCCGTTCGTAGCCGGTGCTGGGTTCGGCGCCGAAGTAGTCGGCATAGTGGAAATCCATTTTCACGTCGCCCAGGCGCACATGCGCGCCGGGAATCTTCGCGCCGAAGCTGAGCGAAATTCCCTCATCCGGCTGGATGTGGATCACCAGCACATTCGGCGTCAGCTTGTCGACCGGCGTGTCGCGGAATAAAACAAACGGCGCGCGCCGGAACTGAATCACGATCTCGGTGGCGCGCTTCGCGAGGCGCTTACCGGTGCGGATATAGAACGGCACATCCGCCCAGCGCCAGTTGTCGAGCTGCAGCTTTAAAGCCACGAACGTTTCGACATTCGAGTGCGCATCGACGAACTCTTCGCTGCGATAGGCCTCTACGTTCTGGCCCGCGATCGCACCTTCGCCGTACTGGCCGCGCACGGCGCGTGTCAGAACATCTTCCGGCTGGATCGGCTGAATCGCGTGCAGCACCTTCGCCTGCTCATCGCGCACCGCGTCCGCCGCAAAGGAAATCGGCGGCTCCATGGCGGTCAGCGAGACAAGCTGCAGAAGATGGTTCGGAATCATATCCCGCAGCGCACCCGCATGTTCGTAATAGCCACCGCGCCGCTCGACGCCCAGCGTCTCGGCGACCGTGATCTCGACATGATCGATATAACGGCGATTCCAGACCGGCTCGAAGATGCCATTCGAGAAGCGAAACACCAGGATGTTCTGGACGGTCTCTTTGCCGAGATAGTGGTCGATCCGGAAAATCTGCGTTTCTTTCAGAACCTGCGCGATCTCCAGATTCAGGTTTTTGGCGGACTCCAGATCGTTCCCGAACGGCTTCTCGATGATGACGCGCCGCCAGTTGTCATGGTCCTCATTGGTCAGACCCTGCGCGCCGAGCTGCCGGATAATTTCCGAGATGAACTGCGGCAGGGTCGCGAGATAGTAAAAAACGTTACTCGACGTCTTGTATTGCTGGTCGAGTTGGTCGATACGGTCCTTGAGTTTGGCGAAGTCGTCCGCGCTGGCGAAATCGCCGGTCATGTAGAAGAGGCGCCCCACGATCCAGTCGCAAAGATCGCATTTCTCGGGCGCGCCGGCGTAAGCGCGAATGTCCTCGCGGGCCCGTTTACGGAAGTCTTCTTCGGAAAACGGATCTTTGGCGAAGCCGAGGATGGCGAATTCCTCGGGCAGCAGGTGGTTCCGGGCGAGGTTGTAAAGAGCCGGCAGCAGCATGCGCGTAGTGAGATCGCCCGAGGCGCCGAAGATGACCATGATGCAGCGATCGGCGATCCGGCCCTGATCGGTTTTCTGAAGATTTTCCGCCATGCTATTGGGTCGCAGCGCGCTGCCCCATCTTATTTGCTCGCAGCATGCTGCTCGATGTGTCCTCCAAATTGTTTGCGCATCGCGGAAAGCATCTTCTCGGCGAACGTATGGTCGTGCCGGGAACGGAACCGCACGTACAGGGCGGCTGTGAGAACATCCGCGGGGACGGCCTCCTCGAGCGCCGCCTGAATCGTCCAGCGGCCTTCGCCGGAATCCTGCACGAAGCCGGTGAACCCTTGGAGCTCAGGATCCTGCGCGAGCGACATCGCACTCAAATCGAGCAGCCACGAGCTGACCACGCTGCCGCGCCGCCAGAGTTCCGCAATCTCGCCGAGTTCGAGGTCGTAACGGTGGCCTTCGGGAAGATCCTGCGACGCCGCGTTCTTCATAATGTCGAAGCCTTCGCCGTACGCCTGCATCAACCCATACTCGATCCCGTTGTGGACCATCTTCACGAAGTGCCCCGCACCGTTAGGTCCGCAATGCAGGTAACCCAGATGCGCGGTACGGCCTTCGGTGGGGCGGCCGTGAGTCGGAGCGACATCTCCTTGCCCAGGAGCCAGCGTTTTGAAAATCGGTTCGAGATGTTTAAAAATTTCCGGATCGGCGCCGACCATCAGACAGTAGCCGCGATCGATGCCCCAGACGCCGCCGCTCGTGCCTGCGTCCACATAGTGAATCCCTTTGGCGCGGAGAGCAACGGCTCGGCGCACGTCGTCTTTGTAATAAGAATTGCCGCCGTCGATCAGGATGTCGCCGGACTCAAAAAGGTCCCCAAGCTTGTTGACCATCGATTCGGTCGGATCGCCCGCGGGCACCATCAGCCACGCCACGCGCGGCTTCTCAAGCAGCGCCACGAACGCGGAAAGCTCGGTCGCGCCCTTCATCCCTTCCTTCTCGAACTCGCCGACTTTCGCCGCGTCGAGGTCGAACGTGACGATCTGATGTCCGTCTTTGGCCAGACGTCGCGACATGTTGCCGCCCATGCGGCCGAGACCGACCATTCCCATTTGCATTAGTTGAGCGCCTCCTTGATGGCGTTTCCGAGTTTCGCAAGCGCGGGCCTGATGTCGGCCGGAAGGTGCACACGCAAAGCCCGTCGGCCGCGTTCCGCGAGGACGTCGAAATCCCCGCGCGCCTGCGCCGCCTTCACGGTTCCGAAGGTGTACTTCTGGCCGGGAATCGCGATGTCGTGCGCGTCGTCGCAGGTGACCTGCAGGAAGACGCCGGTGTTGGGTCCGCCTTTGTATGCCTGCCCGGTCGAGTGCAGGAAGCGCGGACCGAATCCAAGGCACGTGGCGACGCGCTTGCGATCGCGCACGTCGAGGCGCATCTCCTGCAGATCCTCCTCGTGTTCCGCATTCATCTGGATATAGCCGAGCAGCGCGAAGTAATCGCCCGCGCCGAGCCGGTTCAAATGCGACCGCAGCATTTCCACTGCCGTTTTACCCTGTAATGCGGCCGCGTTGCGCGCGTCGGTGAAGAACTTCATGCCGTCCGCTTCGAGGATGGGCGACTCCGCCGGCAGGTTGCCGGTTTTTTCGTATTCGTCCGTCAGCTTGCGCGTCGCGATCTTGCTCGCTTCGACATCCGGCTGGTCGAAAGGATTGATGCCAATCACGGACCCCGCCACCGCGACGGCAATTTCCCAGCGGAAGAATTCCGCGCCGAGATCCGACGTGTTGCCGATGTCGATGTGGATTACCGGATGCCCGGCGCGCTCGATCTTCGACACGGCCGCTTCCTGATCCGCGTCGACTTCCGGCGTGTAGCGGAGGTAAACGAACGTGCGGTCCGCGCCGTAGACTTCGGGAGCGCCGGGATATTCCCGATCGACGGGAATCAGCGCGCGCCCGATCTTGCCGGTGGATTCCGCTATCAACTGTTCGAGCCAGGCTCCGAGGTCGTAGATCGCGGGCGAAGTGACGAGCGTGACTTTGTCGTGTCCGTGTTTCGCCAGCGTACCGAGGGCGAGACCCAGCGCGACACCGGGGTTCTTCGCGGCATCCGGTTCATGGCATTCCTTCGCCATGTGCGCGGCCCGCTGCAGCATCACGGGTATGTTCAGACCCGCCACCGCACCCGGCACCATCCCGAAATCCGAAAGCGCCGAGTAGCGTCCGCCGATCGAGGGTACGCCATAGCAGATGCGGTGGAAACCGTCGTCTTTCGCAACCTGCTCCATCTTCGAGCCGGGATCGGTGATGGCGATGAAACGATTACCGGCGTTGCCGTTCATTCCACCGGCCTTCTCGAAAAAATATTGTTTGAAGATGTTGGGTTCGAGGGTGCTGCCGGATTTGCTCGAGACGATGTAGAGCGAACTCTTCGGGTCGGCGATCTTCTCGATCGCGGCAACCTCTGCGGGATCGGTCGAATCGAGCACGTGCAGGGCGGGAAAGCCTTCCTGCCGTCCGAACGTAATGGAGAGCACTTCCGGACAAAGGCTCGACCCACCCATGCCGAGGACGACGGCATCGCGATAACCGCGCGACTTCACCTCGTGCGCGATTTCCGTGAAGACGTGCTGCTGCGCGATCTGGCGGTCGGCGATGTCGAGCCATCCGAGCCACTTGTCTTCGTCGGCGGAAGTCCACAGCGATTTGTCGTGGCTCCACAACTTTGCGGTGTTGCCGGCGTGCGTCCAGGCTTCGGCGGACTGCGCCAGTTCAGCGGCGATCTGCGGCGGAAGGCTTTGCTTCATTGATTTGACCGCGCACAACGGCTTTGCGGCCTGTGCGCTCTCTCCTTCTCACAACGCGCGCACAACGGCTAAAAGCCTGTGCGCTCTCCTTACTTTGGCTGTTCTCATCGCTGGTAGCAAGTTACAAGAGTGAAAACTCACCGGTTATTGATTACAGCCGTTCCCGCGAAGCCGAATCCCGCCGCGCTTCATCAGACAATTCAGGTAAGGAACAGAATCCGTTGACTTTCAAGACAATCGCCCTTCTCCCAATCGCTGGATGCACCCTCTTCGCGCAGGTCCCGCCGCCTCCGCAGCCGATTCCGAACGGCCCTGCACCCGTCCTGCAGCAGCCCGCGCAGATCTACTACAACGGCAGTATCGCGTCCGGCCAGGCAACTGCGACGCCGCTCGATCTGACACTGCGTGAAGCGATTCGCCGCGGGCTCCAATACAATCTCGGGATTCTCACGAATCGCGACGTTGCCGACGTGGCGCGAGCCGAGCGCCGCCGCACACTCAGCACACTGTTGCCGCAGGCCAGCGTCGGCGCGACCCAGACGTCGCAACAGATCGATCTGGTGGCCTTTGGCTTCAACCTGCCGCTTCCCGGCTTTACGTCGATCGTCGGCCCGTTCGGATATCAGAATGTCCGCGCCTACGTGCAGCAGACCGTCTATGACCGTTCGTCGCTGAAGAATCTGAAGTCCGCTTCCGAGAGCCAGAAAGCCGCGGAACTGACCGCGGAAGACGCGCGCAATCTGGTGGTGCAGGCGGTCAGCAACGCCTACCTTGGCATCATCTCCGACATAGCGCGCGTCGACGCGGTGCAGGCTGAATTGGCCACTGCCCAGGCGTTGTTTGACCGCGCGAGAGACCAGAAGAACGCCGGGACTGTGGCTGGCATCGACGTCCTGCGGGCGCAGGTGGAGTTACAGACCGAGCAGCAGCGGCTCGTCGCGCAGAAGAACCAGGTCGAGAAGGACAAACTGGTGCTGGCGCGCGCCATCGGTCTGCCGGCCGGGCAGCAGTTCAACGCGACCGACCAACTTCCCTTCGCACCCCTGACAACCGCCCTTGACGATGTCCTGAAGCAGGCGTACGATCATCGCGCCGATTTCCGCGCCGCGCAGGCTCAGGTGCGCGCGGCCGAGTATGCAATCGAGGCCGCGCACGCCGAACACTATTCACCGCAGGTAGTCGTGCAGGGCGATTATGGCGATATCGGCTCGACGCTGGCGCACTCGCACGGCACGTACAGTGTCGTCGCGGGGGTCCGCTTCCCGATCTACGCCGGCGGGCGCGCGCGTACCGATGCCGAGCAGGCGGAAGCCGTCCTGCATACAAAGAAGAATGCGGTCGACGACCTGCGCGGCCGCATCGATTATGAAGTGCGGACAGCGCTGCTCGATTTACAGTCCGCGGCGGAGCAGGTGGCGGTGGCGAGGTCGAATGCGGATCTCGCGATGGAGACGCTCGCGCAGGCGCGCGATCGCTTCGGCGCGGGCGTTACCGACAATATCGAGGTCGTGCAGGCGCAGCAGTTGCTGGCGGCCGCGAATGAGAATTACATCGCCAGCCTGAATGCGCATAATGGGGCGAAGATCGCGCTGGCGACGGCGGTGGGCGTGGCGGAAGAGGGTGTTCCGCAGTATTTGAATCTGAAGCCGTGATGTGGTGCGGGCACTTGTGGCCTCATGAGCACAAGCGCCGGCAGACGTGCCGGCGCGGCTCGCAGGAGTGCGCGCGCCACATAGAGGCTACGGTCTCAATCCGTTTTCGATCTTGATCTGCTCCCATAGAATGATCTGACATTCGGCCCGGCGGGCGAAGACTTCTCCCTGCCCGAACGCTGCCGTCCTCCAACGCGCCACTCCGCGCTCGATGACAGTCGGTCAACGCCGGCCACGCGGAGCTTCGCGCCCGCGCGGATCGTGCATCGCCTGACCACGAAACGGGGCTCT